>DATFNV010000093.1:0-15597 GCA_035266225.1 Gemmataceae bacterium
AATCCGCTAAGCCGCAAGCGGCTTCCCCAACAGACTCTCATTCCGGGATTCGATCTGCGCTGCTCAGGGCAGCCTTGCCGCCTCGGCCTGACGCCGTCGCGCGCGCCAGTTCACTGCGTCCAGCGGCTCGGCCGTCTCGTCGTCGCGCAAGCGCAGGCCGGTCAGCGCCTCGGCCCAGGCGCCCAGGTCGTCCGGCCCTCCCGGCGCCGGCGGCGGCACCGGCCACAACCACGCTTTGTTGTGGCGCCGCGCCGCCAGCGCCCGCCCATCGGGACTGAAGTACCAGTGCGGCCAAACCTCATCGGGACTCGCCCCCGGGATTGCTCGCGCCGCGGGCAGGTCGATCAGCAGCGCCGGCCCCACCGCACGCCCCGTAACCACGTCCCACAGGCGCACCGTCCGGTCCACGGCCTCCGTCACGGCCAGGGTGCCGTCCGGGCTGATCGTCACCACCTTCGCCCCGGCTCCCGGCAGGGCTACCGGCCGGCCCGAAGCGTCCCGCATCCGGGCGTTCCCCTTGAAGTCGGTCGTCAGGAAGCCGCGACCGCCGGGGAGGAACGCGGCGAAGGCGAAGTGCCCGCCCGGCTCGAATAGGGCGACGGCCCCCTCCGGCTCGAAGGCCGTGCCGAGCGACTTTCCTGTGGCGAGGTCCCACAGCCGCCCAAAGCCATCGGGGCCGGTCGTCAGCGCCGTTTTCCCGTCGGGGCTCAGGGCCACGGCGTGGATTGCCTTCCCGTGGGTCAGCGGCTCGCCGAGGGGCTTGCCGCTGGCAGCGTCCCACAGTCGGGCGGTCCCGTCCTCGCTGTTGGTCAGAAGCTTCTTGCCGTCGGCGGAGAAGACGGCCGACGGCAGGACCAACCCGACCGGGGCCAGTGGCTCGCCGACGAGCCGGTTGGTGGCGACCTCCCATAGCCGAGCTGGGCCTGGTGTGCCGATCAGGGCGACCACCCCCGTGTGTCCGCCGGGGGCGAGGGCCAGGGGCATATGGCCGTCGGGGAAGCGTCCGCCCGGGCCGAGCGACCGGCCAGTGATGGGGCTCAGCAGTCTCCAGGCTCCCTCTCGGCCAACCGTCAACGCCGTGCCGCCGTCAGCGAAGGCCACGTGGGCGACACCGTTGGGGTGAGGCGCCGGAAAGCCGGTCGTCCGCCAGGGCGAGATGTCCCAAAGGCGAACGTGGCCGTCGTCGCAGGCGCTGCAAAGGGTCGTCCCCCCCGAGCGGACGATCACGGCGCTTGGGACCTTCGGGTGGGCCAGAGGGGGGCCGATGGGCGAAGACGAGGCGACGTCCCAGAGGCGGACCACTCCCCGCCGCCCCTCCTCGGAAAAGGTGGCTGTGGCGAGGGTCCGTCCGTCGGGACTGAAGCCGACGGCTCCGACCAGGCCCGCATGGCGCAGCGGCTCGCCGAGCGGCTTGCCGGTGGCGACGTCCCAGAGACGGGCGGTCCGGTCGTAACTGCCCGTCGCCACCGTCCGCCCGTCGGGGCTGAAGGCGACGGACTCGACGGCGGTGCTGTGGCGCAGCAGCGGCCCCGCAGGCTTGCCGCCCTCCGTCGGCCACAACTGGACCGGCCCAGCGGTGAAGATGTTGCCCCCTCCCAGCGCCAGCGTCTTGCCGTTCGGGCTGAAGGCCGCACAGTGGATGGCACCCGGATGAGTCATGGCCCCGCCCACGGGCGCCCCGGTCGTCAGGTCGAGCAAGCGGGCGTTGCGGTGGTCGTCCCACGTCACGGCCCAGCGGCCATCGGGACTGAGCACCGCCCCCCGGATGGCGCCGGCCAGCGGCACGGGCTCGCCGACGGCCTTCCCCTCCGGCAGGCCCCACAGCCGGACCTTGTTGTCGGCGCAGGTGGTAAGGGCCGTCGTGCCGTCTGGGCTGAGCACGACCCGTTCCACGTCGGCCGGGTGTTCCAGGGCTGGCCCGAGCGGCTTTCCCGACACGGCGGCCCAGGAGCGGACGGAGCGGCCCGCGGCGGTCACGATCACCTGGCCGTCGGCACTGACCGCCAGGTCGCGCACCGGGCCGTCGTGTTTCAGGACCGGCGACCAGGGCCGGCCACTTTCGACGGCCCACTGGCGGACACCGTTTTCCGGCTCGCGCGTCCAGTAGAAGTTGCCGTCAGAGTTGAGTCCCCCCAGCGTGCCGGCCCCCTCGCCGGGGAAGACGGCTTTCAGGGCGTGGAACTGCAAGCGCCACAACGACACGTTGAGCCGAAGGATACTTTGGAGATCGTCGCTCTCCTCGGGAAGGGTCGAGCGGGCGAAGGCCAGGTCGCGCGTCAGCCCTAGCAGCCCCAGGTCGGCCTGCCCGCGCTCGCACAGGCCCAGGTGTTTCTCCAGGTTCAAGTTCAGCAGCCGGCGGTCGGACTCGATCCGGCGTCGATCTGCCTCTTGACGGGCCATCGTCTCATTGCGGAGCGCCTCGGCAGTCGCCTCGTGGGCCCTGGTCTCCGCGAGACGGGCGTTGTCGGCGTCGCCGCGAGCGCGGGCTTCGTCCTGCCACTTCCAGACGATCCCGCCGACGCCGGCCACGGTGACGAGGAGGAGGACCGCGGTCAGGGCGGACACGGCGGGGTGCCGGCGCACCCACTTGGCGACGCGCTCAAATCGGCTGACCGGCCGGGCCTGGATCGGCTGACCGCGGAGGAAGCGGTCCAGGTCCTCGGCCAACGCCTGGGCACTCGCATAACGGCGGGCGGGCTCCTCGCTCAGGCACTTCAGGCAAATCGTCTGTAGGTCCATCGGCACCGCCGGCCGCAAGCGCCGCGGCGGGACGACTTCCTGTCTCAGCACCTGGAATACGGTCTCCACCGCGTTCACCCCCACAAACGGCGGCCGCCCGGTCAACAATTCATACAAAATCGCCCCCAGGGCGTACACATCGACCAGGGCACCGCTCTCATGGCTGCGCCCGGCCGCTTGCTCCGGCGCCATGTACGAGGGCGTCCCCATCACCTGGCCGGTCCCGGTCAGCCGCACCTCCTGATCCAGACGCCGGGCCAGGCTAAAATCCGCGATCTTGGGAGAGACGTCAGAAGACAGAAGACAGAAGTCAGAATCCCGAGCGCCGGCCACTTGCTCTTCTGTCTTCTGTCTTCTGTCTTCTGTCTTCTGTCTTCTGAAGTAGGATGTTGGATGGCTTCAGATCGCGATGTACGATGTGCTGATCGTGAGCGGCCTGCACGGCGCGGGCGAGCACCGTCATCAGCCGCGCGGCCTCGTCGGGCGGCTGGGGCGTACCCCTGAGCCGATCGGCCAGAGTGCCGCCGGCGACGTACTCCATGACCAGGTACGGCCGGCCCTCGTGCATCCCGGTGACGTAGACCTGGACGATGTTGGGATGCTGCAACCGGGCGATGCTCTGCGCCTCCGTCTGGAAGCGGACCAACGCCCCGACTCCGGCGTAACCTCCTTCGAGAAGGACCTTGAGCGCCACGAGGCGATCGAAGGCCAGTTGTCGGGCCCGGTACACCACGCCCATGCCGCCGCGGCCCAACTCCTCCAGCACTTCAAAGCCGGGGATGGCCGGCAGTGTCCCGGGAGCCGGCACGGCGGTCCGTGCGGACCAGTGCTGACAGACCTCGGCGACCAGGTCGGAATGTTCGGGGAAGCGGTGCGCGTAGTCGGCCGGCAGGAGGGTGGTATCGCTGCGCTGCCGGTAGTCCAGGTCGATCAGGACCAGTTCGCGCAGCAGGTGAGGGCGAAGGGTCTCGGCGACCTCGCGGAGGTAGTCTTCCAGGGAGGGGGTGGGACCCTGCTTCCAGGTGTCCTCGAAGTGCGTGCAGATGCGATCGATCAGGCGGCGCTCGGACACGGGAAGTTCATCAAATACCGAAGACATGGCGAGACGGCTTCCTGGGGCGGACCGGCGGTTCGAGACGACACCCCTTTCAATGTACCCGTCAACGGCGCCGACAACCCGCCACCACGAGGGTGAGCGGCGCGGCGTCAGCTCGAGGTGTCCTGCTCCCACAACCCGCGGATGACTGACAGCTTGCGTTCCACGGTGCGCAGACTGACTTCGAGCTGCCCGGCAATCTCCTCGTTGCTGTACCCCTCCAGCCTTCGCAGGGCGACCGAGCGGAGGTCCTCGTCGAGCGATCCGAGCAAGACCTGGTACTCTTCCACCACGAGGGCGGCGAATTGCGGATCGGGTTCGTGGCCGATGACCTCTTGGAGGGCCAACTCGGCCGCTTCGCCTTCGAGGCGGGGGGTGTTGCCGCCGCGCTTCTGCCGCTTCTGGAAGCGGCGTTCGTCCACGGCCTTGCGTGCCGTGTGCATCACCAGCAGCTGCCACAGATCATCGCGATTATCCAGGCGGGAGAAGCGCCCCTCGCCCACAGCCTGCCAAAAGCTATGGAACGCCGACAGGGCCACGTCCTCCTCGTCGCTGGCCCGGCGGGGCAAGCCGCGCAGCCGATCCCGCGCCAACTCCACCAGACGCGCGAAGTAGCGAGCCCACAACTGCGAGGCCGCTGCCGCGTCGCCGGCCTTCATCAGGCCGATCCAGGTCGTCACGGAATCGCGGCTGGACATGGGACTTTGTCAGCGGAAGCGCCGCCTCGGTCGCGGGGGGACGGTTGAGCCAGGGCAATTCGATTATACACCGGCGGCACGGTTCCAGGGTAGCAAGTGCTGAGGCGGGGCCACGGTCCACTCGGCCAGCAGAGAAAAAAGCCCCAAAGTTCCCAGTCCTGGTGGCGGCTCGCCGACACTTTTGACGGGTATCCCCCTGAAGTCCCTCCTCTTGTTCTCAGCGGACATTAACGCCGCTTGCTTACATCTTTTTCCGGAGGAATTGTACGATGTTCGACCCGACCCGCTGGTTCCGCCGCTCCCGCCGGGCCCCCCAGGGCAACCGTCCGCCGAGTCGGTTCCGTCCGCTCCTCGAGCCGCTGGAACAACGCCAGCTCCTGGCCGTCTTCCCCGTGATGAATCTCAACGATTCCGGAACCGGGTCGCTGCGGCAGGCCCTCCTCAACGCCAACAGCACGCCCGGGGCTGACGTCATCACCTTCCAGGTCGCCGGCATCATTCGCCTGACCAGCGGCGCTCTGCCGGCCGTGACCAATACCGTGAGCATCGACGGCACCACCGCGCCCGGCTTCAGCGGCACGCCCCTGGTCGAGATCAATGCCAACCACTTCGGCGGACTCAGCTTCAACAGCGGCTCCGCCGGCTCGTCGCTCAAGTCGCTGGCGCTGGTCAGCGCCGGCAGCGATGGCGTCACGCTCAACGATGCGAACATCCTGGTCGCCGGCAACTACATCGGCCTGGCGCCGGACGGCACGACAGGCGGCGGCAATAACGGCAACGGTCTGACCATCAACGCCACCTCGTCCAACGACACCATTGGCGGCAGCGCCGCCCGGCAGCGCAACGTGATCTCGCGCAATGTCAGCAACGGCATCGAGATCAACGGCTCCATGAATAATCATGTCCTGAACAACTTCATCGGCACCGACGTGACCGGGACCCTGGCCCGCGGCAACGGCGGCGACGGCATCCTGGTGACCAATCAGGCCAGCGTCAACACCATCGGCGGCAACGTCACCGCGGAGCCGCCCGGCACCCGGCCGCCGGACTTCAGCGGCGTCCGGCCGCCGCAGGGCAATCTCATCTCCGCCAACGGCGGCGACGGCATCCTCCTGACGAACGGCTCCACGAACAATCTCCTGGAGGGGAATTTCGTCGGCACCACGGCCAGCGGTCGGACGGCACTGGGCAATACGCTCGACGGCGTAGCCATCGACAACGGCTCGGGCAACAACACCATAGCCGGCACCACGGCCACGCAGGACCCGTTCATTTTCTACAACGTCCTCAGCGGCAACGGCGGCAACGGTTTGCGCGTCAACAACTCCAACGGCACCACCATCCAGGCCAATTTCTTCGGCCTGGGCAGCGACGATAAGGCGCCGGTCGGCAATGGCCTGAACGGCGTCCTCATCGAGGGCACGTCGTCCAATACCCAGTTCGGCGGTCGCATTCCCCTGGGCAACGTGACCGCGGCCAACCATCTCAACGGCCTGGTTGTGCAGGACACGGCCAGCAACTTCCAGGCGTTCAACACCTTCAGCGGCATCGGCGCCTTCGTCAGCTACACCAACCTGGGCAACGGCAAGGACGGCGTGCTCATCACCGCAACCGGCGGCAACATCCAGCTTCTGAGCAATCAGGTCGCAGAAAACGGCAATGACGGCATTGAGATTTCCGGCTCCGCCTCCGGCGTGCAGGTCGTGGAGAACTTCATCGGCGTGGGCACCGACAGCACGGTGCCGCTGGCGAACCAGAACAACGGCGTGGAGATCGACGGCAACGCCAACGGCAACATCATCGGCGGCCCGGGGCCTCTGTCGGTGGTGCCGCAAAACGTGATCTCCGGCAACAAGGGTTATGGGGTGGCCATTACCGGCTCCGCCTCCTTTAACCAGATCGACTTCAGCGACATCGGCACCGACAAGTCCGGCACGGTCGCGGTGCCCAACGGCAAGGGCGGCGTCTTGCTCGGCAGCGGCACGAGCCGGAACGCGGTGGGCGCGACCGACCCGACCCTGCCCACCCTCATCAGCGGCAACACCGGCGACGGCCTCGACCTGGAGGGCACGCAGGGCAACAACGTGTACGGCACTTCGATCGGCCTGGACGTCAACGGCAATGCCCTGCCCAACACGGGCAACGGCATCCTCATCCAGGAGAGCACCGCTAACTCCATCGGCGGCAACGGAACCAATCAGCGCAACATCATTTCCGGCAACGGGGCCAACGGCATCGCCCTCGAGACCGCGACGGACAACCAGGTCCAGAGCAACTACATCGGCACCAGCACGAACGGCCTGTTCGGCCGCCCCAACGGCGCCAACGGCATCCTGCTGAGCATTCAGGCCAGCGGCAACACCATCGGCGGCACTCTGCCCGCGAACCCAGGCGGCACCAAGCCGGTGGACTTCTCCGGCGCCATGCCGCCGCAGGGCAACCTCATCTCCGGCAACAAGGGCAACGGCGTCCTGCTGTCCACCGGCGCCAATAACAATCTGCTGGAGGGGAATTTCATCGGCCCGTCGGTGTTCGGCGACGACGCCCTGGGCAACTCGCTCGATGGCGTGGCCATCATCGGCGCCAACAGCAACACCCTGGCCGGTACCGTCAGCGGCATGGACCCGTTCGCCTACTACAACGTCGTCAGCGGCAATGGCCACAACGGTCTGGAAATCATCGACTCCGACAACACCGTCATCAACGCCAACTACTTTGGCCTGGGCAGTAACCTGCAACCGGTGAGCAACCTCCTCAACGGCGTCGTGGTCGGGGGGTCGTCGTCCAACACCATGTTCGGCGGACCCATCCCGCTGGGCAACGTCGTCAGCGCCAACAAGCAGAACGGCGTCGTCGTCCAGGACACGGCCAGCAACTTCCTGGCCTCCAACAACTTCACCGGCACCGGGCCCTTCGTGGACTTCACGACGATCGGCAATGATCAGAATGGTTTTCTCATCACCTCGACCGGCGGGAACATCGTCATCGAAATCGGCAACATCATCGGCGGCAACAAGGCCGACGGCATCGACATCGCCGGCAACGCCTGGGGCGTGCAGGTGGTGCAGGACATGATCGGCGTGAACACCGATGGCACCCGGGTGCTGCCCAACGGCCAGAATGGTGTCGAGATCGGCGGCAGCGCTCACGACAATGTCATCGGCGGCAATCAGCCCGACTTCTCGGTCGTCCCGGTCGGCACGATCTCGGCCAACAACGGCTACGGCATCGCCATCACCGGCAGCGCCCACGACAATGAAATCAACTTCGCCTACATCGGCACCGATTTTCGCGGGCTCGCCGGCTCCGAGGGCGACCAGGAGCTGGGCAACCGCAAGGGCGGCATCTCCCTGGGAGCCGGCACGTCTGCGACCACGATTGGCTCGACGGACCCGACGCTCCCGACCGTCATCAGCGGCAATGTCGGCGACGGCATCGACATCAGCAGCTCGAAGGGCAACACGGTCATCGGCACCACCATCGGCGTCGGCACGGACGGCAACGCGCTGCCCAATACCGGCAACGGCATCTACATCGTTAATGGATCCAACAACACCATCGGCGGCACCGTCAGCGGCGCGGGCAACGTCATCGCCGACAACGGCGGCAATGGCGTGTTCGTGAAGTCTGGGCAGGGCAATGGCATCCGCGAAAACTCGATCTTCCTGAACGCACAACTTGGCATCGCCCTGGGACTGGGGGCCAACAACAACGCGCCGGCCCCGGTCCTGACCTCGGCCGTGCCGGTGACCAACGGACTGAGCGTGTCTGGGTTCATCAAGGGCAAGGCCAAGACCACCTATACGATCGAGGTCTTCGCCGACTTCGTCGCCGATCCCACGGGCTTTGGCCAGGGCCGCTTCTTCCTCGGCTCGGTGCAGGTGACGACCAACTCGGCCGGGATGGCCACGTTCAACTTCGTCGCGCAGACCCCGCCGATGGGCTCCGAAATCCTGTCGGCAACGGCGACCGACAGCCAGAACAACACGTCGCAGTTCTCGAAAGACCTGTCCTTGGGTGGTTCCTGATCGATTCCCGAAGGTCCTCGTTTAGCCGCCGCCCTCGGGGCGGCGCGTTGAGAACGCGCCGCCCCGACGGCGGCGGCTAAACGGACCGCATCTGCCGTAACCTGGCTCCGTCACACGTCTTGCGGGCCGACCGGCGCCGTAGGCTCCCCCTCACCAACCCACACCCAACCGTACTGCGTGTTGCTCGGCGACGGGTCGCGGCGGTACTCCTCGCGCAGGCGCGTCAGCTTGTCGGCCTTGATCGCCTTCCGCTTGGCTTTCACGTCGATGCCGAACAGCTTCGCCGCGTTGAGCCCCAGGACCTGGTCCTTGATCTCGTCGGTCAACTCCGGGTACTTGTGCTTCTGGCGCAGCTCGTCCGGCATCTTCAGCCGGCGCAGGCGCTCGATCTGGCTCTGCGGACTGCCGCCCCAGATGGAGTCGGTCCCCCACAGGACGTGCTCGGCGCCGGCCACCTGGATCATCTGCCCGAGCATGTGCAGACAGAGCTTCGGGTCGCGTGCCGAGGTCATCTGGAAGGTGCTGCCCAGTTCGAAGTAGACATTTTTTAGCTTGTTCTTGCCGACGAGGCGCAGCAGGTCGCTGATCCAGGGGATTTCTTGCGGGTCGTCGGTCTTCTTGTCCTCGACCTTGTCGCCGACGCCCTTGCCGATGAAGCCGAATCCGCGGAAACCGGAGTGGTAGACGATGAAATTTAGGTCGGGCCAGTCCTTGGCCGCCTTCTCGATGTCGAGCGGGGTGCAGGCCTTCTCGTTGAAGGCGCCCAGCGGCAGCCCCTTGTGGACGCAGAGGTTCTTGACGCCGAGCTTCTTGGTCCGCTCCCAGAACGGGTAGGCGACCTTCTCGTCGTCCATGAACCAGGCCTTCTCGCCCAGTTCGGCGCCGGTATACATCTTCCAGGCATCGATCTTCAGCTCCTTGACCTGACGCTCCATCTCCTCGAGTTCCTTCTTGCCGAGGTTGGGGCGCAGCAGGCCGTGCGACAGGACGCGCTGACTGCCGGCGAGGTCGTTGACGTACTTGCGCGTGGCGACCATCTGGTCGGGCGGCAGCGGGTTCTTGTCCCACTCGCGGCTCGGCACGCCGCTGATGATCGCCATGACGGTGTCGCTGTCGCCGAAGACCTCCTTGACGTAGTGGGCGCGGTTGAGCAGTTCGAGGCTCTTCTCCAGCGAGCCGGCCAGGGGGCGCAGCATCTGGAAGAAGCGGACGGTGGCGCGGCCCTGCGGCGTGTCGTCGTACCACTTTTTGCTGACGTCCACGTGGTGCGTCTGCACGTCGAAGATGAACTGCTCCTTGGGCCACTTTTCCGCGAAGGCCTTCTGGTCGTCGGCCTCCTCGGCGCGGACGTCGTAGCAGTCGCCGAAGACCTCGTTGAGGGCCAGCAGTGCCGCGGCGATGCCGCTGCCGGTGCGCAGGAAGTCGCGGCGGCTCAGCCCCTGGCGGCGGGCGGCGCGCTCGCTGATGGCGGCGAGGCGGGCCTCGTACTCGCGCTGCTGCGGACTCTGCGGCGGCGGGATGAATTCCTCGTTGGAGGCGATGCGCGCGGGGATGGGGGGCGGGGCTTCGGCCTGGGCGTCGAGGTCGCACTGGCGCACCCACATGGCGTACTCCTTAACTCAATGATGTCCGCCGTGGCCCTCGGCCTGCGGCTCGTCGGCGTGGAACTCCTCGTGCCCGTGGAACGTGCCGACGGGATGCTCGTGGCCGTGGGTGTCGTCGTGCATCGCCTCGGGCGGGTAGATGGGGATGTCGGCGGGCATCCACCCGGCTACCCCCTGCACCCAGCCGCAGAAGAGGGCGACCCCGGCGAGCAGCGCCGTGGCGGCGAGCTGCCACCAGAAGTTCGGCACCTGGGTGAAGCCGACGTCCAGTTCGCGCGGCCCGATTTGCGACCAGACGAGGGCCGCGATCACCACGAGCAGAACGACGCCCACCCACGCCCCCCGTGCGAGCCAATCCCAGGCCGTGACCCAGTTGACCGTCCAGAGCCACCACGCTACCCAGGCGAACAGCAGCAACAATTCGAGGACGAGCGTCTGCCAATGGTCGGCCACGGTCGCAACCTTTCGCACGACGAGACGAGGGGGATCAGCGCGGCACGCCACGCGACACCATAGGTGAGGCGGCGCGGTTCGTCAACGCGCCGCCGCTCAGAAACGCTGACGAGAGAAGGATCGTGCCAGCCGCCTTGACGCCTCGGTTTCCTGGCGCCCACCCGGACCCCTTCGGATGGATGATGGACTGGGACAACGGATTCTGCCGCATTCCGCGCTGGGAAGACGCTGCTGGGAGAGGTAGACTACAGGAGGGCGTACCCAGCAGGTTCGACGGACTGGCAACGACGGAGGTGACTTCCGATGGCTTTGCTGACGGCCGAAGACGTTTATGAGCAGGTGGTCAAGGGGCTGCCCGCAGCCGAACGCTTGCGTCTCGTCGAGAAGATCGCCCGAGATTTATCGGTGCAGCCGACGGCGGGCGCGCCGCCCGCACGTCGTCACTGGAGCGAGATTCGGGGGATCGTGGCGTACCCGATGTGCGGCGGGGATGCCCAGGAGTGGGTGTCACGCGGCCGGCGTGAAGCGGATGAGGAACGGGAGAAGCAGTGGGGGCCGCACCCGTGAAAAGCGCTGACGCCCTGCGAGCCGTGACGCGCACAAGCGGCGGACCTTGAGAGACGCCTCACACGGTCCACAGGCCCGGCTTGCCGTCGGTGCGCCGAACCTGGGTCCGGGGCGTCCCTCGGGCCACGATGCGGCGGAATGCCAGCGGCAGCACAGCGCTGACCAGCCATTCCTTCCCTTCGAGAGGAGTGGGCTTGACGAGGACAAGTTCCTCCCCTTCCAGCCGCAACAGCCGCAGGGTCCGCTGGTCGCGGTGGATGATGAGCAACTCGCGGACGCCGATCTGCCCGTAGAACGGTACTTTCTCCTCGCTGTCGTCCCCGGGACTCTCGATCTCGACCAGGAAATCCGGCCCCCCCTGGACGTGCGTGCTATGGCGAACAGCGCCGCTGTTTTTGAGGACGATGACCAGGTCGGGAACGCGGTAGTTCTTCTTCCAGTCCGAGCCGCGGTCGCTGACGTTGACGCCCGGATAGACTTTCCCCCGCCCCGGGCGCTTCACAACCTCTACGAAGATCGTGTCCAGGTCAGAAACCAGTTCTTGATGCTCCAGGCTCGGCATGGACGGCATGACGTACACCCCATCCCAGACCTCGTCGTACCGATCGGCCCCCTTGCGTTTCCGTTCCTGGATCAACTCGTCGGCCTTGTCGATGTCCTTGACCAGCACCTGCGGCATGTAATTCCTCCTTCCCCAGCGGCATCGGCCGAGAGCAACAGCCACCTCTCAAGAGCATCCGACACCTCGGGGCGAACAACACGGTGAAGTGCGTGGACGGCGGACCTGGTCAGACACCTCACACGGCCCATAGGCCCGGCTTAGCGTCGGTGCGCCGGACCTGGGTCCGGGGCGTCCCTCGGCTCACGAGGCGGCGGAACGCCAGCGGCAGCACGGCGCTGACCAACCATTCCTTCCCTTCGAGGGGCGAGGGCTTGACGAGGACAAGTTCCTCCCCTTCCAGCCGCAGCAGTCGCAGCGTCCGCTTGTCGCGGTGGATGATGAGCAACTCGCGGACGCCGATCTGCCCGTAGAACGGCACCTTCTCCTCGGTATCGTCGCCGGGGCTCTGGATCTCAACCAGGAAGTCGGGACCGCCGCAGAAGTGCGTGTCGCAATCAATCGCCCGGCTGTTGTTCAGCACCACAACCATGTCGGGAACCCGATAATTGTATTCCCACCCCTTGCGGCGATCGCTGACATTGGCCCCTTGATATTTGTCCCCCATCTTCCCCCGCTTGACCACTTCCGTCAGGATATCGCCCAGGTTATCAAGCAACTTCTGATGCGCGTTGTTAGGCATGGACGGCATGACGTACATCCCCTCCCAGACCTCGTCATACAAATCAATGCCCTTACGCTTGCGCTCCTGGATGAGCTGGTCAAACAGTCCGGCATCCCGAATCAGCAGCCCCGTAACCATTCCTCACACCTCGTTGCATCGGCCTCCGGCGACAGCAGCTCTCGCGGCGCGAGCCGGTCCTCCTTCTGTACCAGTCCCTTGAGGCCGGGGCAAGCCCGCTCAAGCCCTGGTCTTTCGCCGGAACGACGCGAACGGGTAGAATCGGCGCGGGAGGTGAGGATGCCAACGTTCAGCGAGGCCGCTCGGCGCCGGCCGAGCGGCCATCGAGGGTCAGCCGGACGGGCGGAGGCCGGCGGTCAAGGGAGCGGAGCGCTTCCTGGCGGCGTTCTCGACCGGCGCCTGGTTCGGCGTCATCGAAGCGTTGCGCTCAGGCGGGGCTACACGGAGTCGTGGTGCGGGCGAGCCGCCCGCACCACGAAGTTGTTTCCTCAGTGGGCCGAGAAACTACCGATCTGACTGCCCTTGTCGGCCATCACGCCGACGGTGCCGGCGGTCAGCAAGCTCCAGTCAAAGTCCGTGACAAGGACCTTCCCGTTCAAGGAGAGGGTCAGCTGGCTGCCGGACACGGTGAAGCCGATCAGGCCCCCAGCGACCCCCACGGTAGTGCTCTTCAGCACGGCCCAGGTGCCGTTGATGCGGCGCCGGATCTCGGCCGTATAGGTGGTGACCTTGTGGACCGGGTCGTAGCTGCTGACGATGCCCGCCCAGTAGGTGTTGCCCGTGGTGGCATTGTAGCGGGCGAGCAGGCCAGCCGAGGCGCCCGCCGGCAGGGCCGTCAGCTGGGCTTGCAGCGAGGCGTTCAGCACGCTGACGCCGTTCAGCGTGATCGCGTTGCTACTGCCCACGCCGAGCAGTCCGCTGCCAGTCACGGCGAAGCCGCCGACGTTGCTGTACCAGTTCGAGCCCGGCACCGTGCCGTGGCTGAAGTTGCCCGAGAAGGGCAGGCTGGTCGTGGTGAAGGTGACCGCGCTGGCCGCGAAGTTGGTAAAGGCGACGCCCTGAGTGGCATACAGCCCCGCCGTACCGGTCTTGACAGTGCCGTCGCCGGCCGCCACCACCAGGGTGCCGTTGAGGAACAACTCCTCCGAGGCGCCCACGGTCACGAAGGTCAGTTGCCCGCTCCCCGTGCTCACCACCTGGGACGCCAGCAGGGTCCAGTTGCCGCTGTGATCGACCCAGATCTGGGCCGTATCGGTGGTGACCTTCGTCTTCGGGTCGTAGACGGCCGCCAGGCCCGCCCGATACCCGGTGCCGGTCGCGGGGGTGTAGCGGCTGAGCAGTCCCCCGAAGCCCCCCGCCAGCAGGGTGGTCAGGTTCGCGCTCACCGACACGTCGGCCGCGGAGACGCCGTACAGGGTCGCCACGTCGGTCGCGGCCTGGCCGACCGCGGCCTTGCCCTGTGTCTTGAAACTGCCCGTCCACTCGTCCCAGTTGGCGCTGAGCAGGCTGCCGTTGGCCTGGCTGAAGCCGTCGCTGAACGGCAGGGTCACGGCCGTCCGGGTGATTACGTTGGCCTTGGCCGGCCAGATCACGCTGCCGGGGGCCGAGTCAGTCCCCACGGAGCCCGCGCCCTGGAAGGCGGTGTCGGCCGCGGAGACGACCGGCACGCCGCCGACCGACAACCGCAGCGAGGTGCCCACCACGTCGAACTCCAGCACGCTGCCGGGGACGAACCCGCTCAGCGGGGCCGAGGCCAGCAGCTGCCACGAGCCGTTGGACAGCCGCTTGATCTGCGCCGTGTAGCTGGTGCCGTTGAGGGCCAGGCCGCCCCAGTACCCGTTCTGGCCGTTGCTACTCATACGCGCGATGAGGCCCGTGGAGTTACCACCGTTGGGCACGGTGCCCACCTGGGCCGAGAGCGAGACGTTGGTGTATGTCCCGGGGGTCGGCTTGAAGACAATCGTGGCGGCGGGCATCGGCGGGTCCCAGAGGCCGACGATCGGCTCGAAGAACCCGTTGCCGAAGTAGTAGAACAGGTCGCTGCTGCCATCTTCCGGCGTCGGATCAAAGGGATGGTTCAGGGTGTTGATGGTGCCGACGATGGGGGCGATTCTCGGGTCCGAGACCAGGAAGTACCAGTAGGCCCCGGGATTGATGGCCGGGTTGAGGCTGGTGGGCACGAACAGGCCGATGCTGTCGATGCCGTTGGGGTTCTGGTTCATGTTGGCGGCCACCGGTCGCGCCAGTACGCCGGGGAAGCCCCAGTGGAGGGTCGTGGTGATGCCGGGGTTGGTGAGCGGGGTGAGATCGAACTCCCAGGTTTCGGTGTCGGGTTGATAGGTGGCGAATTCAAACGCGGGGGTGCCGTCGGCGTTTTTCCTCCCGTCGAAGTTGCCGACCACCGGGTAACCTGTCAGCCCGTCATGGATCACCAGCGAACCGGAACTGATGTTGTTGGTGTGACCGTAGTCGATGTACCAGTTGCCGTGGCCGTCGAACAGGGCAATTTCGTCGGGTCGGCCCGGGATGGACGAGTTGAAGTCGTAGGCCACCGGGTAGCCGTTGATCTGCAGCGACGGCACGATGGTCAGGACGTTAGTGGTGTCACCGTTAACACCGGTGTAGGCCAGCAGGAAGCGGAAGTGGCCGTTGGTGTAGCCGTAGGCGCCCAGTTCGTCGAAGCCGGTGGGGGTCCCCCCCACGGGGGCGAAGTTGCCGGCGAAATCGATGTCGGTGTAGAGGCCGAAGGCGAAGGCCTTGTCGCTGTTGACGGCGTCCTTGGCGTTGACGGGATCCCAGATGCCGTTGCCGTTGATGTCCAGTTGCTGCACGCCGTCGTTGTAGATGCCGATGTGCGGCCGGCTGTCCACGGTGAAACGGGCCACGAAGTTGCCGGGCACCTCGGCACCGATGCCGCTGGGGAAGGTGGGCGTGTCCACCGGCTGACTGGCGTTGCTCTGGCCCTGGAGCAGGTTGCCGGCCGGATCTTCGACGCCGTCGTCGATGGTCAGGGTGTAGCGGTCGTCGGGCAGCGTGCCTTGGAGGAAGCCGTTGATGAAGACGGTATCGACCGGGAGCTGACTGCCGAAAGTCAGCGTGATGGTGGCGGTG
>DATFNV010000094.1:0-20675 GCA_035266225.1 Gemmataceae bacterium
CTTCGGGGAACTGTTCATACCCCTTGTTGAAGGAAAGACACCGCCTTTCTACAAGCCTCCCGCCACCGGGGCTGGCGCGTTACCTGCGTCAGGAAGCACGCAAAAACGCAGCGGTTCTCGCGCACTGGAGAGATCGCACCCTCATAGCCATATCCAACGTACTTGTACTGGCCACCGTTCGCCGAACTCGTCTCGTTGGTGACGTTGCCATAGCCATCGTAAGTAATGGTATCGATGGTCGCCCCGGTGTTGTCTACCACGTTGCGCACGGTCCCCATCCGATCCGCCAGGATCCACGCTGCCGTCCCGCCGCTGGAAATCCGGGCCAGCAACTCCAGCACCCGATCACCGCGGACGTACCGCATCTGCAACACATTGCCCGAAGTCAGATCGGCCCAGATTTCGGCTCCGTCATAGACAAATCGGGTGGTCGTGGTGTTGCCGTTCTGCGTCCACACGTCCTTCTTGACCCGCTTCCCCAGCGCGTCGTAGGCGTACGTTGCCTGCGTTTGCACGCTGGTCGTCACATCCTCGCCCGAACTCAGGCGGTTGCGGTTGTCATAGCCGTAGCTCCACCATTCGCCCGTGCTGATGTTCCTCTTCCCGATTCGGTTGCCGTTCTGGTCGTAGAAGTAATTCCACGTCCCGTCGCTGGTCTGTTCGTTGGCCAAGCCGGTCGTGTAGCCGCTCATCGTCCGATTGCCGTTCAGGTCGTAGGTATACGTCACTTGGCCGTCGTTTGTCACCTCGTCCTTGGCGTCGTAGGTGTACGTCGTCGGGGCGCCACCGTTCAAGGTCTCAGACGTGATCCGGCTGGCCAGGTCGTATGTGTTGGTGTAATTGGCCAGGCTGCTCCCCGTGCCATCGGCATGCTGCAAGTTCGTCAAACGGCCCACGCCGTCGTAGGTGAAGCTCGACGAGCCGATCTTCGTCGTCCCGGCCAGATCGCTATAGCGCGTCTGCGTCGCCACCTGGTCACGGACTGTGTAGGTGAAGTCCTCGCGCAGCGGCGTCTGGCCGGTGCCGCCGAACTGGATCGTCGTGACGCGGTTGAGCGCATCGTACGTTCGGGTCGTGGTCCCACCGGAGGAATCCTGCACCACCGTCCGGTTGTTGGCCGAGTCGTAGCTGTTGGTCAGCACCGCGGCGAAGGGGGCCTGCACGCTCGACGTGCGGTCTAGCGCGTCATACGCCATCGTGTTCGTCGCCGCCTTGTTCGCCGCCGTCAGCAGGTTGTTGTTGGGGTCGTAGGTGAACGTCAGCACGTTCACCTGCGTGCCACCGCGACTGTACCACGTCTCACCGGTCTCCCGGCTCAGCAGGTCGAAGCTGTACGTGATCTGCTGCCCGACCCGGTCCGTGGCCGAGGTCAGGCGGTCGGCGGCATCGTACGCGAAGGTGCTGCTGTTACTCAGCGGGTCGATCTCCTGCGCCTCGCGGTCCAGCACGTCGTACAGCCATTGCGTTTGGTTGTTCACCGGGTCGATCAGGCTGAGCAGGTTGTTGTTGGCATCGTACGCCAGGGTGACGATGCCGCCCCGGGCGTCGGTGCTCTGCGTCCTGCGGTTCAGGACATCGTACGCGTGCGTCGCCGTGTGGTCCAGCGGGTCGATCGTGTTGACCACGTTGTCGTCCGGGTCGTAGACCGTCGTCGCGACGCCGCCCCCGGCATCCTGCACGCTGACCCGCCGATTGAGGGCGTCGTAGCCGAAGGTGGTCCGATACGCCAGCGCGTCGATGCTCGCCGTCACGTTGTCGTCGAGGTCGTACACGCTCGTCGCCGCACGCTGCGAGGCGGTCCCGTAGGCGTCCAGTTGCACCGTGCGCCGGTTGAGGGCATCGTAGCCGAAACTCGTGACAACGCCAAGGCCGTTGACCACCGACAACACATTGCTTACCGCATCGTAAATAGTCGTCAACGTCCGCTGCACGCCAGTCGCGTAGCCGTCCACCTCCTGCACCTGCCGGCTGAGCCCGTCGTAGCCGTAGCTGGTCGTGTAGCCGCGCGGATTGGTCACCGAGTGGATGTTGCCGACCGCATTGTAGGCCGTCGTCGTGGTCCGCTGCACCGACGAACCGTACGCCTCGATGAGCTGCGTCACTCGGTTCAGCGCATCGTAGACGTAACTCGTGATCGCCCCTACCGGGCTTGTCCGCGACAGTATGTTGCCCACCGCGTCGTAGGTCGTCGTCGCGGTCCGCTGCGAGGTCGTCCCGTAGGCATCGATCTGCTGGGTGCGCCGGTTGTCGGCGTCGTAGCCGAAACTCGTGACCGTGCCCCTCGGGTTGGTCACCGAGAGGACGTTGCCAACCGCATCGTAAGCCGTGTTGGTCGTCCGCTGCAACGACGTCCCGTAGGCGTCGATCTGCTGGATGTCGCGGTTGCGGACATCCAGGAGGTAGCTCGTCGTGATGTTCCGCGGATCGACGGACGACAGGATGTTGCCGGCCGCGTTGTACACCGTCGTCGTCGTCCGCTGAACGCTACTGGCGTAGGCGTCGATGTGCCCCACCCGCCGGTTCACCGCATCGTAGGCGTAACTCGTGACGTCGCCCTGCGGGTGGGTCAGGGACAACACGTTGCCGGCCGCGTCATACGTCGTGGTTGTCGTCCGCTGCTGCGCCGTGCCCAGCGCCTCAGTAACCGACACGCGCAGCCCGCGCTGGTCGTAGTTGTAGCTGGTCGTCCGGGCCAGTTCGTCAATCGCACTCACCGGATTGCTGGCGGCGTCGTAGGTGAACGTCGCCACGGCCGCCGCCGCGTTCGTCTGCGTCAGCACACGCCGGTCGCCATCATAGGTCCACGTCGTCCGGTGGCTCAGCGCGTCCTGCACGCCGGTCTTGTTGCCCGCGCTGTCATACGAATAGCTGGTGACGTCGTTCAGCGCATCGGTGACCGCCGTCAGTCGCCGCTTTGTGCTGTCCCACTGGTAGGTGGTCACGTTCCCCCGGGCGTCGGTCATCGTCTGCTTCAGCCCGCTCGACCAGGTGTAACTCGTCACGTGGCCAGTCGCGTCGGTCACCGTCAGCAAGTCGCTGGTCGTGCCGTCGTAGGAGAACGTCGTCCGATGGTTCAGCGCGTCCTGCTCCACGGTCACCTGGTGGAACGTCGTCTCGTACTGGTAGGTCGTCCGCGTCCCGTCGGGCCACACCACCCCCGTCAGGTCCTCGCTGCCGTTGTAGCTGTACGACGTCACCCGACCGAGCTGGTCCACATAGGTCGTCGGGTTGCCGGCCGCGTCCAGCGCCCAGGTCTGCACCGCCGCGTCGGCCGTCTGCACCTGCGTCGTCCGGCCCAGCGCGTCCAGCGTGTAGCTGGTCGTGTGGCTAAGGGCGTCGGTCAGGGCCGCCGCCGTCGCACTGGCGTTGATTGCCGTGCTGGCCCCCAGTCCCTGCACGACCGCCGCCGTCAGCGACAGCGTCGTCCCGAGGCCGCGGTTGATCTCCGTCAGCGTGCCGTTGGCCGTCGAGTAAGTGTAAGTCGCGTTCAGCGGCCCCACCTGCTCGTTGACCAGCCGGTTCGACCCATCATAGCTGAAGGTGTAAACTCCGCTGGCCGCGTCGATGAAGCCAGTGAGGTTGTTGTGGACGTCGTAGCTCAGCGTCAGGGTCCGGCCGCCGGGCTCCTGCACCGTCTGGAGCAAGCCGCCGCTGTAGGTGAAGGTGGCCACGCCGCCGTCGGGCTGCGTGATGGTGCTCAAGAGGCCGCTGCTGTAGGCCAGCGTCTGCGTCAGCGAATGCGGATCGACCTGCCCGGTCATGCGGCCGCTGCTGTCGAAGTTGGTCTTGGTCTGGCACTTGGACGTGTAGGTGTAGCTGCCGCCTATGTTCTTCACCAGCGTGCCCTGGTCGTTGGCGGGACTGGTGTAGCTCGGGCCAGTGCCGGTAAAGTAGCGGACGCCGCCGGTGTCGTTATCCACGATGGCGACCCCGGCCGTGCCGATCAGCAGCGACCAGGTGCCGCCCAGCGCCCAGCCCTCGCCAAAGGGGCTGGAGGCGTTGACCATCACGGGCAGGACGCCCGAGGCGGTGCGGTCGTAGATGAAAGTGCCGACCGTGGCCTTGACCTCGACACTCCACGGATAGATGCCGGAGGAGCCGACGGCGCTGCCGACCTGCAAGGGCAGGGCGTAGACGTCGCCGGCACTGTGGCCGGTGGTGCCGAAGGTGACCCAGCCCTGCGCGGTGCCGTTCCACGTCAGCTGCGCCTGGATCTGGCTGGGCACGGCGGCGCAGAAGTCGCTGGCCAGGGTCGCCAGGATGATCGGCTCCACGTTCACCGTCGCGGAGTTGTAAACGAAACCCAGCGGCGCACCGGCGTGGCAGTTGTCGTCGCTGCCGCAACCGCAGCCGCCGGTGGGGCCTTCCTTCCTACGACAGCCGCACTTCCCGCTACACCCACAGCCGCAGCCAGCGTGCTGGTTGGGGTCGATGTCCAGCTTGCGCAGCAGGCGGCCGTCCAGCGGGGAAAACTCGGTCTGGCCGAACGACAGCAGCGTGCCCTGCACGGCGTCGGGCGCCGCGGCCGCGGCGGTCAGCACCCAGTTGACCGCCGCGTTGACCGTCTGGATGAGCGGGCCGCTGCTGGTCAGGAAATTGCCGTCGCCGTTGTACTGGGCCGAGATGGTGTTGGAGCCAGATGCCAGGCTGGACGAGCTATACGTCGCCGACCCGCTGACCAGGCTCACCGTGCTCACGGCCGTGCTGTTGACGCTGAAGGTGACGGTGCCGCTCGGCGTGCCGCTGCCCGGACTGGCGGCGCTGACGCTCGCCGTGAAGGTCACCGCCTGGCACAGCGCCGACGGGTTGGCCGACGCCGTCACGTTGGTCCCGGAGGTCGCCTTACTCACCGTCATCGGGTAGGAACTGGACGTACCGCTGGCGAAGTTGCTGTCGCCGGGGTAGGTCGCGGAGATGGAATGCGACCCCACGGAGAACGAGGCGACGGTCAGCACCGCCTGGCCGACCGGTCCCGAGCTGCCCAGGGTAGCGACGAGCGGCGCCGTGCCCAGGGTGGTGCTGCCGTCCTTGAAGGTGATGGTCCCGGTCGCGGGGACGGTCCCCGAGCCGGGCGAGCCGACGACCGCGGTGATGGTCACCGGTTGCCCGTACACCGGCGCCGGGACCGACAGCGTTAGGGCGATCGTCGATGTCGCCCCGTTCACCGTCTGGCTGAGCGCGGACGAGGCGCCGTTGGCGTAGTTGCTGTCTCCGGAATAGGCGGCGGTGAGCGAGCGCGATCCGCCGGGCAGGGTGGCGGTGGCGAGGGTCGCCTGGCCGGTGCTGCTGCCGGAGTTCCAGGTGACGGCGGCGGAGCCGATGCTGACGTTGCCGTTGAAGAAGGTGACCGTGCCGGTCATGGCCGGCCCACCTCCCGAGCCGGGTGTCACCGTGGCGGTGACCGTCACGGCACTGCCGTACGTCGATGGGTTGGCGGACGAACTGAGAGTCGTCGTGGTCGAAATCATGAGCAGACCTCCTGCCGGGGTGGTACACGCCCGGCGTCGAAGAGAGGGTGTGAGGTGGCGCCGCGCCGTCCGTCGGCGCGGCGCGCACCCCGGGTGAGAGGGGTGGCCAGCCGCACCGCGCGGCCGGCCACCCCAGACGTTGTGGTAATCGCTGCCCCTCATCGTGAGGTGGCACGGAGTCGGTTCGCGATGCGGTGCCCCGACAAGGGGTGCCGCCGCGACGGTCGGCGGGGCCGGCCAAGGAGTGCGGCCCCGAAAGGAATGGCCTCCGCAAGTGCCGTCGTGAGTGAGTGTAACTCGGCGGCAGCCGCAGGCGTCTATACGAATGTATACGCGACCGGCAGATTGGTCAAGAGGGGAAATCGGAAAAAAAAGTGGGGCAGGCCGCTGGCCTGCCGTCGGTTGCGGGCAGGCCGGCGGCCTACCCAACCTCCTTGAAAGAGTTCCTAAGCCGCAAGCGGCTTCTCCGTGATTCCTTCCACCCCGCAGACCTTGCGATAAACGCCGAGTGTCGCCAGCGCACAATTCTCCCAGGTGTACGGCCGCGCCGCCTCGACGGCCCCCTGGCGCAGCGACCGCCACCATTCGTCATCCGCCACGACGCGCAGCAGCGCCGCCCGCCAGCCGTCCTCGTCCTCGGCGGGGATGAGGTGCGCCTGGCGGCCAACGGTCTCGGCCACGGCGCCGGCGGTCGAGGCGAGCACGGCGCCGCCGCAGGCCAGCATCTCCACCGGCGGCAGCCCG
The DNA here is from genome assembly GCA_035266225.1 of Gemmataceae bacterium. Classification (GTDB taxonomy): domain Bacteria; phylum Planctomycetota; class Planctomycetia; order Gemmatales; family Gemmataceae; genus DATFNV01. The sequence continues at coordinate 6,213 of DATFNV010000094.1, forward strand.
AACCCCTCGTACAGCGACGGATACAGCAGCGCCCGCGCCCCGTTGTACAGCGCCGGCAGGTCGGCGTCGGCGACGTAGCCCAGGTGCATCACGCCGCGATGGCGCGCCTCGCCGTGCAGATACTCGGCCACGTCAGCGGCGTTCCAACCCCAACCGCCCACCAGCAGCAGCGGCCAGCGCGACCGCACCGTCTCCGGCAGCGAGCAATAGACACGCAGCAGGCGCAGCACGTTCTTGCGCGGCTCGATCGTGCCCAGGTAGAGCAGGTAGCGCGGCGGCAGGCCCATCGCCCGCAGCCGGCGGCCCACCTCGTCCTCCGGCAGCGGCCGCAGTTCCGGGCGGATGCCGACGTAGGCGCGCGTGACGCGCTCAGCAGGGAGGCCAAGGGCCTGGATGATCTCCTGGCGCACGCAGTCGGAATCGGCCAGGACGTGGCTACACTGGCGCAGGCCCTCACGGAAGCGGCGGTCGTAGAGGGCGGCGCGGTCGGCGGGGTGCCATTCGGGATGGAGCAGCGGCGACAGGTCGTGGACGGTTGCCACGGTGGGCAGCTCGCTCGGCAGCGGGATGAAGTTCGGCTCGTGATACAGGTCGGGACGACTGCCCGCGCAGGCGGCACGGAAGCGCCGCAGCAGCAGTGCCTCGCCGCCGCGGCGGAGCAGTCCCATGAGTCGCCGGCGCCACGGCGAGCCACCCGAGGAAGCCCCGCTGCCGCCGCCCGAGGAGGCGGACAGCGACCGCGCCCGCCGGGCCAGCGCCGCCAGGTTCATCAACCACCGCGGCGGGAAGCGTTCGACCTCGAGCCCCGGCAGGCGGCGCAGGGCGCGGACGAGGCCCGCGGTGTACAGGCCCACCCCCGTCGGGCGGCCCGCGGTCACTTGCCGATTGATGATGACGCGCACGCGCCCATCCTCTCTGCCGAAGCCTCCAGCGCTACTCCCCTCACCCCTGTACTCAGGGGAGAGGGGGGAAAGCCCGCGGCGGTCACGCCGCCAGGCGACCCGGTGGCTCCGCCGCCGCCGACAGTCCCAGCACGTCGCAATAAACGGCCAGCGTGTCGGCGGCGCTCCGCTCCCAGGTGAACGGCCGCGCCGCCGTGACGGCGTTGCGGCGCAGGGACTGCCACCACTCCTCCGAGGTGCAAACCCGCCGGAGGGCCTCGCGCCAGCCGTCCTCGTCTTGCGGGTCGATCAGGTGGCCGGCGCCTCCGGCGGTTTCGGCCACGGCGCCGGCGGTCGAGGCGAGCACGGCGCCGCCGCAGGCCAGCATCTCCACCGGCGGCAACCCGAACCCCTCGTACAGCGACGGAAACGCCAGCGCCCGCGCCCCGTTGTAGAGCAGCGGCAGATGCTCGTCGGCGACGTAGCCGACGTGGCGGACGCCGTGCGCCCGGCCGACGGACTCCAGGTAATCGGCCACGCCCTCGGCGCGCCAGCCCCAGCCGCCGACCAGCAGCAGCGGGAAGCGGCGGCGCAACGCCTCGGGCAGTCCACAATAGGCCCGCATCAGCACCACCAGGTTCTTGCGCGGCTCCAGCGTCCCGAGGTAAAGGAGGTACTCCGGCGGTAGTCCCAGGCGGCGCAGCCCGGCGGCTGTCTCAGCGGGGGGCAACGGGCAGAGGCCCGGGCGGACGCCGTTGTAGACCCGCGTCACCTGGTCGGGGCGGAGTCCAAGGATGCGGATCATCTCCTGACGCGCAAACTCGGACACGGTGATCACGTGCGTCGTCCGCGCCAGCCCGTCGCGGAAGTCGCGCTCGTAGGCGGCAACGCGGTCGATGGGGTGCCACTCGGGATGCAGCAACACCGACAGGTCGTGTAGCGTGGCGACCGTCGGCAGGTCGCAGGGCAGCGGTAGGAAATTCGGCTCGTGGTACAGGTCGAAGCCACGAAGACGGGTAAGAGCGCGGAAGTAATGTCGCAGGACGCTGCGGCCGTGGTTGTGCAGCACGCCGCCGCCCGGGACGCCGCCGCCCGGGGCCGCACGGCGCCGGCGCAGCCAGGACCATGCCTGACGGACGCGGCGAATAATCGGATCGGGGAAGCCGGTGATCGTCGCAGGGGGCGTCAGCCGGCGCAGGCAGCGCACCAACTCGGCGGTGTAGTGCCCGACGCCGGTGCGCCGTCCCAGCGTCGCCAGTTCGTTGACGACCACGCGCATCGCGCGCCCCCTTCCCTGGTTCCGTGACCGCGGTCATCCGTGCCGCTTGCGGCTTCGCAGGTCCGACGTGCGAAGCCGCAAGCGGCTAAGGCAATGTCGCCAGCAGAAGCGCCACCGTTCCCTCGGGCCGGCATTCGATCGCCGGCATGGCCGCGGGCAGCACCCAGGTCTGACCCGCCAGCAATTCCTCGCCGGCCGCCCAGCGGCCGCGCCCCGCCAGCACCACCGCGGCTTGGAGGCGTCCGGTCCCGCCACACGCGAACGGCTCCGTCTCTTGCGCCAGCTCCAGCGAAAAATACGGACAATTCACGAGGGCCTGTCTCCGTCGTCGCGGCTCCCCGAATCCCTCCGCATGCACGGGCGCCACCGGGCCGCGCTGCCAGTCGATGCACGCCAGCGACTCGGCCAGGTGCAGCTCGCGCGACTTCCCCTTGGCGTCCTTGCGGTCCCAGTCGAACAGCCGATAGGTGGCGTCGCTGGTCTGCTGCACCTCGGCCATCAGCACGCCGCCGCCGACCGCGTGGACCGTGCCGGCCTGGAGGAAGAGGCAATCGCCCGGCCGCGGCTCGAACGAATGGAGGCACTCCGTCACCGTGCCGGCCTTCACCGCGGCCAGGAGCTGCGCCGGGCCGACCCCCGGCCGCAGACCGGCGTAGACGCGGCTCCCGGGTGCGGCGTCGAGGATGAACCATGCCTCGGTCTTGCTTCCTTCCTGCGGCCACAGCCAGCGCACGGCCGGTTCGTCCGGGTGGACCTGGACCGAGAGCCAATCGTTGGCGTCGAGGAACTTGATCAGCCAGGGGAACGTGGCAGTGGCCCCGGCGGCCGAGCCGAGCAGCGCCCGCGGCGCGGTTTCCAGCAGGTGCCGCAGGGTCCGACCGGCGAGCGGCCCCGACGCCACGACGCTGCGGTGCAGCGGATGGTCGCTCACCTCCCACGACTCGCCGTAGGGCTCGGCCGTCGGCAAGGGTTTGTCGAGCGCCGCGGCGAGACGGCGGCCTCCCCAGACCATGGGCCGAAGGAACGGCACGAAGCGAAGCGGCGTCTCCAAGGGGTAAACTCCCGAACGGCGTGACGTGACGGGCGGCGACTTCTGATAGTGTAGCACCGCGCCGGGCCGTCAGGCCGCCACGGGCCGGCGCACCGAGTCGGTGTAAGCACCGACCACGTCGTCGATGGGGCCGTCGAGGCGGACCTTGCCGTGGTCCAGCCAGATGCCGCGCTGGCAGAACTTCCGCAGCGGGTCCAACTCGTGGCTGACCATGACGATCAGTTCGGCCCGGGCCATCATGTCGCGCATGCGCTGCCGGGCCTTGTCCTGGAAGGACAGGTCGCCGACGCTGAGCACCTCGTCGATCAGCAGCACCTCCGGCTTGACCGCGGTGGCGATCGAGAAGGCGAGGCGCACCAGCATGCCGGCCGAGTAGTGGCGCACCGGCATCTTCAGGAACTCGCCCAGTTCGGAGAATTCGGCGATCTCCTGAATCTTGTCGGTGATGCTGCGCGGCGTCTCTCCCTGGAGATATCCGCGGTAGACGATGTTCTCCCAGCCGCTCCCTTCCATCTCGAAGCCGAGGGAGATGTCGAACAGCGAGGCGATGTGGCCTTCGACGACGCGGTGGCCGGCGGTCGGCGGGTAGATGCCGGCGAGCAGTTTCAGCAGCGTGCTCTTGCCGGCGCCGTTGTGGCCGACGACGCCGACGCGCTCGCCCGGCCCGATGCGCAGGCTGACGTCCTCCAGGGCCCGCACCTTGACGCGGGAGTGCTGGAGCCGCCGCCGGAGCAGGCGGTTGATGAGGAATTCCTTGAGCGTCTGACGGCCCAGGTGCTGCCGCACCTCGAACGTCAGGCCGACGCGGTCGAGTTCGATGCGAGCCATAAGGGGGCATCCGTTCCGGTTCGCGGGCGCGCGGGCGGCGGGGGCGGTCCCCGCCGCGGAGGGGCGATTATACGCACCCGGCTTACAAGTGGAAGATGAGCTGCCGCTGCGCTCGGTGACAGACCACCGTCGCGACCAGTGCCGTGATGAGGACCGTCACGCCGGCCCGCAGGAAGGTCAAGGGCCCGGGTACCGTGGCCTCGATGATGGGGAGGCGCACCAGGTCGAGCAGAGGGATGATCGGGTTGTAGCTGACGAGGATCCCGAGCCGCCCGTGGCCAATCTGGTCCAGATGGTAGATGATCGGGGTGGTGTAGAAGAGGATCCGAAAGCCGACCTCGGTGAGGTGCTGCGTGTCCTGGAAGTACACGTTGGCGAAGCCCGCGATCAGCGCCAGCGACCAGACGAACACGAACAGCAGTGGCAGCGTCGGTATCAGGCAGAGCAGTGCGGGGAGGTTGGCGAAGCCGCGGAAGAACCACACCAGGCCGAGGACGACGCACAGCGCCATCAGGAAATGCACGCTCTCGCCCAGCGCGGTGCGCAGCGGGTAGATGGCGATGGGGGCGGGGTGCTGGCGGATGTACTGCTCGCCCTGGAAAAAGCACTGGCAGCCTTGTTTGGTGCCCGTCTCGATGTACTCCCACAGGACCAGGCCGCTCAGCAGATACGGCCCATAGTCCGCGATGTCCTGGTTGAAGACGCGCCGGAAAACGGCGCAGAGGATGATCGTCATGGAGATCGGCCGCAGCAGCGACCAACCCAGGCCGATGACCGACCGGCGGTAGCGTGTCCGCAGGTCGATCTTGACCAGCGACATCCAGAAATACCGGCAGCGCCACATCGCGCCGAAGTAAGCAACCATGCTCGTCCCTCCTGGTCTGTTCCTTACGCCGGCCCCGCCGTGAGGCCGACGATCGGCCCCGCGACCTGTTCGCTCAGGGCCTCGGCGTGGCGGCCGGCCCACGCGCTCATCTCCGCCGCCGCCCGCCCGGCCAGGTAGTAACTCACCGCCCGCGGCCGGTAGGCCTTCGCCTCCTCGCACAGCCGCAGCAGCCCGTCGGCGTACAGGTCCGGGGCGTGATACTGCTCCAACCACGTCCGCCCCTCGACACCCATGCCGGCGAACGACGCGGGGTCGCGCAGGAACGCTTCCAGGTAGCGGCACAGGTCCTCCACCTCGGCCCCGGGATCGACGTGGGCCACCGCGGTCGGCGACAGCGTCGCGTACCAGCCCGTCCGGCTGACCAGCGCCGGCAGGGCGTGGTCCCACAGGCGCAGCTGGCTCAGCGACGCCTCGCCCATCGTCGGGTTGCGCAGGTTGATCGCCAGGTGCGACGCCGCCAGCGCCGCGTCGAGGTCCCGGTCGCCGACGTAGCCGTGCAGCGTCACGCACCGCCGCAGGTCGAGGGCTTTGACGCGCCCCTTGACGTGGTTCTCGTCCCAGAGCGGGCCGCAGACGTGCAGGTGAAAGCGGCCGCCGTCGCGGAAGCGGGCCAGGGCCTCCAGAACTGAATCGAGACAGCGATTGGTGCCAATGTGGCCGAAGACGATCAGGCGGTACGGCTCGCCGCCCTTCGCCGCGGGGGCCGCCGGCCGCGTCAGCCGGTAGGCCAGCGGCTGGTAGGCCAGTGGCCATCTCATCGCCGGCCGCAGCGCCTCGTAGGCGGCGGGGCTGTGGACCAGCACGCCCAGGGCCCCCTCGACGGCCAACTCCGTGTGCGGGCAGCGGTCGGACAGGTAATCGGGGGGAACGCGGTGGTCCCAGACCCGCGGCGCCAGCCAGCCGCCGGTGTCGCCGTAGAAGCGCTCCATCTCCTCGCGGTAGCCGGCGAAGTCGTTCCGCTGCCGGAAGTGGTCGATGAACAAGTGAGGGAGGCACAGGTCGTGCAGCACGACGACGCCGGGGTGGCGGCGGCTGACCTGCCAGATGCCCGCGTGACAGGCGGCGTTGTTGCCGACGTGGTAGACGCTCAGGTCGGCGCGCTGCACCTCGGCCCACGGCAGCGCCCCCGGCTGGAAGTGCCGCACCTCGGCGGTGACGCCCGGCGGCAGCTGCCGGGCCGCCTGGTCGGTCCACAGGACGACGTCGGCGCGGCGGCACACGGCCGGCAGGACGTGGCCGGCCCACTCGGCGACGCCGTTGCGGGCCGGCGGCAGCGGCGAGAACCAGTTCAGCCTCATGCCACGAGCCTCCTGACCACCGTGGGCCAGGAAATGTCCATCGCCTGGTAGCGTGCCCGACCCGCCTCGCCCAGGGCCTTGGTGCCGCCGCGGTCGCCCCAGAGGCGGTCCAGGGCCGCGGCCAGGGCCACGGGCGTCGGCTCGGCGACGGCGCCCGTCTCGCGGTCCACGACGAATTCGAGCGGCCCGCCGGAGTCGGTGCAGGTGACGACCGCCTTCGACGACAGCATTGCCTCCAGGGTGACGTAGCCGTAATCCTCGTCCAGCGGCGGGAAGATGACGCCGAGCGAGCGGGCGTAGAGGTCGCGCTTCTGCCCCTCGCCGACGGCGCCCAGCCACTCGACGCGATCCTGGACGCCGTGCTTGATCGCCAGTGCCTTCAGCTCCTCAAGGGCGGCGGGTTGGGCGCCCGTGCCCGCGAAGTACACGCGCACCGCCCGGGACGTCAGGGCCAGCGCCTGCACGACCAGACCCTGCCGCTTGGAAGGGTCAAGGCGGCTGGGGTAGAAGAAGTAGTCCTCGGGGGCGGCGCAGTAAAACTGCTCCGCGTGCCGCGGCGGGTGGTAAAGCGGCTGCGAATCGACGTCGCAGTAGCGCTTCAGCCGATTGCTGACGTTGGCCGAGTTGGTGTAGATCGCCTTGGCCTCGGGCAGCAAGCGGCGGTCGGCGTCCCAGACCGCCTCGCGCACCTGGGCGCCGCTGGGGTAAGTACACATGTCGTCCAGGGGGTGGCCCCAGAGGTCGTAGGCCGAGCGGTGCTGGTGCAGCAGCCACAGCACCTTGTTCGGGTGTTTGACGAGGTAGGCGGGGAACTTGAGGCCGATGACGCGATCGATGCCGACGCCGAAGGAGGCGGTCAGGTCGAGCAGGCGGCAGGCGAGCATGTGGTCGAGGATGCGCTCCGGCGGGTACCACTTGAAGGGCACCGCGGTGACGTCGGCCTCGTGCCCTTCGGCGCGCAGGGCGTCGCGCAGCCCCTCGGCGTGGGTCTCGGCGCCCCCGCGGACGAACGGCACCTGCACCGTGGCAATGATTACTCTCATTCTCTGGTCCCTGAAGTCCACTACGCCGCGGGGCGACTCCTGGCCGCTTCGCGGGCCGGGCCGATTCGCCAGGCGTGCGCCGCCGTCAGGGCCTCCTCCAGGGCGCGGATGCGGACCGCCTGCCCGGCGAGCGAGGCTTCCAGGTGGTCGAGCCGGGACTGCTCGTCCTCCCTGCCGCGCACGTGGGCCGTCAGGCCGCGCAGGCAACCCAGGACTGACGAGTTGAACTGGCGCTGGCGATTGGTGATGACCCGCGCGAGGAAGAAGATACCCTTGACGACGAGACGGGCGACGAAGCGCTTCGGGCCGCGCAGGCGCGGCATCTCCGGCAAGGTGACGCCGACCTGGGCGTTGGCCTCGGCGATCTCCAGGTCGGCGTCGAGCTGCAAGCAATTGACGATGGGACGGCCGTCTGACGGGGAAAGGCGCCGCAACTCGTCGCGGAGGGCGCCCGCCACCGCCGGGGCCCCGAACGGGGCGATGGTCAGTACGCCCATCGCGGCCGGCGCCGGCTCCGACTTTCCGTTGACCGACATGGAACCCTCCTTGGTAGCCGCTTGCGGCAATTCTTCTCCCCTCGCCCCTGAGTACAGGGGCGAGGGGAGACTATTACCTGCCGAACGCTAAGCCGCAAGCAGCTTGGGCCGTGCCGCCCGGGCGACGGGACTCAGCGCCGCCAGGTCGGCCTCGACCATCGTGGTCACGAGCTGCTCGAAGCTGACCCCGGGCCGCCAACCGAGCTGCCGCCGCGCCTTGGTCGGGTCGCCGAGCAGCAGATCGACCTCCGCCGGCCGGTAGAATTGCGGGTCCACCACGACGTACTGTCGCCAGTCGAGGCCGACGTGAGAGAACGCCAGGTGGACGAACTCCTCGACCGTGTGCGTCTCGCCGGTGCTGACCACGTAATCGTCGGGGTGGTTCTGCTGAAGCATCTGCCACATGGCCCGGACGTAGTCGCCGGCGAAGCCCCAGTCGCGCTTCGCCTGCAGGTTGCCCAGGCGCAGTTCCTTGGCCAACCCCAGCTTGATCTTGGCGACGCCGTGGCTGATCTTGCGGGTGACGAACTCCAGGCCGCGCCGCGGCGACTCGTGGTTGAAGAGGATGCCGGAGCAGGCGAACAGGCCGTAGCTTTCGCGATAATTCACCGTGATGAAATGGCCGTACACCTTGGCCACGCCGTAGGGGCTGCGCGGGTGGAACGGGGTGCTTTCGCGCTGCGGCGTCTCGCGGACCTTGCCGAACATCTCGCTGGACGACGCCTGGTAGAAGCGCGCCTCCGGGCAGACGTGGCGTACCGCCTCGAGCAGGCGCGTGACGCCGACGCCGGTGAACTCGGCGGTCAGCACCGGCTGCGTCCAGCTGGTCGGCACGAAGGACATCGCGGCGAGGTTGTAGATCTCGTCCGGCTTGACCTGCCCCAGGACGCCCGCGATGGACGTCTGGTCGAGGAGGTCGGCCTGGTGCAGCTCGACGCGGTCGCGCAGGTGCTCGATGCGCTGGCAGTTTTCGGTGCTGGACCGGCGGACCATGCCGCAGACACGGTAGCCCCTGTCGAGCAGCAGCTCGGCAAGGTAACTGCCGTCCTGGCCGGTGATGCCGGTGATGAGTGCGGTTTTCGGCGCCATGACTCTCCTTGGGATGCGGAGTGTCTCCGTGGCCCGTCAGGGGACGGGGCAAGCGTGACAGGCGCGGCAGTGGTCGGGTCAGGAGGAAGGCCCGTGCGGGGCCGCAGGATGCCGTGCGAGCGGAGGTATAGCAGAACGGCGAACGAGGGGTCAATACGGACCTCGGGGCGGTTGGCTCTCCGCAGAAGGTAAGCCCGGAAGGAGACGAGGCCGCCCTGGACAGTCAGCCGGCGTCGCCTATAACGTGAGCTGACCACCTTTCTTGAACCTCGCTAACTCCGCGAAGGCCAACTTCCAGTCCTCGCCGGGCCAGTAGCCATGATGACCGACAACATCTTTCTGAAGATCGTCGAGCGGAAGATCAAGGCGGACGTCGTTTACGAGGACGAGCGCAGCCTGGCCTTCCGCGACATCAACCCGCAGGCGCCGGTCCACGTCCTCATCATCCCGAAGAAGGTGATCCCGACGCACGCCGACCTGACCGAGGCCGACAAGGAACTGCTCGGCCACCTGCACCTGGTGGCCGCGAAGCTGGCCGTGCAACTCGGGCTGACGGACGGCTACCGCCTGGTGCTCAATTGCAAGGAGAGCGCCGGCCAGACGGTGCCGCACCTGCACCTGCACCTGCTCGGCGGCCGGGCCATGCACTGGCCGCCGGGCTAGGGCTGCCGCGGTCGTCATTCGTCCCGGCCGTCGCCGAACTCCGGCGCATGCTGTCCACCGACCGGATGCGGTCGGCGGCGCAGACGACGGGGTGCCAGGAAAGTCCTTGTAATTTAGACTCACTGTCCGTATAGTAACAATATGGCAGGCAGGCACTGCGGGTTCCTCGAGGCCCCCGCCTGTTCGTCTCGGGTGAGGGTTGCCTGACCTTCCCGGGGAATCACCTGGCTAGCCGCAATGCTGGCCGGATCGCTTTCATCCATCTCATAGCGAGGGTTCTGACATGGACGGCAACTGGTTCTACGCACAGGACAACAACTCGTTCGGCCCCTTTTCGTGGGCGGAATTCCGGCAGGTGGCCGCCTCCGGCAAACTCCGGCGCACGTCTACCGTCTGGAGGGAAGGCATGACGGAGGGGGTGGCCGCGTCCGCAGTCAACCACCTCTTTCCAGAAGGGCAGGCCCCTCGCCGAATCTCCTAGAGCGGAAGCCTGGAATCCGCGATGAAACGGTAACGACAATGACTGCGCCGCTTGCGGCTTCGCAGGGCATGCGAAGCCGCAAGCGGCGCAGTCATTGTCGTTACCGTTTCATCTCCCGGGGTCACGGGGTGCCGCCGGCCACCACGGTCCGGCCGTACTTGGGCAGCAGCGTGATGGAGGGGTTGTAGAAGTACAGGTTGACCGTCACGCTGGCGCCGGCGGCCAGACCGGACGAAGACACCAGCACGTACGGCGAGTCGCGGTGGCCGGTGTTGTCTCGGTCAGGGTGCCGCCGAGGGAAGCAGGGGTGTCGCCGTTGACGAAGCCGTTGAAGTGAACGTCGGGGGCCGGGTTGGCCTAGCCGTAGGCCCGCGTGGCGCTCTTGGCCAACACCGTCAGCGCCGGCAGCTCGTTCAACGACAGGAAGGTCTCGGCGGCGCCGCCGGCGCGGACGACGAGGTTGGTGCCGCTGCCGCCGTAGAGCTGGTTGAAGCCGCCGTTGTCGATGAAAGTGTTGCTGCCGTTGCCGCCGACCATGACGTTGATACCCCCGCCGTCGATGAAGGTATCGTTGCCGTTGCCGCCGACGAGCGTGTCGTAGCCGCCGCCGGCCTGCATCGTGTCGTTGCCGCCGCCGCCGTAGACCGCCGCCGGGGTGGTGACGGCCTTGTCGATGCTGATGACGTCGTTGCCCGATCCGCCGTAGACGTTGATCATGCTGACGCCGGCGTACGGGCCGAATTGCTGGCCGTTGATCGCGACGTCGAGGCCCGGCGTCACACTGATGGTCCCGTTGCCGCCCACGAACAAGGTGCTTCCCACCTGGACGACGTTGCTGACGGTGACCGTTTGGGTGACCGGCTGACTCGACGTGCCGTCCTTGTCAGTGGCCCAGAGCTGAACGGTGTAGGATCCGGGCCGGGCGTAGACGTGGTTGAGAGCAAGGCCGCCGCCGGCGCCGACGGCGGTCTGCGTGTCGGGGCTGCCGGCGCTTCCGTCACCCCAGTTGACGGTATAGCTGAAGGCGCCGCCCTGCTCTTCCGCGGACACGTCGCCGGCACCGCAGTTGAAAGTCAAGGGCTGGTTGACCACGCCGGCCGCCGGCCCGGTCAGGCTGGCGGTGGGCGGCAAGAAGCTGACACTACTGCTGGCCGCGGCGGCGTTGGCCAGGCCGGCGGGGTTGACGAACGCGCCGGCGGGAATGGTCAAGGTTACGGTGCCGCTTGCGGTAACCTGCGTCTCAGGGCTGCGGAAGACCGCCTAATGGCTGTTGACGACCAAGATCGGCAGGCGGTAGGTCCCGCCTGCCGGGCCGGACCCGTCCGGCCGCGGTCAGGGTCCGGCCCGGCAGGCCGGACCTACCGGACTTGATCGTCAAAATCCATTAGGCGGGACTCCAACGGCCGCAGCTTATCGAGGTCGCAGACGGCAGGAGGCGATTCCAGTTTTCGCGCGCGGAGGAGTACGGGGTATGAGGGACGAATCGACCTCGGGGACACGGGCGAGCCTCCTGAGCCGGCTGCGGTGCGATCCCAACGACGCCTCGGCCTGGGACGAGTTCGTGGCCCGCTACGGCCCGCAGATTGAGTCGTGGTGCCGCCGCTGGGGCCTGCAAGCGGCTGACGCCCAGGACGTGACGCAGATGGTCCTGCTGCGCCTCGCCGCCAAGCTGCGGACCTTCGTCTACGACCCGGCGCAGAAGTTCCGCGGCTGGCTCAAGACTCTGGCCCGGCACGCCTGGAGTGATTTCGTCACCGACCGGCAACGATCCACGCAGGGCTCCGGCAGGAGCGACGTCTTCGAGGTGCTGCACAGCGTGCCGGCGCGCGATGACTTCGAGCGGCGCCTGGGGGAGGCGTTCGACATGGAGCTGCTCCAGATCGCCACGGCCAAGGTGCGCGAGCAGGTTGAGGCGCACACCTGGGAGGCGTTTCAGCTCACCGCGCTGGAGGGGCTGTCCGGAGCCGAGGCGGCGGCGCGCCTGGGGATGGCGGTGGCCAACGTCTTCAAGGCCAATAATAACGTCCAGCATCGGCTCCGCGACGAGATCGAGCTGCTGGAAAGGCAGGGACTGTGATGAACGATTGCCCCACGGCCCGGCAACTGGAACGACTGCTCGCCGGCGACCTGCCGGCCGCCGAGGAGCAGGCCGTCACCGCCCACGTCGAAAGCTGCGCTCGCTGCCAGGAAGTGCTGGAGCGGCTCACGGCCGTCGGCGATGCGGACATTACACCTCTCCACCGGGGAGACCCGAAGGACGTCCTGCGGCGGCTGGGGCCTCTCCTCCCCGATACGACCGGCGCCGGCTCGCCGGCGGTTCCCCCGGCGGCGGTGCCGGACATCCCCGGCTACGAGGTGCTGGCGGAGTTGGGGCGCGGCGGCATGGGCGTGGTCTACAAGGCGCGCCACCTGCGCCTCAATCGCCTGGTGGCCCTGAAGATGATCCTGGCCGGCGGACGGGCCACGCCGGAGCAGGTCGTCCGCTTCTCGGCCGAGGGACAAACGCTGGCGCGCTTGCGGCATCCCAATATCGTGCAAGTCTACGAGGTCGGCGAACACGGCGGACAGTTCTACTGCGTACTGGAACTGGTCGAAGGGGGCGACCTGGCCGAGTGCCTGGCGGGGCAGCCGCTGTCGGCCCACGAGGCGACACGGCTCGTCGAGGTGGTGGCCCGCGCCGTCCATTACGCCCACCAGCAGGGGGTCGTCCACCGCGACCTGAAACCCGCCAACATCCTCCTCTCGTTCAGCGGCGAGCGCTCTGCGAGCGCTTCCCCCGAAGCACTCGCGGAACTCAACGGGGCGATACCCAAGGTCGCGGACTTCGGCATCGCCAAGCAGGTGGGCGCCGATCTGAACCTGACGGCTACGGGAACCGTGGCCGGCACCCCGAGCGACATGGCACCGGAGCAGGGCCGTGGTGAAAAAGCAGGGGCCGAGCCGGCGGCCGACATCTACGCCCTGGGGGCCATCCTCTACGCCCTGCTGACCGGCCGTCCGCCGTTCCTGGCGGCGACTCCCCTGGAGACGCTGCGCCAGGTCGTGGAGGAGGAGCCGCCGCCCCCGCGGCGGCTGCAGCCCGGCGTGCCGCGCGACCTGGAAACCATCTGCCTCAAGTGCCTCCAGAAGGACCCGGCCCGGCGCTACGCGACGGCCCTCGACCTGGCCGAGGACCTGCGCCGCTTCCGCGACGGCGAGCCGATCCGGGCCCGGCCGGTGGGGCGGCTGGCGCGGTTGGGGAAGTGGGCGCGGCGCCGGCCGGCCGTGGCGGGGCTGCTGCTGGGCGTCCTCCTGGTGACCGCCTTGGGAGTGGGGAGTGTCTTCGCCGCCCTCGTTTATGCCGTTCAGGGGTGGAATAAAGCGGAAGCAGCGCAGAAAGACGCCAGTGACAAGGCCGATAAGCTCGCGACCCAGCTCGACGTGACCCGCCGTGATCTCATGACGGCGCAGCTCCTGCGTGTCGCCCTGCTCATCGACGGCGAGCCGGATGCCGCCCGGGCCTTGCTCGACTCGGAGGCGGATTGCCCGCCCGAGCTGCGCGATTTCGCCTGGGGCTACTACGCGCACCGGCTACGGCGGGAGTTCCGGACCCTGGACACCGGGCCCAACGGCTGCCTGGCCCTGGCCTTTGCCCCGGACGACCGGACCCTGGCCACCGGCGGCTGGGGGAAAGACGAGAAGACGGACAAGCCGGCGGGGGCGATGCTGCGGCTGTGGGACCCGACGAGGCGTCGTGAGGTCCTTCGCCTCGTGGGGCACACGCAGCCGGTCCTGTCGGTGGCCTGGTCGCCGGATGGGACCTTGCTCGCCTCCTGTGCGGGCGGGGGACCGGAAGCGCCGGGGGAAATCAAGGTCTGGGAGGTGGCGGCTCGGAAGGAGTGCGCCACCCTCGTGGCCCCGGCCGGCTGGTCGTTCGCGGTGGCCTTTTCGCCGGACGGCCGCCGGCTCGCGCTGGCCACCGGCACTCCCCGGGGCGGGGCGGTTCGGGTGTGGGAGACGACGGGGTGGCAGGAGTCGGCCACCCTGCGCCAGGACCGCCGGGCCTTCACCTGTGTGGCTTTCAGCCCGGACGGCAAGGGGCTGGCCGCGGGCGCCGGCGGCAACGTCGCCCCGGGGCCCGGCAACGTCCGGATCTGGGACGCGCGGACGTATCAGGAGATCGCCAATCTCGACCATCCTGCCGGGGGGATCACTTGTCTGGCCTTCGCCCCGGACGGGCGGATGCTGGCGGCCGGGAGCACGAACCGCACGGCGGCGTTGTGGGACTTATCGACCGGCCCGGGGCTGCCGCTCTGGGACCGGCCGGCGAACGAGCGCACCGTCCGCCCCCGCCACCCGCTCGTCAGTGCGGACCTTCCCCAGCTCACGTTCGTTCGCGGGGTCGCCTTCAGCCGGGACGGCCAGAAACTGGTGACGGCTTCCGGGAAG
>DATFNV010000095.1:0-4083 GCA_035266225.1 Gemmataceae bacterium
GGGACATTATAATCCTACATCCCGCACTATTCGGGCCGATCGTGGACGATTGTGTTGATGGGCACGAAACTGGACAATTCCTACTTGTCCGGTAGCCGGTTCGGTGGGTAGGATCGAGGTGCGCGTGTGGGACGTGGCCGAAGGGAAGGAGTTGCAGCGGTTGCCGCTGAAGTCGCCGCCCGAGCCGGCCTCGGCCACCGTCGGCCTTGCGTTCGCCCTCGACGGCCGGACGCTGCTGACCTGCCTCGCCGGGGAGCGCGTGACGCGCCGCTGGGACGCGCTGACCGCGAGCAGTTGGGCGAGCCGGAGGGGGTGGGCCAAAAGGCGGTCGAAGCGGCGGTCAAGAAGGCACTGGGGGAACATGCCGTCGGCGGAGGCCAAGCAGCGCCTCGAACAGGTTCTGGGCAAGCTGAACGGCAAGCTCGGGCCGAACATCGAAGCGGTGCGGGCGGTGCGCGGCGTCGTGGTGCTGGAGCGGATCGGCACCCCGGACGCGCAGAAGGTGCTCGAGGAGTTCGCCAGGGCGGGCCAGAGCAGGTTGAGCGCCGAGGCCCGCACCGCGGCGGAGTGACTCAAGGCGAAAAGCCCGGCGCCGGCCCGATGAGCCGGATGGGGAGAGCCGGATAAGGACCCGGAGTGAATTGCCGCTGGAAAATCACGCTGTCCCCTTATCCGCCTTCCTTTGCGAAGCCGCATCCGGCTGTCACCGCTTCCTACCCGCGCCCCGCGCCGACCATTTCCCGCCGGGCCGCCCCCCGAGCCCCGCCCGCAGGCCAATCCGGCGCCCGCAGGACGGGGACGCCGCCGCCGAATTCCTCCAACCGCCAGCGCACCTCGGGGTCGCGCGTGTCGCGGGCCAGCGACGTCACGGCGTTCATGAGGCCGAAGCGCGACCGGTCGGCGTCACCGAAGAAGCGCCCGAGGATTTCCCCCAGGAATTGGCTGGAGTTCGACCCCCCGAGCCGCGAGAGGAAGGGCATCAGGTTGAGGACCACGTCGATGTCGGCGCCGACGGCGTTGCGCATCTCCGCGGCGGCGGTCGTGAACGCTTCCGCGGCACAGCAGCAGCGGACGGCCTCGCGGACCGCCTCGTCGGCCTCGTCGGCCGGCAGCGAGTCGAGGTCGGCGAGATGGCGGGTCTGGACCGCGTGGGCGACGATGGCGCCGTTGCGGCACACCTGGCGGAAGACGTAGGGATGCACCCAGACCTGGCCCTGGCAGGCGCGGATGGCGACGCCGCCCTGGACGCGGTCGCCTGGCTGGACCTCGGCGACCGCGGGGAGGACCGAGCGCGCGAAGAGACGCCGGCCGTCGTCAAAGGTGTCCGACACCGTGCCGCCCGCCGCCTGGACCTCGTCAGCGAAGAGGGTGTGGACGTGGGCCGTCGTGAGGTGGTCGTCAAAGGACATGACCGTTCTCCTGGACAGGTGAATTCCCGAACGGACCAGGCATGTCCCGTCCTTGCCGCCCGACGGGCGCGGGAGCCTTCCAGATTCTAACGTCAAGCCGGACCGCGGGGAAGGGTTTTCCCCCGTGTCAAATCGATGAAGCCGGATCGATCCTGCGCCTGGCCCTGGTGGGGACAGAGGCGAGCGGCAGCGCTTGTTCTCCCCTCGCCCCTCCGGGGCGAGGGGGAGACTCTTCCTTGCCGGGGACATACCTTCGGAGCCGGTACTCCATCCCCCAGGCAGGATCGAACTCGCCCGGCTCACCACCCGAGGCCGATCTGTCGCAGTCGGTCCTGGATTCGCGGGAGGTCGCAGAGTGTGACACTGCCGTTGCTGTTGCCCCAGGCGACGAGCGTCCCGTCCGGGCTGAACTGGGGATGAAAGGAGGGGACGCCGTCCCCGGCCAGGTTGGCTACGGGCTCGTCGCAGCCGCGCTCCCAAAGGGCCAATCCCCGGTGCGGCTCGGCGGCCGCGCACAGCCAGCGCTGCGCCCCCGGCCCGACGGCCGCGACCCAGGTCATGAGCCCGCCAGCCGACTCTCCAGTCTGGGCGTCGCGCAGCACCCACCGGTACGGTGGTCCCTCCTCGTCAGGATCGCGGGACACGGCCACGAGGCGGCCGCCGGGCGCTGTGAACAGGTTGTCGAAGTCCACCCCCTCGCGGGTGCTCGGTCGGGCCCACAGGATTTTCCCGTCGCTCGCGCCCAGTGCCACCACGGTTCGCCGCCGCGTGCCGGCGACGTCGTCGCGCCCCGAGGCGAGGAAGACCCGGCCCTCGGCAGCCGCCGCCGTGTCCCACACCAGCTTGGAGAAAGGCGGGGTTTCGCCGATCCCTCGCACTTTGCCCCCCGGTTGCAACTCACGGAGCCGGCAGGTGAGCGGCTCCGCGTCGTCCTCCAGGCGCTCGGCGCGGAACAGGAGAAGGCGTCCGTCCGGGTCGGTGCCGAGGCAATTCGCGGACCCCCGGCCGAGCTGCCAGGCGTCCACCGTGCGGCCGCCGTCCAGGTCCCACACGACGGCCTGTTCCGAGCCGCAGTACGCCAGCCGCTCCTCACCGACGAAGGTCAGACCGGCGTTGTCTGCCGACGCCACCGGCGGAGCTTCAAAGACGCGCAACAATCGGCCCTCGATCGCGTCCCAGACGGCCACCTGACCGCCGTGACCGTAGGCCGCCAGGAGCCGCCCCTTCCCGGAAAAGCAGACGCGCGCCGCCGGGCCGGCCAGGCCACGCAGGTCCTCAATGCCGCGACCGCCCTCCAGCTGCCACAGGGCGACCGAGTGTCCGCGGCCTCCCCTCGGGTCGCGCCGGTTGGCCCCCGCCAGCCGCCGGCCGTCTGCTGCGAAGGCCAGACCGGTCGCCCCGGACAAGTCCAACAGGTCGAGGAGCAAGCGACCGGTCGCGGCGTCCCACACCTTGGCGGGTCCGGTCCCGGCCGAAGCCACCGTGGTCCCGTCCTGGCTGAAGGCTACCGCAGTCACCTTGAAGATCGCCCCGTAGCACGGGGTGGAGTGGCCGGTTTCCCAGTCCCACAAGGTGACGGTCCCGACGCCATCGCCCACCGCCAGGCGCCGGCCGTCGGGGCTGAAGGCCAGGCACTCCACCCGCCCGCGGGCGGGCGGAAGGACGACCGGTCGCCCTTCCGCGAGCCGCGGCCGGACGATCACGCGGCCTTCCGCGTCCCCCGTGGCGAGGTGGCGCCCCCCCGGCGCCAGGGCCAGCGCCGTCGCCTTCTCCTTGACCCGCGGCCACGCCTGACCTGTCGCGACATTCCAGGCAGCGACCAGGCCATTGCCGTCACGGTCGGTCGCCGCCGCGGCCACCCAGTCCCCGTCCGGAGTCATCGCCAGGACCGGCACTCCCAGGGAGGTGTGGGCCACGACGTAGCCATCACCGAGATCGAGTTCAGCAATCGCCCGGCCGCGATGCACGTCCCACAGGCGCAGCCTCCCGCCGTCGAGCGCGACGAACTGCCGCGGCTTGCCGTCAGCGCTGAACCCCACGGGGCCGGCGCCCTGCTGCCCCGACAGGGTGGCTTCCTTCGTCTCGGTGTCCCACAGGCATGCCTCCTCGCCGGGCATACCGCCACAGAAAAGGACCCGGCCAGTCGCGTCAAAGGCCAGGGCGGACGCCTCACGGTCGGCCAGTCCCGAGAGCTTCCGGGCGTCGAGGCCGGCGAGGACGGCGGCTACCTCCGTGCGGCCGTCGATGTCCCGGCGGAGGGCGACGGCCTTAACGACCATCTCCCAGGCGCGGTCCGACCAACCGTCCCGCCGCGGCGGGACGCCCTCCAGCCGGGCCTGGCGGAGCAGGGCGTCGCATTCGCGGTTGCGCCGACCCTCCTGAGCCGCCAGGGCGGCCCAGCTGGCGGCGAAGGCCACGGCGAGGAGGAGGGCCGCCGCCGCGCCTCCCAGGGAGGCCACGAGGGGGTTCCGCCGGCCCCAGCGCGCCAGCCGCCTCAGCAGGCCCACCGGCCGCGCGAGGACGGGGTGCCCGCCGAGGTAGCGGCGGAGGTCGTCGGCCAGGTCGTGCGCCGAGGCGTAGCGCTGACCGGGCTCCTTTTGCAGGCATTTCAGGCAAACCGTCTCCAGGTCGCGCGGCACGGCGGAGTTGAGCTGGCGCGGCGGCGCCGGCTCCG
>DATFNV010000096.1:0-10074 GCA_035266225.1 Gemmataceae bacterium
GTTCGCGCGAACGCTAAGCCGCAAGCGGCTTACAATTACGCCTTGAACTGCGGCTGGAAGGCGGCGATGGCCTCCTCCAGCCCTTCGTGAAGCGGTTTGCCGTCCGCCCCTTTCTTCCACGTCTTCATGTTCGTGACCGTCGCCCGCACCTGCGGCCTCTGCTCGGCCATGAAGCGCAGGAACTGCTGCTCCCACGCCTGCACCTTGCGGCGTTCGATCTTGTCGAGGTGCCCCCTGGTGCCGGCGTAAATGATCATGACCTGGTCGATGACGTTCATCGGCTTGAATTGCGGCTGCTTGAGCACCTCGACCATGCGGTAGCCGCGGTCGAGTTGCTGCTGCGTCGCCTTGTCCAGGTCGGTGCCCAGCTGCGCGAACGCCTCCAGTTCGCGGAACGACGCCAGGTCGAGGCGCAGGCTGCTGGCGATGTTCTTCATGGCCGGGATCTGCGCCTTGCCGCCGACGCGCGACACGCTGATGCCCACGTCCACGGCCGGCCAGATGCCCGCCCGGCCCAGCGCCGGCTGCAGGTAGATCTGCCCGTCGGTGATCGAAATCACGTTCGTCGGGATGTACGCCGATACCTCGCCCTCCAGCGTCTCGATGATCGGCAGGGCCGTCAGCGAGCCGCCCGACCCCGCGACCTTCGCCACCTTGAAACCCGCGCCGAGTTTCGGCAGGTCGTGCTTCAGGGCATGCTCCTTGTCCAGGGGGCCGACGTAGACCTTGCCCGCCTCGCCCGGCCCGCGCATCTCACTGGGGTTAGCGGCACTGTTGACGCCCCAGTCCTTACCCACCTGGGATTCGTCGGCGTCGCCTGGAACAATGACCCAGCGCTCCGCCAACTTCGCGGAGCGCTCCAGCAGGCGCGAGTGGGCGTAGAAGATGTCGCCGGGGAACGCCTCACGCCCGGGCGGGCGCCGCATCAGCAGCGATAGCTGGCGGTAGGCGGCGGCCTGCTTCGACAGGTCGTCGTAGACGCACAGGGTGTCGCCGCCCTTCTCGTACACGAAATACTCGGCCATCGCGCAGCCGGCGTAAGGGGCGATGTACTGCAACGGCGCCGGGTCGGACGAGGCCGCCGTGACGATGATGGTGTAGTCCATCGCCCCGGTCTCGCGCAGCTTCTCGAACACCTTGACGACGGCCGCTTCCTTCTGGCCGATGGCGACGTACACGCAGATCATGTTTTCGCCGCGCTGGTTGATGATCGCGTCCACCGCGATGGCCGTCTTGCCGGTCTTGCGGTCGCCGATGATTAGCTCGCGCTGGCCGCGGCCGATCGGCGTCATCGAGTCGATGGCCTTGATACCCGTCTGCACCGGCTGATCGACCGGCTGCCGCCCCGCCACGCCCGGGGCGATAGATTCGACCGGCCGGAACGTGTCGGTGACGATTGGCCCCTTGCCGTCGCGCGGGATGCCGAGCGGATTGACGACCCGGCCGATCATCGCCGAGCCGACCGGCACGCGCAGCAGCTCGCCGGTGCTGCGCACCTCCTCGCCCTCGGTGATCCCCAGGTAGTCGCCGAGGATGATGACGCCGACCGAGTTCTCTTCGAGGTTGAACGCCAGGCCGCGGATGCCGTTCTTGAACTCGACCATCTCGCCGGCCATAACGCCCGACAGGCCGTAAACGCGGGCGATGCCGTCGCCGACCTCCAGCACCCGGCCGACCTCGCGGGCGTCGAGCTGCTTGCGGTATTCCTTGATTTCCTGCGTCAAGACGGAGACGATTTCGTCAGTGTTAAACCGTGGCATGGCTGCCCCTCTCGATCAGTTGTTTCCGAATGTTGTCCAGCCGCATCCGCACCGACCCGTCGTAGAGCCAGTCGCCGACGCGGATGACGAGGCCGCCGAGCAGCGCCGGATCGACCCGGATCGTCAGCACCGGCTCTTTGCGGTACTTCTCGCGCAGCTCGTGCAGCAGCCGCTCGCGCTGGTCGTCGGGCAGCGGCACGGCACTGTTCACCACCACGCGCATGCGGCCGGAGCGCTCGTCATATAGCTCCCTCACCGCTTCGTAGATGCCGCGCAGCAGTTCGAGGCGCTGGTGATCGTTCAGGACCAGGAGGAAGTTGCGGAAGGTGTCGCTGGCCCGGCCGTCGAAGGCGCGGTGAATGACCTCGGCCTTCGGCTTGCGGCTGATGGCGCCGCTGGCCAGGAACGCCTCGAACTGCGGGTCGGCGCGGAAGAGGTCGTCCAGGAGCGAGGTAAACTCTTCCAACACCTGGGGGAGCTGGTCGCGCTTCTGGGCGGCGTCGAGGAGGGCCTCGGCGTAGACCCGCGACACGCGCCGCGAGCCGGCGTCGAGCACCGTCTCGTGGCGCGCCGTCGGGGCGTCGTCGTGGTTCATGAATGGGTACTCGTGCTTGAGTTTAGCCGTGGCCGTCGATTTATCGTTTCGCGAACCGATGAATCCGCGAAACGATAAAGCGACGGCGACTAAACGGCTCACGCCAGGGTGCGCCCTGTCGCCGCCCCGTGCAGTTCGGCGACGGCCTCATCCACCAGGCCGCGGTGATCGTCGGGCGTCAGGCTGCGGCCGATCACCTTGGCCGACACCAGCGTGGCGAGCTGCGCCGCCTGGCTCCACAGCTCCTGCTTGGCCTGCTCGGTCTCCAGCTGAATTTCCCTGCGCTTGCGGTCGCCCTCGGCCTGGAGCTCGGCCTTCCCCTCGGCGATCATCCGGTCCTTGGCCTGCTGGCCCTCGCGCCGCGCCTCGTCCAGCATTTCGCGCATCTTGTCGTAGACCTTGTTCATCTCGGCCTGGAGCTGGTCGCGCAGCTTCTGCGCGTCCTCGCGGGCCGTCTGCGCCTCGTCGAGGGCCCCGCGGATGCGGGCCTCGCGACCCTGCAGGCCATCGAGGATCGGCTTCCAGGCGAACTTCCGCAGCACCCAGAGCAGCAGGGCGAAGACCACGATCGTCCAGATCGTCAGGTCGAGCCGCGGCGGCGTGAAAATGTCGGAGTCAGCCGCCTGGGCCGGCGCCGCCGCGGCGGCGAGGAGGAAGACGGCCAGCAGGAAAGCCGCGACGACCGACCGGGAACGTAACGTCATGACCTCACCCGTAATGCTCAAAGGCCCCAGGGTCGTGAGGGGTAGTTAGAACGAAGAGCCGCCGGCGACGAGGTAGGACAGCACGACGGCGGCCAGCGTGGCGCCTTCGAGCATGGCCGCGATGATGATCATGGCCGTCTGGATGCTGCCGGCGACCTCCGGCTGGCGGGCCATGCCGTCCAAAGCGGCGCTGCCGATCTTGCCGAAGCCGATGCCGGCTCCAATGATCGTCAGGCCCATGCCCAGCCCGGCGGCGATCCCCGACCCGGAGAAGAGGTAGGAACTGTTCGGCGGGGCCGGGTGCTCCGCGGCGGCCATCGCCGGGGCGGCCAGCAGGAAGAAGGCGACGAACACCAGGGCCAACAGCTTCAGCATCTTCATGGAACTCGGTACTCCCAGTACGCGGCGGCGCTGTCGCCGCCTGACAACTCTCACAAGTCCGAAAAAGCCGCCCGGCCGGTCAATGCGCCGGGTGCAGCGCCATCCCCATGAACAGCGACGTCAGGAACGTGAAGACGTAGGCTTGCAGGAAGGCGATGAACAGCTCCAGCAGGCTCAGTGCCACCTGCCCCAGTACGCTCAGCACCGTGATCCCACCCCAAAGCGCGGGATGCACCTCCGGCTTCCCGGCGATGTAGATGAAGATCAGGACGGTTGCCAGCACGACGTGCCCGGCGAACATGTTGGCGAACAGACGCACGGCCAGCACCAGGTTGCGGACGAGGACGCCCATCCATTCGATCAGGTACACGAACCCCTCGAGGAAGAAGCCCGGAATCCCCAGCCCGAAGTGCGGCCACGTCGCCTTGAGGTAGTGGCCGAGGCCCATCTTGGCGGCGGCCGACCCGTGGATCGCGAAGAAGACGCAGATCGCCAAGCCGACGGTGACGTAGATGTTCCCCGTGGCCGACCCGCAGAACGGGACCAGGCCGAGCAGGTTGTTGAACAGGATGAACAGGAACATCGTCCACAGGAAGGGGACGTACCTGTCGGCGTCGTGGCCGATCGCCGGCTTGGCGATCTCGTCGCGGATGAACGTCAGGAGCACCTCGCGCGCGTTCTCCTGCCAACCGGCCGCCGGGTCGCCGGATTGCAGCCGCCGCGCCAGGGGGACATAGAACGCGGCCACCAGGGCGGCCGCGAGCAGCTCCAGGAGCATGAACTTCGACAGCCCCAGGGTGATCTCGTGGCGGCCGACCTGGAAAGTCGTGTGCGGCAGCGGGATGTGAGGCGGCCCGAACGACTTGAACAGCTCGATCTCGTAGGAGTCGGTGACGTGCTCGAGGGCACTGGGCTCCTTCTTGGGGTGGGCGCCGTCGGCTTCCGGGGCTGCCTCCGACGCCCGCGCCGGCGCGGCCGCGAACAGCGCCCCGGCCAGAAGCAAGGCGATGGCCGCGGTCGCGCGGCCGCCGCGGAACCCCTTGTCATTGTCAACGCTCACGCGACCCATCGGGCAACCCCGCTTCGTTTTTCGCCGGGACCTGTCCCGCCGCCGTGCCCCGCACGATGAGGGTCATTTCCAGCGCCAGCGTGAACAGGTAATAGACGATCACGAAAATCCAGAAGCGCTGCTTCTGGAACCTCTCGACGCTGAGAAAGAGGATCATGCCGCCGGCGATGACGACGACCAGTCGCACCGCGGTGCCGCCCATGACCGCCAGCAACTGCTGCTCCGGTCGCCCCTTGTACGCCCGGGACGTCCACACCAGGGTCAGCGCCGTCGGCACCAGACAGAGCCCGGCCGCGGCCGTGCTCCAGTCGAAGGTCGGTGCCTCGGGCCAGAGCAGTCGGGCGGGGAACGTCACCAGCCCCCAGAAGGCGACCGTGCCGACGACGAGGTAGAGCAGACCCTTGATCACGGCGCGTCCCCCGGCGGCCGCCGCTTCTCGGCATCATGCCGCCGGACCATCAGGACCAGGTGAACCAGGCCGCCGACGAAGCCGACGACTAGCCCGACGATCATCGCCCACGGCGTCCAGTGGAAGCAATAATCCAGTAAGAGGCCGAGCCCCATCGGCGCGACCATCTCGATCCCGACCTGGGCCAGCGCGAAGTAATAGCCCATCTCCCGGGGGTCCGGCGGCGGCCGAGTCATAAGTGACTCCTTCCCCCGGCTGGCTGGCGGCCCGGCGCCGGCGCAAACTACAGCGACTTTTCCTGGGTTATCGGACGGGGGCTATTCTCAGAAGCGCTCCGAAGAGAGTCAACGGGGGTTCGTGTTTTTTTTCACGAAGTACCCGGCCGAGCGTTTCGGATCTTTGTGCCGGATGCATGAATTTAAGGTTGACAATGACTCAGGATTGGGGTAACATCCACCCCAGTGAAGCGGTTGGGACGACGCGAGTTCCGACCCTTTCCGGTAACACTATAAGGGGGCGCGACTGTGGCACGACGTGCGTTGCAGTCCTCCACTCGGTAACAGAGCAAAGGCAAACCCGCCCGCACCGGAAGGGGTTGCCTTTTTTTATCGCCTTCCCGCCTGGCCAGACCGAGTTCGATGGCCTCCCCTGCCCGGTCGCATGTTTGCACAGAGGCGGGACGCTTCCTTCCCCGCCGTAGCCTTCCGTCAGAAACCCTCCTCCCTGGGAATGGACCTTCCGGGAGTCATTTGACTAGCCACACGGATGTTTCCCCCGGGGCCCTTTTCAGCGTACCTGTGCCGCGACAGGTGCGGGAGTCGTTTCGCATGACCAGCGACAAATTGCAGGGGTACACGAAGAAAGAATTGGCGGAAATGGCCCGCAAGAAGGCCATCCTGGGCTGGCACGGTATGCGGAAACAGGAACTGATCGACGCCCTCCTCGACGGTTCCTCCCGCGGCAAGAAGGCGCTAGCCCGACCTCAACCCCAGCGCGCCGCCGCCCGCGACACCTCGGCCACGTCCGAGGAACAGGTCGAGCGCAGCAAGTACGACGTCGGCGTTCCCACCCGCGACCTTTCCGCAAAGATCCCAAAGGACCTGCCCGTGGGCTACGGCAAGGATCGCATCGTCGTCATGGTCCGCGACCCGTACTGGCTGCACGCCTACTGGGAGCTGACGCGCCAGGCCGTCCAGCGGGCCGAGGCCGCCCTCGGCCAGGAGTGGCACGTCTCCCGGCCCATCCTCCGCCTCCTCGACGTCAGCAGCCACGAGACCACCAGCACGTCCGAATCGATCGTCCGCGACATCGAAATCCACGGCGGCTGCAACAACTGGTACATCGACGTCGGCAACCCGCCGCGCTCCTACCGGGTGGACATCGGCTACCTGGCGCGCAGCGGCCGCTTCTACGTCCTGGCTCGCTCCAACGTCGTCAGCACCCCGCGCGCCGGCGTCAGCGACGTCATCGACGAGAACTGGTCCGACATCGACTCGTCCAAGGCCGACCGCATCTACGCCATGTCCGCCGGCTTCGACCCGACGGCCAGCAGCCTCGAGCTGAAGCAGCTCTTCGAGGAGCGGCTGCGCCGCCCGCTCGGCTCGCCGGCCGTGTCCAGCTTCGGCTCCGGCGGCCTCGGCTTCGGCGGCAAGGGACGGAAGTTCTGGTTCCAACTCGACGCCGAGTTGATCGTCTACGGCGCCACTGAGCCCAACGCTCGCGTTACGCTCCAGGGCGAGCCGGTCAAGCTGCGGCCCGACGGCACTTTCACGATGCGCTTCAGCCTGCCCGATAGCCGTCAGATCATCCCCGCCGTCGCTACTTCCCCCGACGGCATCGAGGAGCGCACCATCGTCCTCGCCGTCGAGCGCAACACCAAGCAACTCGAGCCCATGATCCACGGGGACAGCGAATAATCAGTAGCCGCTTGCGGCTTAGCGTTCGCTTCACCCCGATGAAGCGAACGCTAAGCCGCAAGCGGCTAAACCCTTTCATGGACCGCCGCGACTTTCTCTCCCCCGGTCAGTTCGCCGCCGGCGCCGGCCAGTTCCTCGCCGCCGCCGACGAGTTGCGCGCCGCCGCGCTCGAAGCGCCCGCGCCGCCGCAGGAGTTCGCCCTGCTGCGCTTCTCGCGCCGGGCGATGGCGACCACCTTCGAGGTGATGCTGCCGTTCGGCACCCCCGACGCCCTCGCCGCCGCGGACGCTGCCCTCGACGAAATCGACCGCCTCGAGGCCCAGCTCACCGTCTACCGCGACACCAGCGAGGTCAGCCGCCTCAACCGCGCCGCCCCCTTCGCCGCGATCCCCGTCGAGGAAGGACTGTTCGACCTGCTGTGCCTGGCGGCCCGGGTGACGGCCGCCACCGACGGCGCCTTCGACGTCACGGCCGGGGCTCTCATCAAGGCGTGGGGCTTCTTCCGCGGGCCGCGGCACGTGCCGTCGGCCGAGGAACGGGCTGCGGCGCTGGGGCGCGTCGGCATGAGGCACGTCCTCCTCGAACCGGAGACACGTTCGGTCCGCTACCGCCGCCAGGGCCTGGAGATCAACCTGGGCTCGATCGGCAAGGGCTACGCCCTAGACCGGGCGGCCGCCGTGATGCGCCGGCACTGGAATTTCCCGGGAGCGTTGTTGCACGGCGGGCATAGCAGTGTGTACGCTATAGGGAACGAACCCGGAGACGAGCGCGGCTGGGCCGTCGGCCTCGGCCACCCGTGGGATCCCGGCCGCCGCATCGCCCTGCTGCGCCTGCGCGACCGGGCGCTGGGGACGTCGGCCGCGACGTTCCGCCACCTGGAGCACGAGGGCCGTAAACTGGGCCACGTGCTCGACCCGCGGAGCGGCTGGCCGGCGGAAGGCGTCGCCCTGGCCAGCGCCGTGGCCTCCAGTGCCGCCGAGGCCGACGCCCTCGCCACCGCGTTCTACGTCCTCGGCGTGGACCCTACGCGCGACTACTGCGACACCCACCCGGAAATCGGTGCCGTCCTCCTCCCTGAGGGGGAGTCGGTCCCGGTCGTCCTTGGAATCGCCCGCCAACTGATTGAGGCCGTTTAGCGGCCGCCCTCGGGGCGGCGCGGATTCATCGGTTCGCGAAACGATTACTCGAGGGTGGCCGCTAAACAGAGATGGGTTTCATGAACAACCTCACGCGTTTCTTCCTCGTCCTTGTCCGCCTCGCCATCGGCTGGCTGTTCCTCGTTGAGGGCTACGAAAAGGTCCAGTCGGTTGATCGGGGCCCGACGGTGGACAACAAGCCGTGGACCAGCGCCGGCTACCTGAAACAGGCGTCCGGCCCGACCGCGCCCTTCTTCCGCTGGCAGGCCGGCGGCGACGACGACGCCCACGCCCTGGAGTGCCTGCACGTCTATGCCGACGTTTCCCCGATGCCGCCGGCGGCGCGCGATCGCGCCTCACCCGCTCTCCGCAAGGACTGGGAGCAATACCTGGAACGCTTCGCCGACCACTACCAGCTCGACGACGACCAGCGTGAGGCGGCGCGCAAGAAGCTCGACGAGAGTCTTGACAAGGCTGTCGCCTGGCTCACCGACACCACTCACCCGAAGGAGCTGGACAAGAACACCGCCTTCGCGACCGCCGCCTTCGCCCCGTGGAAGACACCCGCGCAGCGTGTCGCCGACTACCAGGCCAAGGTTGAGGAGTACCACCACGCCCAGGACGAGGTGAATTCCACTTTCAACGCCGACGTGTACAAGGCGAAGCTGCGCTCGATGAAGGCCGACGCGGCGAAAATGCGCGCCGACCTGATGGCCGACCTCGACGCCCCGATGCACACCGCGCTGGAGGGCGTGCTGCACGACGACCAGAAGAAGATGGCCGCCGTCGGCCCGGCGCCGCCGCCGCTCGTCCTGCTCTGGACCGACCGGGTGGTGCGCTACGGCCTGATGGTGATCGGCGCCGGCCTGCTGCTGGGGGCGTTCACGCGCCTCAACTGCCTCGGCGGCGCCCTGTTCCTCATCATGCTGTACCTCGCCATTCCGCCGTTCCCGTGGAGTCCGGAGAACCTCAAGGCGGAAGGGCATTACCTGTTCGTGAACAAAAACCTCATCGTGGCCCTGGTGCTGATGGCCCTGGCGACGACGCGCAGCGGGAGGTGGTTCGGTCTGGACGGCGTCTTGCAGTTCCTCAACCCGTGGACCTACCGCGCCCGCAAGGCGCAGCCGAAGCTAGCCGCCGCCTGATCCGCGTACCTCCGACTTCTCACAAAGGATCATCCGACAATGGCGCTCTACGTTACTCCCGAGCAGAAAGAAGCCGGGCAGAAGGACTTCGCCGACGCCGTGGTGAGCCGGCGCGGTTTCCTCAAAGGGTTCCTGGCCGCGGCCGGCGCCGTCGGGGTGGTCACGCCCGCCGCCTACTTCGGCTACAAGGCGTGGGAGGGCAGGCCGGTCAAGGCCGGCCTCATCGGTGCCGGCGACGAGGGCGGCGTCCTCGTCGGCGAGCATCCCAAGGAGTATCTCGAGTTCATCGCCTACAGCGACATCCGCCCCTACAACAAGGATCGCATCTTCAAGGGTGAGCCGGCCCCCAGCCCGCGCAAGGGCTTCAACGCCATCTACGGCCACGATGCGGACAAGAAGATCCTCTGGTACGAGGACTACAAGAAGCTCCTGGAGAACCAAGACATCGAGGCGGTGGTCATCGCCCTGCCGCTGCACCTGCACGCCCCGGTCGCCATCGACGCCATGAAGGCCGGCAAGCACGTCCTGTGCGAGAAACTGATGGCCTGGAATATCAGCCAGTGCAAGAAGATGATCCAGGTGGCGCAGGATACCAACCGCGTCCTCACGATCGGCCACCAGCGCCACTATAGCCTGCTGTACGCCCACGCCGACGAGCTGTTGCGGGCCGACCGCGAGGCGAAGGACGAGGACAGGGTGATCGGCGACATCCGCCACATCCGCGCCCTGTGGCATCGCAACAACTCGTGGCCCGCCCCCGACGCCGACCCCACCAAGCCGGCGCTGGCCGCCGACGTGCCCCAACCGAAGATCCGCGACGGCTGGTATCCGCCGATCTACGAAATGGACTTCGAGAAACTGGCGCGAGACATCAAGAAGTACGGCTACAAGAACATGCAGGAGCTGGTGCGCTGGCGCCTCTACGACCGCACCGGCGGCGGCTTGATGGCCGAGCTGGG
>DATFNV010000097.1:0-3761 GCA_035266225.1 Gemmataceae bacterium
TGATGCGCCGCAACATCCGCGTGCGCCGCCGCAAGATGGTCACGCTGGTCGAGGAGTTGTCGATCCGCACCCAGCGCGTGCAGCCCCTGATGAAGAAGCTGGAACAGTTCTCGTCGCGGATGGACGAACTGGAAAAAGTCGTCGAAGAGATGAAGGGCCAGCGCTGCTGCAAGGAGGACCGGGCCAACCTGGAGAAGGAGCTGCACGACCTGATGCGGATGACGCTGGAGGAGCCGGCCGGCCTGCGCAAGCGCGTCGATATCGTCACGAAGCGCTTCAAGGAGTACGAGGACGCCAAGCGTGCGCTGTCGGGCGGCAACCTGCGGCTGGTGGTGTCGATCGCCAAGAAGTACCGCAACCGCGGCCTGAGTTTCCTCGACCTGATTCAGGAGGGCAACACCGGGCTGATGCGGGCGGTGGACAAGTACGAGTACCGCCGCGGCTACAAGTTTAGCACCTACGCGACGTGGTGGATTCGGCAGGCGATCACGCGGGCCATCGCCGATCAGGCCCGGACGATCCGCATCCCGGTCCACATGATCGAGACGATGTCGAAGCTGCGCAACGTGTCGAAGAAGTTGCTGCAGGAGATGGGACGCGAGCCGACGATCGAGGAGACGGCCAAGGCGGCGGGGATCACCATCGAGGAGACGCGGCGGGTGATGAAGATCAGCCGCCACCCGATCAGCCTGGACCGGCCGGTGGGCGAGAGCGAGGACAGCTACTTCGGCGACTTCATC
This sequence comes from Gemmataceae bacterium, assembly GCA_035266225.1. GTDB lineage: Bacteria > Planctomycetota > Planctomycetia > Gemmatales > Gemmataceae > DATFNV01. The sequence continues at coordinate 741 of DATFNV010000097.1, forward strand.
GAGGACGACTCGGCCGAGTCGCCGGTGCAGGCGGCGACGCAGGAGATGCTCAAGGACAAGATCGAGCAGGTCCTCAAGACGCTGACCTACCGTGAGCGCGAGATCATCAAGCTGAGGTACGGCCTGGGCGACGGCTACACCTACACGCTGGAGGAAGTGGGCCGCATCTTCAAGGTGACGCGCGAGCGGGTGCGGCAGATCGAGGCCAAGGCGGTCCGCAAGCTACAGCACCCGGTGCGAAGCCGCCAGCTCGAGGGGTTCCTCGACGGCAAACGCCGCGCGGCCGACTGACATAGCAACCGCCGGTCCGGAAGGGCCGGCGGTTTTTTTGTTGACCTGCCGCTTGCGGCTTGGCAGGTCATGCGAAGCCGCAAGCGGCAGCATGGGAGGACACGACCATGTCTGGGGCGATTGGGATCCTGCGCGAGTTGCACCGACTGCGGCGGCACATCAAGAACCTGCAAGACGAGATCAGCCGGGTGCCCCTGAAGATCAAGGCCCAGCAGGGGAAGCTCGCCCGGCAGGAGGCGGCGCTGAAGGCGGCGAACGAGGCCCTCAAGCACGTCAAGGTGACGGTCCACCAGAACGAGGGCGGGCTCAAGCAGATGCACCTGCAGATCAAGAAATACGAAGAACAGCTCCGCCTCATCTCCTCGAAGAAGGAGTACGACGCGCTGCAGCACGAGATCGCCGACGTGCGGAAGAAGTCCGGCGAGCTGGAGGACGCCGTCCTCGAGGGGATGACGCAGGTGGAGGAGCACACGGCCCGCGTCCCCGAGATGGAGAAGGTGCTGAAGACGGGCCGGGAGGAGCTGAGCCGCTTCGAGACGACGTCGAAGGAGCGTGTGGCGACGCTGACCGCGGAGCTGCGGAAGACGCAGGCGGAACTCAAGGAGGTCGAGGCGACGCTGCCGCACGACCTGCGCCCCACCTACGAGCGCCTGGTGGGCTCGATGGGTGAAGACGCGCTGTCGCTGGCGAACAACAACACGTGCTCGGCGTGCCATTCGGGCCTGACGGAGCAGCAGCATAACGACCTGCTCTCCGGGCGGCTGGTCACGTGCAAGGCGTGCGGCCGCATCGTCTACCTGGCGGACGAGTCGCTGTAGCCGCTTGCGGTTTCGCGCTCGCGCAACCCGGGTGAAGCAAACGCGAAGCCGCAAGCGGCTACAGCGACTCCGGCTTCGCCCGGATGGCGTCGCTGCCGCGGAACTGGACGCCGGTCAGCTTGGTCACGGCCTGCTCGACGGCTGCCGCGTCAACGACGCCGTCGATGCGCGGCCGCTCGGCGCTCCACTTGTTCAGGAGTTGCTCCTTTTTCTTCCTGAGCTTTTCGGCCTCGTCGCGATAGCCCGCGGCCTTCTCGAAGTCCTGCTCGCCGATGGCGCGTTCCTTGGTCCCGTTCAACTCCTCGATGCGCATGTCCAGTTCCCGCGTGTCGGGGAGAACAGGCGGGTGGCGCATGCGGAAGAGGGCCGTTGCCTGGTCGAGCAGACGCAGCGCCTTGGCCGGCTGGCAGCCTTCCGTCAGATAGCGTTCGGACAACTCCGCTGCGGCGGTCAAGGCGTCGTCCGCAATTTGCACCCCGTGATAGTCTTGATAGTCGTCCCGGTGCGCGCGCAGGATGGCGACGACCTCCCCCGCGGCAGGCGGCTCTACGAAGACCGGCTGGAAGTTGTGGCCGAACACCGGGTCAACGACCACCGATGAGCGATACGTCTCCGGCGTTGCGGCGGCGATGCACTGAACTTCAGTGAGGTCCAGGGCCGCCTTGAAGAGCCGGCTGTCGTGGCCGTAGGCGAACAGGTCTTCGACAAATAGCACGATGTTCCCGGCTTGTCGGGCCTCACCGCCGAGAGCGCGCGCCAAGAGCAGGAGTCTTTGGCTATCGTCTTTAGCATCAATGACGGCCGTCCGCAGGAAGACATGGACGACACGGCGGCCGCGAAGGACTTCCGGCGGGTTGTCGCTGGCGGCCAGTCGCGCCAGCCCCCATATGATCGACGCCTTCCCGACGCCGGTCGGGCCCACGAGGAGCGGGTTGGACTCCCTGCGGCAACCCATGACGAGCAGGGTCCGATCGATCTCGTTGCCGCGGCCGACACACGGCACCAACCGGCCGTCATGGGCCAGCGCGGTGAGGTCCACGCCGAGACGGGTGAGTGTCGGGGTCTTGTGTAACCGGGTCGGCTGCCTGCCAGACGGGCGCTCGCCCGGGTTGTACGCCAGCAGATTCAGCACCTCCTCCCGCACAGCTTCGAGGCGTACGCCGAGGTTCAGCAGCACCTGCGCGGCAACACCCTCCTCCTCGCGCACGAGGCCAAGCAGGAGGTGCTCGGTGCCGACGTAGTTATGGTTCAGCAGCTGGACCTCCTCAATCGCGTACTCGATGACCTTCTTGGCCCGGGGCGTGTGGGGGATCTTGCCTATCGTCACCATGTCCGGTCCGGACTGGACAATCTTCTCGACCTCCATCCGGACCTTCTTCAGGTCGATGTCGAGATTCTTGAGGACGTTGGCGGCGACGCCGGCGCCCTCCTTGACGAGGCCCAGGAGGATATGCTCGGTGCCGATGTACTCGTGGTTGAAGCGCTGCGCCTCCTGGTTGGCCAGTTGCATCACCTTGCGAGAACGATCCGTGAAGCGTTCGTACATGGCGCGGACTCCGTGGGCGTCGTTCGGCGAGATGGGGACCACTCCGGGTCGGTCCGACGGCCGCGGATGAGCCGGCGCATTCTACCGGCACCCAGCCAGCCGTACAATGAGCGCGTCGCCTCCCCCGACAACAACGGACAGCAACCATGTGCCTCATCGCCCTGTTTTTCCGCGTGGTCGAAGACGCGCCGCTGGTCGTCGGCGCCAACCGCGAGGAGTTCTACACCCGCGGCGGCGAGCCGCCGCGGCTTCTCGACGGTCCGGTGCCGGCAGTGGGCGGCTTCGATCCGACGGCCGGCGGCACCTGGCTCGGCCTGAACGCCCACGGCGTCCTCGTCGCCGTCACCAACCGCCGCAAATCGCAGC
>DATFNV010000098.1:0-11670 GCA_035266225.1 Gemmataceae bacterium
CAACCCGCCGGAGGACACGCTGCCGATCCTGCTGGCCCTGCCCCGCGACCGGCGGCGGTGGACGATTCAGACTGTAGGCATGACGGCCACGGAAGGTTACATCGACGAGATCGGCTACCTGCTCGACCCGAGCCAGCACACGGCCGTGGTCAAGGGGTACATCCCCAACCCGGAGCGCCAGCTGCGGGCGGGGCAGTTCGTCTCGGCCAGCGTCGAGCTGCCGCCCCCGCCGGATGTCGTCGAGGTGCCGATGACGGCCCTGGTGGATGACGGCAAGCTGAGTTTCGTCTTCGTCCAGCCCGACCCGCAGAAGCCTCAGTTTACCCTGCGCCGCGTCGTCGTCACCCACCGCTTCGAGAAGACGGCCTTCGTGCGCAGCAAACTCACCGCGAAGGAAAGGGAGCGGACCCCGGACGAGGTCAAGAAGGGCATACCGGCGCCCGAGCCGCTACGGCCGGAGGAGCGCTACCTCACCACGGGCGCCCTCGAACTGCGCGCCGCCCTCGAAGACCGGCTATCGAAGGCCCGCGGCGAACGCTGAGTTTAGCGGCCGCCCTCGGGGCGGCGCGGATTCATCGCTTCGCGAACCGATAAATCGAGGGCGGCGGCTAAACGCCGAACTCCCCTCAGACGAGGCCGACATGATCCACAGGCTCATCGCGTGGGCGGTCCATAACCCGCTCGTGGTCCTCCTGCTCACCGCCGCCCTCATCGTCGTCGGCGTCTACTCCTTCATTAACATCAATGTCGAGGCCTACCCCGACCCGGCGCCGGCCATCGTCGAGGTCGTGGCCCAGTACCCCGGCGCCTCCACCGAGGAAGTCGAGCGCCAGGTTACCATCCCGCTGGAGGTGAGCTTCGCCGGCATGCCGGGCTTGAAGTACACGCGCACCAAGTCGCTGTTCGGCCTGTCGCATTTGCGCAACCAGTTCGAGTACGGCATCGACTTCTACGCGGCCCGCCAGGAGGTCATCAACCGTTTGCAGTCCCTGCAGCCGCTGCCGCCCGGCGTCCAGGCGCAGATCTCGCCGCAGTCGCCGACCGGTGAAATCTACCGCTACACGCTCAGGAGCCCGAAGGATCAGTACGGCAACGACGTCTACACCCTCAACGACCTCAAGGCGCTGCAGGACTGGGTGCTGGAGCGTGAGTTCCGCCGCGTGCAGCGCATCATGGACGTCAGCAGCACGGGCGGCACCGTCAAGCGCTACGAGATTCACCCCGACCCCGACCGGCTGCGCCGCTACGGCGTCACCCTCGCGCAGCTGCAGACGGCCCTGACCAACAGCAACCAGAACGTCGGCGGCGATTACCTGACCAAGGGACACACCGTCCTCACTGTTCGCAGCGTCGGCCTGATCGGCGGCGGCGAGGACCCGGTGCTCCAGGTGCTCGGGATCAGCGACCCCGTGGAGGCCGCCGCCCGACTCCGCGAGGAGGAGAACCGCCGCATCCGCGAAATCCGCCAGGTGGTCATCGCCTCGGTCAACAACGTCCCGGTCAAGGTCGATCACGTCGTCGAGGGCGGGCCGCTCCTGCCGGGCGAGCCGCTCGGCGAGCGCGGCGTCGTCGTCGGCCACCAGACCCGCCTGGGCCGCGTCAGCCTGAGCAAGCCCGCCGACGCCGGCAACCCCGCCGCGCTTCAGCGCCTGCCCGAGGGGGAAGTCGTCCGGGCCTGGCGCGACGAGGACGACAAGGTGCAATGCATCGTGCTGCTGCGCAAGGGCGAGGACACTCCGCCCGCCCTGCGCGACGTCCGCGCCAAGGTCGAGGAGCTAAATAATCCGGAATCCGGGCGCATGTTGCCGGGCGTCACCATCGAGCCGTACTACGACCGCGGCGAGTTGATGAAGATCACCACCGAGACGGTCGAGGAGAACCTGCTGACCGGCATCATCCTGGTTACGGTCATCCTGCTGATGTTCCTGAGCAACGTCCGCACGGCCCTCATCGTGGCCATCAACATCCCGCTGGCGCTGCTCGTCGCCTTCTCGGTCCTCTACTTCCGCGGCAAGTCGGCCAACCTGCTGTCGATCGGCGCGGTGGACTTCGGCATCATCGTCGATTCCTCGGTCATCATGGTCGAGAACATTTTCAGACATCTCAGTGCCGGTGAGTACATCGAGCTGCCTCTGCGGGAGCGGATCATCAAGGCGGCGCGGGAGGTCGAGCGGCCGCTCTTCTATTCGACGCTCATCATGGTGTGTGCCTTCATCCCGCTGTTCACCATGACGGGGACCGAGGGGCAGCTCTTTGGGCCGATGGCCGATACCTACGCCTTCGCCCTGGCCGGCGCCCTGCTGCTGGCGATCGTGCTCTGCCCGGTGCTGTGCGCCCTGCTGTTCCGGAGGCCGAAGCCCGTCCGCGATAACTTCCTGGTGCGCGTGATGAAAAGCCGCTACCTGGGGCAGCTGCGCCTCTGCCTGAACCACCCCTTCCTCACGCTCGGCTTCATGCTGGCGCTGATCCTCGGCACCCTGGTGCTGCTGCTGCCGTCGGTCGGCCGCGAGTTCATGCCGCAGCTGGAAGAGGGCAATCTCTGGATCACCGCCATGTTCCCGCTCAACGTGTCGATGGACCGCGTGGCGGAGGACATCGACAAGGCCCGGGCCATCATGGTGAGCTACCCCGAGGTCGAGGTGCTGGTGCCGGCGATCGGCCGGCCGGACGACGGCACTGACCCGACGGGCTACTACCGCGTCGAGGTGTTCGCGCCCCTCAGGCCGCAGAAGGAATGGCCGAAGGTCGTCGAGGAAAAAGGCTGGCGGCGCTGGGTGTTGGGAGACAAGCGGGCGCGCACCAAGGAGGAGTTGGTGCAGCAGATGAACGCCGAGCTGCGCGAGAAGGTGGTCGGCGTGGACTGGAATTTCTCGCAGTACATCCGCGACAACGTGACCGAGGCGATGGCCGGCGTCAAGGGGGACAACTCCGTTAAGATCTTCGGCCCCGACCTCGACAAGCTGGAGGACCTCGCCGACCAGGTGAAGAACGTCCTGCGCGACATCCCCGGCATCGAGGAAGTCGGGGTCTACAGCATCAAGGGGCAGTCGAACCTGGAGTTCCGCATCGACCTGGACAAGTGCGCCCGCTGGGGCGTCAGCGCCGCCGACGTGAATAACGTCATCCAAAGTGCCGTCGGCGGCAAGGCGTTCACGAGCATGATCGAGGGGGAGAAGACGTTTGACATCACGATCCGCTGGCCAGACGCCCTGCGCGGCAGCGAGACGTCGATCCTGGACATCCCGCTGGACGTGACGAACAACCAGCTCGTGGTCGTCTCCGGGCCGAGCGCCAGCCCGTCGCCGACCGGCTCGGGTCAGCCGCCGCCGTCAACGACCGGCAGCCCGGTGAACACGGCCAACCCGCTGAGCAACTCGCCGCGGCTGCGGCTGCGCGACCTGGTGACACCCGTGGGCAAGAACGGCGCCCCCGACCCCAAGGGCACCTTCGAGCGCTCCGGCGCCTCGACGATCTACCGCGAGCAGGGCAAGCGTGTGATCGCGGTCAAGTTCAACGTCCGCGGCCGCGACCTCGCCGGCGCCGTCGCCGAGGCCAAGGAGAAGACCGCTCACCTGTTCCAGCCCCCCTACCGCGCCGAGTGGGGCGGCGAGTTCCAGGAGATGGAAATGGCCGAGAAGCGGCTGATGTGGATCATCCCCCTCTCGCTCGGGCTCATATTCATCCTCCTGTACGGGGCGTTCCATTCGCTGCTCGACTCGGTGGTGGTGCTGTCCAACGTGATCGACCTGTCGATGGGCGGCATCTGGGCGCTGTGGCTGACGGGGACGAACTTCAGCATCTCGGCGGCGGTCGGCTTCGTGTCGCTGTTCGGCGTGGCGATCATGGACGGCTTGTTGATGATCTCCTCGTTCAACGCCCTGCGCGCCCACGGCGTGCCGCTGCGCGAGGCCATCATGCAAGGGGCCGAGAAGCGCGTGCGCCCGGTGACGATGACCGCCCTGACGGCGGTCCTTGGCCTGCTGCCGGCGGCGCTCTCGACGAAGATCGGGGCGCAGACGCAACGGCCGCTGGCGATCGTGGTGGTCGGCGGCATGATTACCACCCTATTCCTGACGCGCTACCTGATGCCGGTGCTGTACAGCTTCTACGGCCACCGCGACCCGCCGGAAGGAGCGGGCAGCCTGGCCCATTGAGAGTCTGTTGCGACAGCCGCTTGCGGCTTAGCGGAACCCTGGAATCCGCTAAGCCGCAAGCGGCGTTCGGATTTAGAAGTTCAACTCCGCCCGGAGAAACAGCGCGTCGTTATCGAGCTGACCGCGCCCGGTGTTGAAGCGGCCGATCTGGAAGAACACGTCGTGCTCGTAGCCGAGCAGGAAGCGCGAGTGGTTCCACCCGGGAGCGGTGTAGCTGAGCCCGAACATCCCGCTGGCGCTCGGCACGCCGACGGACCCCACGACTGTGCTGCGGAAGAGGGCGACCGTGCCGTCACCGGATGGGCTCACCAGCTGCTCAATGCCGGTCTGGCTAATCCGCCCGAAGCTGTCCGCGAACTTGACCCGCCCCACGACGGCCAATCCCGGGACGGGCGTCCTCCACGACAGGTCGAGGAGCGCGTGCCCGCCGTACTGGACGGTCGAACTGGTCTCGGTCTGGGTGAGGACAGCCCCCGGGTCCGTCCCCGGGTTGAGGAAGTTGACGGCCGAATCGAAAAAGAAGCTCATGGCCTGCGCCCCCACCCCCCAGCGCAGTTCCCAGTGCGGGCCCAGGGAGAACTCGCGGCTGACGTAGTCAAACTCGGCGATGTTCACGTCCAGCCGGCCGTGCTGTGCCAGGGAGCCCTGGTCCGAGACGAACGAGTTGGAGCCGCTGGTCACCTCGAAGCCGTAGGCCAATTGCACCCCTCCCCAGCCGTCGGCGAGGCGGTAGCCCACCTCGATGCGCGGACCGATCGTCGGGTCGAGCCGGTTGCCGGGGAAGTGAAGGGTGTCGGTCTGCGTGTCGCTGATCGTGACGGGCACCATGAGTTGGTTGCGCAGGTGCGGGAAAAGGACGTTGGTCTCGACGTTGAAGTAGAGGCCGGGGAGCGGGGCGTCGGGTCGGTCGAGCAGCGGGTCGGGTCGCGGGAACTCGAGCCCCGGCCAGCCGGCCGCCGGCAGGACGTAAGGAGCCGGCGGTTCCGCGTCGGGTTGGCTCGGCGTGGGCAGGGCTTGCGGGGCGTCCGGCGCCGTCGGGGCGTCCTGCGGCCTAGGCAATGGAACCGTGGCGCTGGGCGGAGCCTGGCCGAACGCACGGGGGGCGGCCAACGTGGCACCGACGAGGGCGGCCGCGGCGAGCCAGTGGGGGAGACGCGTCATGACAAACCCTCTCCTGCGCGGGTCTTTCTCGGAGTCCAGAATGGGGCGTGCTCAGCCCCTTGAAGCGGCCGGCTGAATCGGCGCTTGACGGCCGGGCCCCGCCGGCCGGTCAATCCCCGGGAGCGTTGCCGGGACGACCGTCGGCTGAGGGGCCGCCGGAGCCGCCACGGCGTCGGGGGCGGCCGCGCACGGGAGGGACGGCGGCTTGATGATGACCGGCGGGGGAAGCGGCTCCAGATCGGGGACCGGGAACACTTCTTCGTGCGGTGCTACCTGGAACAAGTCGTCCGTCTGGAGCAGGTTCGCCACGTCTACCACCGCTTGCCACTGCTGGCCCAGCGCGGTGACGTAGGCCGCGATGTACGTCGCCAGGGTCTGCTCGGCGGTCACCACGTCGCCGAACTTCACGTCGGCGGGCAAGAGGTGCCACCGGTCGTAGATCCTCCGGAACGCGCGCACCTGGTCGCGGACCTGCTGGCGCGTGATGGCAACCGTCTCGCGAGCCGTCTGGTAGCGGTTGAAGGCGTCGGCGAGGGTAGTGATGAGCGCGTTCCTGGCCTGGTCCGGCCCGACCGACACCTGCCGGAGCAGCCACTCGGCCTGGTGGATGGCGCCCTTGTTCTGGTCCCACACCGGCACCGGGAGCGTCATCTGGAAGCTGTGCGAGATCTGGTTGGGCGGCGTCGTGTAGTCCTTCTGGACCAGCAGGCGCACATCGACGTCAGGTAAGGGAGTGACCTTGGCGAACTCGAGCTGGTACTTCGCCTTCTGGATGGTGTTGTAGGCCGTCAGCACGTCGGTATGTCGGTCGAGTCGGGCAACGACGGCGTCGTGGTCGAAGACCGGGACGGGCAGATCGACGCGCCCTTGCAGCTCGGACGGCGGCATGTCCGGCAGGCCCATCGCGGCGGCCAGCTGCTTCCACGAAGCCAGGTACTGGTTGCGTGCCTGGAGGAAGGCGAGGCGCGCCTGCAGCGCCAGCGGGCGCAGCTGCATCGGCTCGTAGCCGGCCGCCAGGCCGGCCGTCTTCACGATGTCGATCTGGATGGTATAAATCTCGTTCGTGAAGCGGTAGAGGGCCTCGCTAACCCGCATGTTCTCCTGGGCCACCAGCACGGCGAAGTAGGCGCCCCGCACCTGGTAGGCGAGGTCGGTGCGGGCGCGGCGCAGGGCCAGGCGGGCGTTGAGCAGGTCCATGGTGGCCGCGGCCTCTTGCAGCTTGAGTTTGTCGCCGGTCTTGATGACCTGGTCGATGAAAAAGCCGGGATAGCCGGCCGACCCGGTTTCCACGGTGTCGTGCTCATAGCCGAGGGTCGGGTTGGGGTACGCCCCGGCCTGCCGTGCCGCCCCGTTGGCGGCTTCCACGGCGGCATAGGCACCCTTGACCGCCGGGCTGTAGGTCTCCCCGAGACTCTGCAAATCGGCGAGCGACAACGGCCGGCCGACTGGTCCCAGGGCCGGCCGCGGGATTGCCGGAAGGGGCGGCAGGGGCGGATACAGCGCCTTGAGCTGGCGAGCCTTCTCGGCCGGCTCTTCCGACATCTTCTCGATGGGGGGCGCGTCCGCGCCCGGCAGCTCCGGAGGGACGAACAGTTGGTGCGGGGTGCGCTGTGGGGGGTCCTCCTGCGGCGCGAAGGCGACCCGCTGGATCGGTGCGGGCGGTGACGGCTCCGGTTGTGCGGTGGCGGAGGCGTCCGGCAACAGGGGCTCGGCGACAACCGGCGCCGCCGGCAGCGGGTCGCGCGCGTGGTAGTTCTCGCTGCGTTCGACCTCGGCCGTGCGCGCCTTCAGCTGCCCCTCGATGCCGCTGTGCGACGGCAGCCAGCACCCCGGCAGCAGCGCGAAGGCGAGCACCAACGGGATTCGTCGAAGTCGCTTCATGACCTGCTCCCCTCCGCGCCGTACCCCACGCCGTTCAACTCGTGCATCTTGCCCATCCGAGATGACGCGCGCGGCTTCACGGCCTCCGATCCGATTGCGACGGGTACAGCAGTAGTATCGGTTGTGCCGAGGATCGGGTTGCAGTGATTGAAGGAACGGGGGTAGGGAATCAAGGATTCTTAACGATCCGATCGGCCGTGCTCGGCGTACCGCGTCTTGCGCCATCACGTCTGGACGGCCCAGTTCTGCGTGGTTACACTCCAGGCGTCAGGACGAGCCCTTCGGCCCCGGAGCGATTCCGCCCGGCCGACCTTTCCCACTTCCGCGGTGACCGGACATGAAATCCCTACCCCCCCTCGACGTGCGTCCCCACGTCGCAGCGGCCCTTCAAGAAGGGCAGCCCGTTGTCGCGCTGACGTCCGCGCCGCTGGCGCACACCCTCCCCTGGCCGATCAGCCTGGACGCCGCCCGCGAGGCGGAGGAGGCGGTGCGCCGTGAGGGGGCGGTGCCGGCGACCATTGCGGTGTGGCGGGGACGGCCGACGGTCGGCCTGAGTGCGGAGGAGTTGGAGGCCCTGGCCCGCGGGCAGAGCGCCTTCCGGGCCAGCCGGCGCGATCTGGCGGCCGCCATGGTCCACCGCCAGACTGCGGCGACGACCCTGTCGGCGAACTTGTGCCTGGCCCACCGCGCCGGCATCCGCCTGCTCGTGACCGGCGGGGTCGGCAGTCTTGGCCGGGCCGTCACTGAGAACGCCCTGGACGTTCCCGACGACCTGGTAGCGCTGTCTCGCATCCCGGTGGCCGTCGTCTCGGCCGGCGCCAAGGGCATCCTCGCACTCCCCCGCACCGTGGAGATCCTCGAGAGCTTTAGTGTCCCGGTCGTGGGCTACGGCACCGATTCCCTGCCCGCGTTCTACGTGCGCGACACCAGCCACCGTGTCTCCGCGCGGGTGAACACTCCCGCGGAGGCGGCGCAGCTCCTGGCCGCTCACTGGGGCCTGGACGGGGCGGGGGTGTTGCTGGCCCAGCCGGCTCCGGGCGACGTGGCCCTGGACCCGGCGCTTTACGGGCAGAGCCTGCTCGACGTGGAGCGGCAAGCGGTCAGTGTCCACACCAAGGACCTGACCCCGTACCTTACGTCTCGCCTGGCGCGGCTCACCGGGGGCAAGACACTGGAGGCGTACGAGGCCATCCTGGCGGCCAACGCAACCCTCGCGGCGCGCATCGCCCGGGAGCTGACTGCCGAGGGTTGAGCTGACTCGCACCAAACGATATCGGGCCGAGATCGCGTTAACTTCGGCGTGCGACACAAGCCTGAGGCGCCAGCGAAGGAGGACCGTCCTCCTTCGCTGGCGCGTCAGGCTTGTGTCACTGGCCAACAGTTACGCCCATCACGCCTACTTCCGTTTGCTGCTAGCCAATGCCGTCACCGCGTCGCGGAAACCTGCCTTGACCGCGATGCCGGGCGACGGTACACCCGGCGCTTCCGCTTCTCCAGTCAGGGAGGATTCCATGTCGCCGTCGGCCACCGTCCGCGCTGCCGTCGCGCGCCGGGCGCCCCTGCTGCTGGCCCTGCTGCTGGCGGGGTGCTCGGCGGACGATTTCCTCCAGCCACCCGCCGACGGCGCCTCGGAACAGGCAGCCCACCCTGCCCCGAAGGAGAAGGAAGGCGAGGATCCGGCGATGGCCGAGACGCCTTCTGTCGTTCATGTCTCGGACCAGGAATCCGAAGGCGCCAAGGACAAGGAAGACAAGCCGCCGGCGAAGGCCGAGAAACCGCCTGCCGACCGCCCTTCGGAAAAGCCGTCCGACGACGCGGCGAAGGACAAGGAAGGCGAGTCGAAGGACAAGGCCGAGAAGCCCCGGCCGCCGCACACAGTCCTGCAAGCGCTGGGTTCGTACTGGAGGAAGCTCTGTTCCCACCCCTGTGCCCGCGGCGCCGACGAGCAGGACAAGGACAAGAAGAACGGTAAGGGGTCCAACGGCGCGGAAGACAAGGACAAGAAGGCGAACGGCGACAAGGACAAGAAGACAGAGGAGAAGGGCAAATCGGACAAGGAGAAAAACGGGCCGAACGGGTCCGAGGACAAGGGGAAGAAATCGCCGCCGGCGGGGGGTGAGGGCAACGAGAAAAAAGACGAGAAAGATGAGTCAGGTAAGGAGAAGAACGACAAGGACGAGAAAAAGGATGACAAGGACGAGAAAAAGGATGAGAAAGAAGAGTCGAAGGAGACGTGGTTCAGCGCCCACACCCAGGCCACGATGGACCTGCAAGGGCACGCCCCCTTCCCGGCCCTCTACACGGGGGCGCGCAGCCTGCTGCCCATCCGGGAGGCCGACACGTCGCTGACCGCCACGCTGTTCCTCGACTTTCGACTGTGGGAGTGCGGCGGCTACTCCGGGGAGTTGGTGTTCGACCCGGAGCTCGCCGGCGGCCGCGGCTTCAGCGCCGTCGATGGCATCGCCGGCTTCAGCAACGGCGACATCACTCGCGTCGGCGTCGTCGAGCCGACCCCGTACTTCGCCCGGCTATTCCTGCGCCAGACGTGGGGCCTGGGCGGCGAGCAGGAAACCGTGGAGGACGAGCCGAACCAGATCGCCGGCAAGCGCGACATCGACCGCATCACTCTGACGGTAGGCAAGTTTACCTTCACCGACCTGATCGACAACAACCGCTACAGCCACGACCCGCGCACGCAGATGCAGAACTGGTCGCTGATGTACAACGGCGCCTGGGACTACCCGGCCAACGTCCGCGGCTACGACTACGGGATCGGCCTCGACTTCAACCAGAAGGACTGGGCGCTGCGCTACGGCATCATGGCGGAGCCGGCGGTCGCCAACGGCGCCCCGATCGACCCGCACTTCCTCAAGGCGTTCGGTCAGGCCCTGGAGTGGGAGGGGCGCTGGCGTGTCTGCGACCATCCGGGCCGGGTCCGCCTCATGGCCTACCTCAACCGCGCCCACATGGGCGATTACCGCGAGGCGCTCCAGGAGATGCCGGTCGATCCGGACGTGACGCAGACGCGCGACTACCGCTTCAAGTATGGCTACGGGATGAATTGTGAGCAGGAGCTGGCGCGCGACCTCGGCGTCTGGGGCCGCCTCGGCTGGAGCGATGGCCACACCGAGACGTGGGCGTTCACGCCGATCGACCGCACGGCGGCGCTGGGCCTGCTGCTGAAGGGGCGCTGCTGGGCGCGGCCGAACGACGAGGTCGGCCTGGCGGGGGTCTGCAACGGGCTGGCGAAGGACCACCGCGATTACCTGGCCGCGGGTGGCCTCGACTTCAGCGTCGGCGACGGCGCCCTGAATTATCGGCCGGAAGAGATCATCGAAGTCTATTATCGCGTCGCGATCGTCAAGGGGATCTACGCGACGGCCGACTTCCAGGAGATCTGCAACCCGGCCTATAACCACGACCGCGGCCCGGTGTCGGTCGAGTCGCTGATGGTGCATCTCGAATACTGACCGGCCCTGGTTCGGACCATCCTGTTGCGCCATCTCAAGCCGCCCCCGCCGCACGTGGTCGAGATGCCTCTGGAAGGCGCATGGGCGAATTTCGACGGAATCAATTGGGGGAGAAGAGGTTGTATAAACCGTCCCCCTAAGCTCTGGCTGACCAGCGCCGAAGGTTCGACGCTCCGGCGCCGAAAACTGTCCGCGCCCGTGTACCCCTTTGCACATCGCCGTTGAGCAAGTCCCACCGGCCGGCCTGTGCTCTCTGCGGAGGTGCTCGGCCTGTAAGATGAAGGGCAAGGGATGACGCGCCGTCATTCCATTCGCCGCACGGCCGGGAGAACGCCGAACCATGCCCGACTTCACCGAGCAAATCCTGGCCGCCGTCGCGCGCAAATCCTACGAGCCGCTCAAGCCCAAGGCCCTCGCCCGCAAGCTCGGCGTGCCGCAGAAGCTCTACGGCGACTTCCGCAACGCCCTCCGCGAACTGGTCCGCCAGGGGCGCGTCGAGTTCGGCAAGAACCACGCCGTCCGGCCGGCCGGGCAGCACGGCACCGTCGTCGGCGCCTACCGCCGCACCTCCTCCGGCCTCGGCTTCGTGCGGCCGCACCTCGTCGAGGGCAAGGCCGGCGCCGATATCGCCATCCGCGAGGACGATTCGCTCGACGCCGCCACCGGCGACGAGGTGCTCGTCAAGGTCCTCAGCAAGGGGCGCGGCGAGGCCGGGCCGCGCGGCGAGATCCTGCAAATCCTCGCCCGCGCCACACGCCAGTTCGTCGGCACCTACTTCGAGCGCGACGGCGACGGCCACGTCCGCGTGGACGGCACCGTCTTCAGCCACAGCATCTACGTCGGCGACCCGGGGGCCAAGGGAGCGCGGCCGGACGACAAGGTCGTCCTCGAGATGCTGCGCTTCCCGTCGCAGGAGGACTACCGCGGCGAAGGCGTCATCATCGAGGTACTCGGGCCGCGCGGCCGGCCCGGCGTCGATACGCTGTCGATCATCCGCGAGTACG
>DATFNV010000099.1:0-5700 GCA_035266225.1 Gemmataceae bacterium
GGCGAGCGGATCGTCGTGAGAGCGGAGTGAGAGTCAGTTGCGACAGCCGCTTGCGGCTGAGAAACTGTAACACCAATGTCATCGCCGCTTGCGGCTTCGCAATCTGTCCTGCGAAGCCGCAAGCGGCTGCCGCGGTCACAGGCCGGCGAGCTGCGCCGTGGCGTCGCCGAAGCGCTCGGCCTTCACCCCCATGCGGTTCATCAGCGAAAGGTACAGGCTGCAGAGTTTGCGGTTTTCGTCGTCGCGCCCCACGTAATCGAGGACTCGCCCGGTGGCGAGTGTCCCGCCCAGGCCACCCACCAGCAGCACCGGGACCTTGCCCGAATCGTGCCGGCTCCCCGACCACATATTGGAAATGAACATCAGGCACGAGTTGTCGAGGACCGTCGTTTCGCCCTCCTTCATCTCGGCCAGGCGTCCGGCGAGGTAGGCCAACTGGCCGACGTAGTAGCGCGTCACCCGTTCGTAGGCGTCGGACTGATCTTCGTGCGAGGTCGGATGGTGGGCCGTGCGGACGTCGAGGAACGGGTAGAAAAGTCCGGAGAGGTCGCGGCACAGCAGCAGCGTGGCGACGCGCGTCTTGTCGGTCTGGAAGCCCAGCGCGATGACGTCGCACATCAGGCGCATGTGTTCGCGGATGTCTTCGGGAAGGCCGTTGTCGGGGCGCGGCATCGTGAGCGCCGGCCGGCCGCGGTCGCGAGCCCGGTCGTCGGCCCGTCCTTTCACGGCGCGCGTGCGCTCGACGCGTTTCTCCACTTGGCGGACACTGGTCAGGTATTCGTCGAGCTTGGCCCGGTCGGCATGACTGACCCGGCGATTGAGCGCCTCGGCCTCCTCGCGGACGCGGTCGAGAACGCTGAGCGTCCGCCGGCTGCCCTGGTTGTCGAAGAGGCTGTCGAAGGCCAGCGACGGGTAGACCTCCATCGGCACTGGCGAATTGGCGTCCTGCCAGGAGATGTGCGAGCTGTAGGCCATCGAGAAATTCGTCTCGTGGTAGCCTGTGATCGGCTGCTCGCATCCCAGGACCAGGCTCGGCTGCGCGGTCTCTTCCCCCAGGTTCGCGGCGAGAACCTGGTCCATGCTGGTGCCGCCCCGCAACACGGCCCCTTTCTGCAGCGCCGCCCCCGACAAGATGTTGCCGGTCTGCCCGGGGTGGATGCCGACCCCCGTTGCATGTTTGTTGAACAGGCCGGAGATGACGTTCAGCCGCGGCCGCAGCGAGGCGAGAGGCTGGAGGCTCTTGCTCAGTTCCATGTCGGCGCCCGAGCCCTTCGCCGCCCAGTTGGGGGGGCTGATGCCGTTGCCCATGAACAGGGCCGCGAACCGCTGGGGATGCCCCGCAGGAGACGGCCGAGACGCCGCCTCGCTCCCCCAGCCGGAAATCGACTCCAGCCAGGGGAGAGCCATCGTCACGCCGATGCCTTGCAGCAACGTGCGGCGGGTGATCCTGTTGGTAATCGGTCCAGGCATAGCCATTGCTGCTCTCCCTCCGCGGCAATCAAGGACGCTCAGCGCGGGCATCGATTGGTATTCTACCCGGTCGGGCAACCCGAGTTCAACCACTTGCGCCCCCCCGTCTGCCGGGGACTTCCGCCGCCGGCAGCGAGAAGTGTTGATATAATCCAAGAGGGGGCGTACGGCAGGGACCCAGGCTGAAATTCGATCAGACGGGTGGACTATGGAGCACTTGCACAAGGAATTCGACCTGGGCGAAGGGGACGCCGTCGAGGTGACGCTTGCCGGCAACGCCGCCAACGTCCAGTTGCTCGACGCGGCCAATTATCAGAACTACCTGCAAGGGAAGCCTTACCATTACTACGGCGGCTACGCACGAACCAGCCCTTATCTCATACGACCCCCGCGCCCGGGCCAATGGCACCTGGTCGTCGATCTCGGCGGAGGTGCTGGGCGCGTCCAGGCCTCCGGGCGGGTCGTCAGCGGCTCCCTGGCGTGAAGGAGTCCCCTTGGCCGCCCGAAGACGAAACCCGGAACAGGTGGTCCGTGTCGCCCCGCTCGGGGAGTTGCGGGCGTATACGATCTCGGAGCATGAGCTGGAAAAGCTGGAGCAAGGGACGCCCGTTTCCGATTTGCTCACGATTGGCCTATGCCTGCTTTCGGCCGCCGTGACCATCCTGGCCACGCTTCTGAGCACGTCGTTGTCGGGGCAGACGTTCACGCTGTTTTTCTGCGCCTTGCTCATCGTTGGCATTGGCGGTGCAATCTGCGCATTCATCGGCTGGCGCTTGCGGGCCAGCACGAAAGAGTTGGCCCGGCAAATCCGCTCCCGGATGCCGGACGCGCCCTCCGTCCAGCAGGTTCCGCCGGGGCCGCCCGCCGATCCGCCTCCCCGGCAGAGTACGCCCCTCCCGCGATCACACCGCCCGACCCTCCTCCTCCGCCGGCCGGTCAAGGTGGGAAGCCTGGAACAGGGGATTAAGTAGAAAATCGACATGAAACTGGCGTCGGTACACGGTCGGCTACCGCTGCTGCGGATCATCGCGCCCTCGCTTATTCAGAAACTGCGGAGTCGTGACGATCGCTTCGACCAGGCTGCCGAACGCGTACCCGTCGGCCGCCAGCCGGGTCCGCATCTCGTCGAGCGCCTTGTTGTCCGACAGCACCAGGGTGCGCCCGAGGGCGTACGAAAACAACTTTCTGCACAGGTTATCGATAAACTCTTCCTGCCGCTTGTCGTGCAGATACTGGCGCAGCCCCTCCAATCCGTTCCGGTCTTTTCCGTCGGGAAAGGTTGCACCCGTCTGGACCGGTCGGCCCCCCAGGTCTACTGTGCGGCGCTCACCGATCGGGCCGAACCCCTCGAAGACCAGGCCGACCGAATCGAAGCGACGGTGGCAGCCGGCGCAGGCCTTGTTGTCGCGGTGCCGCGCCAGCACCTGCGGCAGCGTCAGTTCTCCCAGCTTCGCCTCGTCCTTCGGCAGTTCCGGGACGGCCGGGGGCGGCGGCGGAATCTGCTCGCCCAGCACCCGGCGCACGACCCAGTAGCCGCGCTTGACGGGACTGGTGCGCAGTCCCGGCGCATTTTTCGTGAGGAAGACCGCCATCGGCAGCAGGCCGCCGCGGCCGAAACGCCGCGCGTCATCGACGTGGACCCAATCGTCCGACCCCTTCGGCGGCTCGGGGATGCCGTAGTGCTTCGCCAGCGGCCGATTCACGAAGGTGTCATTCGCGTAGAGCAGATCGAGCACCGAGCGATTCCGCTGTGCCACATCGACGAAGTAGCGGATCGGCTCTTCAAACATCGCATGCCGCAGGTCGTTGGTGAAACTCGGGAAGCGTTGGCGGTCAACGGCGTTGTGCTCCTCGAAGCGGCGGAAATCGAGCCAGTTGCCGCCGAACTCCGTCGCCAGCCCGCGCACCCGGGGGTCGCGCAGCATGCGCCGCGCCTGGGCCGTCAGCACTTCCGGCTGATGCAGGTCCGCCGCGGCCGCGTGAGCCAGCAGCTCGCCATCGGGCATGCTCGACCAGAGGAAATAGCTCAAGCGGCTCGCCAGCGCGTAGTCCGCTAGCGGCCGCGCAGCCGGGCCCGGTTCCGCGAGGTCGATACGGTAGCAAAAATGGACCGACAGCAGCACGGTGACGAGGGTCTGGCGCAGCGCCTCTTCGTGCCCCAGCTCGTCCTGCCGGCGGACCTTGTGATAGTACGCCAGCAAGCCCTCGCGTTCGTCGGCCGCGAGCGGCCGGCGGTAGGCCCGCTCGGCGAACTTCACCAGCGCCTCGAGATGGCTCGGCTCGGCCGCCAGCCGCGCCCGCTCGACGCCGCGGATGGCCGCCGCCAGGTCGGCGAAGTACGTGGTGATCGCCTCCTCCGCCTCGCCCTTGGCGCCCTGCTTGCGTGCCTTCGCCAGGTACGCTTCGGCGAGCCGGTTCATCTTCGTCTCGGACGTGGCGTCCTTGTCCTCGGAGCGGGCGAAGTCGAACTCGGCCTCGCGCATGAAGCGCGGCGGCTCGGCCCGCTCGAAGAAAATGAAGTCCTTGTACTGCCGCATCGGAGCCAGGGTGACGAAATTCAGCTCCTCCCACAGCGCGTCGAGTTCGTGCCGCTGCCGTTCGTCGAGGATCAATTCGCACAGCGGTTGGTCGTCGCGGAAATACCCCTGCATGAGGTGGAACCCGGCCGTGAGCGGACGCCCTTTACCGGCCTCGGTGGGGTTGAAATACGGACCGCGGTCCGAGACGACGAAGGCCCCGGGAAACACCGAGCAGAATCGCCCCAGCGCCCCGCGCAGCTTATCCTTGTCGGCGTCGGTCTCCTTGATCGTGAAGAATGTCGATAGCTCGCGGTCCGCGTCCTTCAGTTGCTCGGCCAGTTTCTTCAGATCGGCAACAACCTCTCCGGAGTAGCTCCTGTGCCGGCTCGCCAGCTGGCCGTTGTGCCACAGGACGAGCGGCTGACTGCCGGGCGATATTCCGCTGACGCTCACCTTCTTGACGTCGGGCTTGAGCGGCTTGCGCAGGCGCACCACGAGGTCGCGCATCCGCTCGCAACCGGGGCGTGCCGCGTCCACCGCTGGTAGGTCCCGCTTGCCGAGCGGGACCTCTTCTGGTCCCGTTCGGCAAGCGGGACCTACCGGGGGCGCCGGTAGCTCCCACCACATCTTCCGCACAGCGGCCAGGGGCCCCAGTTCCGCCTCCCCCTCCGTCAGGGCCGACCAGACCATCGACAGATACTTCGCGTTCAGCCCCGCCTCGGTCGCGAAGCGGCCCAGGTCCGCGTCGGGCCGGCCGAGCCGGTCGCGATGGCGATACCTCCACGCGGCGAGAAAGTAGTCGGCGAAATCGACCGAATGACGGTTGTAGAAATCGATGATGCGCCGGACGCAGTACTTGTCGCGGTCGGTGTCGGTGACGACCGGGTGCGGTGCGAAGACGAAGCCTTGCGGCGTGAGGACGACGTGGTCGGCGACCAGGCGGGCCGCGGCCAGGTACTTGCTGAACAGGGCCTGCGACATGGCGAGCGATTCGCCCGAGTTGTCGAAGCCGGCCTCGTTGGCAGGATCGACGGGAAACTCGCGCGTCGGCCGAATGTCGATGCCGGTCAGGTCGCGAATCGTGTAATCGAACTCGGCGTTACTCAGGCGGCGGGCCAGGACCGTCCCCGGGTCGCCGGCGCTCCGCTTCGCCTCCCGGTCGCGCAGGTCGCGAATCCAGGCGATGACCGCGGCCCGCTCGTCGGCCTCCGGGCGGCGCGGCGCGTCTTCGGGCGGCATCTCCTCCGCCTGGAGTCGTTCGAGCACCAGCTCCCACCGGCGGGCGTTGTTCGCCACCGCCGTCACGGTCGAATCGCCGCTGAGATCGAGCCCGGCCTTGTGCTTCTTCGAGCCGTGACACGTGACGCAGTAGCGCTCGAGGAATGGCTGCACCTGGGCGGAGAACCGGTGCTCGAGCGGGTCCGCCGGCGGCGCCGAACTGGCTCCCGCGAGGGACGCTTCGTCGTTGTCTGCCTTCGGACTGTCCTCGGAGCCTGTCGGGAGGGCCCCTGTCGCGGGACGGAATGTGTACCACGCGCCAAGGCCGGCGAGGCAGAGAGCGAGTACAGAGAGGACGACACGAACTCCGGCTTTCCCAGACATCGAATCCCCGTCTTACGGATATTCAGAGACCGTTGTCAGCCGCCCCCCGCCTGGAGGCGTGGCGGGACACGGTCTCGACCGCGACGGTGCGATTGTACTCGACTGGACA
>DATFNV010000100.1:0-4553 GCA_035266225.1 Gemmataceae bacterium
TTGCACTCGGCGGCGGCCTGCTCGTAGCGCTCCGCCTGCAGCAAGATACGGACGCGCGTCTCGCGGCAGAGGAGGCGGCTCGGGTCGGGGGCAGCCTCGACCGCGGCGTCGGCCTCCTTGAGGCCGTCGGCGAGTTTGCCGATCCGCGCCAGCGCCTGGGCCATGTGCAGGTGGAAGAAGAATGGCTGCACCGTGCGCGAGTTGCGCAGCCCGTCGCGGCAGACCTCGACGACCGCCTCGTTCTTGTGGGCCAGGCGCAGCACGCGGAGCAGGTTCTGGTAGACCTCCGGCTCTTTCTGCACCAGGCGCGGGGCGCCGCCCTGGTTGTTCCGCAGGCACTGGCGAAACATCTCCTCGGCGGCGTCGAGTTGCTGCGTCCGCGCCGCCAGCACACCGAGGAAGAAACACGTCGTGGAGTTGATCGGCGTGTTGGTCTTCAGGCGCTCCTGCACGACCGGCATGAGCCCGCGCACCAGCCCGGCGTCCTCGCGCAGCACGACCAGCATGGCGCGGGCGCGGGCCGCCGACTCCTCGTCCCCCGACTGGTCTCGGGTGCCCGCGGCCTTGCCGAGGGTCTCGTCGAGCACGTTGGCCAGGTGGTCGAAGTGCGGCGGCTTGGCCTCGGCGTACAGCTTGAACAGCCCGCGGTAGACGTCCGGCGTGGCGGTCGTCTGGGCCATGTTTTTGTAGATGCGCTCGGCGTCGCCGATGCTGCCCGCCACGCCGAGCTGCTCGGCATACAGCAGCTTCAGCGCCGCGTTCTGGGCGTCGCGGACGGCGTACTTCTCCAGCACGCGCACGACCTCGTCACCGCGGCCAAGCTTCTGCAGCGCCTTGATCTTGGCCCGGTACGCCTCGGTGCCCTGCGGCAGCGTCTCCAGGTAGTCGTCCAGCGCCGCCAGCGCCGGCGCCCACTCCTCCCGGGCCAGGTGCAGCTCGGCGAGGTTGTAGGACAGCCGTTTCGCCCGCGCCGGGTCCTTCTCCTTCACCTTGTCGCGCGCCTTGACGAAGTAGTCCTTCGCCTTGTCGTGCTTGCCGGCGCGGAGGCTGACGCGGCCGAGGCGCTCGTAGATCTCGGCCGCCCGGCCGTCGATGTCCTGTTCGTTGAGGTCGCTGGCCTCCTCCAGGGCGGCCGGGTTGTCGAGCACCTTGACGACTTCGAGGTAAGCCGCCTCCGCCTTGTCGAAATCGTTGAGGTTTTCCTGCAAGAGCGCCAGGTCGAAGGCGAACTGCACGCGGACCTCGGGATGCTCTTTCAACCCCGGGCAGGCCAGGGCGCGGCCGAGGGCGTCCGCGGCCTCCTTGGGGTGGTCCTGAACCCGGAGCTGGCGGGCGTAGAGGTGCCAGGTTTCGTAGTCGCCGGGGTCCAGGTCGAGCGCCTTCTTGCAAGCGGCGAGGGCTTCGTCGAGCCGATCAAGCCCGAGGTAGAGCGGCACCAGCGCCTTGAACGCGGGGGCGGCCTCGGGGTCGAGTCGCGTGGCCTCCTCGTAGGCGCGCACCGCCGCCAGGAGACGGTTGTCGCGCTCGTGGAAGACGGCCAGTCCGTACAGCTTGAGGGCCTCGCGCCGGTCGAGTTCTTCGCGGGTTTCGGGGCGGGCGGGGGTGAACGGCTCGGGCCGGTCGCTCACGGGACCCTGGGCGCGCGCCGCAGGCGCAAGGGCGGCCACCAGGGCAAACAGCGCCAGACCGAGTCGGGCTGACAGGGGCATTCCGGAGTACCTCCCGCACTGGGGGACAGGCGGACAGGCCGCCTCTTCGTTCCGTAGGGAGGGTACGGTCCTTCCGTGACCTCCCGGCGTTCCATCGCGATGCGATTTTACTATGAAGGCAAGAGATTTGCCAACCCAACTGGCCGCCCGCGGGCGGGGAGGTTTCTCAGCGACTGGTGAGTCCCTTGAGGATGGCGATGAAGCCGATCACCACCAGGATGGGGGGGGCGATGAACATGCGGTCGATCAGGACGATGCCGAGCACGAACCAAACGACCGCGATGAGGATCGTGAGGATCCCACCGATGACGCCGGAGTTGACGCTCCCGAACCACCCATCGCCGACGGCGACGCGCGCCTTCCGGCGCTCCCGATTGTTTTCTTCGGCCCGCTCGATTCGCCGCTTCCTGCGCTGCCGTTTTTCCTCCCGTTCCTTCTCCCGCTCCTCTTCCGCTTTCTCCTTCTCCTGCCGGCGCCGCTCCCGACGGCGTTCTTCGGGGTCGTCCTCGTCATCCTCCCCGTCTTCCTCATCCTCGGGGGCCGAACGGCTCGGGCGCGGCGCGGTCTGCACCATCTCGTAGGGCTTGGGTTTTTCGGTCTCTTTCCGCGGCGGGCTCTTGTCGGAGTCTTCCAGGGGAAGCAGGCGAACCTCCTCGTCTTCCGCCGCGGGCGCGGGCATGGGATTCGGCACGACGAGCACCTCGCCGCACTGGGGACACTTCACCTTGCGCCCCGCGAACTCGTCCTTGATGCGCAGCGAGCGACCGCAATCACAGCTCAGCGGGATAGGCATGACCGTCTCCGCAATGGGTCCGCGTCAAGGTGCCGAGGATCGAGCCGGGTTCTTCGCGTTCACCGAAGAGATCAGGATACCGTATCACGGGGGCTGATCTCAACTTTTTTTCGCGGCAACTTCGCACCCCAGCCGTGTGGAAGGGGCGATTCGCCGGCAGGGTTCAACTCTGGGGCCGTTGGGGTAAGCCGGCTGGGAGGCCCAGAGGGAACCTGGCCAAAGGGGCGTTTGGCCAGATTACGCGCGCCGCTTGGCCCCTACCGCGTCGAGCCTCCTACCGGCGGTTCGTAGAGCACCACTTCGAGACCGAAGAACTCCCGCCGCAAGACTCGGTGTCCGCCGACCTCCTCGACGCGTTGCAGCGCCTCGGGAACACACGGCCCCTTGAGGATCGGCGACAGTGTGCTGACCATCCAGACCCGATGGTGCCGGGCGACCTGGCCCAGCCGATCGACAGCGCCGGCTTCCAGGACCGGCGCCTCGGGGCCGCGGTAGACCTGGAAGACCTCGGCGTGCGACGCCCAGACCTCGTCGCCGGCCTGGCGCTGGTCCTCGACGAAGGCGAACGCCTCGCGGAACGCCGGGTTCGGACGCGGCACGACCAGGAGCTTGCTCAGGTGCATCAGGCCGGGAGCCAACAGCACGGCGGGCACGAGCAGGCCCACGACCGGCCAACGCCCAAGCACCAACCGGCGCACCACCTCGACGCCGACCGCAGCGGACAGCCAGACGCACGGGGCGGCGAACAGGGTCGTGCGGTCGGCGAAGGGATACTTCCCCAGGTAGGCCGCCGCGGTCGCCAGCACCAGCGGGGCGGCGACACAGACCGCCACAGCCGGACTCCGCCGGGCCAGGGCGACGAACCCGACCACGGCCAGGATCGCCATCGGAATGCCCATGTCGTCGGTCGCGTACTGGCCGACGGTATTGAGGCGGGCCAACCCCCACAGCAACGCCGCGCCGGGGCGCGACCAGTCGGGGAAGCCGGCCCAGCCTTGGCTCCCCCAGGCTTCCATCATCCCGGGGTAGTACAGGTGCCGGGCGCTGAGGGTCCACAGCGCCAGTCCCGACGCCGCCGTCAGTCCGTTGAACAGAAGCCAGGCGAGCCACGCCGGCCGGCCGGCCCCCTTGCAGTTGGCCCAGAGGAGAGCCGCGCTGGCCGCCCCCAGGCCGAAGACGCTGGGAAACGACAGCCACGGGCCCAGCAACGCCAGCCCCCACAGGGCCAGCCAACCGCCACGCCGTGTACCCGGTGAACTGGCATCGCCCAGCACGACCACGGCGCTGAGCAGGATCGCTTCAGTGGCGAGGAGGTCGAAGGTGTACGGATGCACTTCGGTACCGTGCAGCAAGGTGTTGCCGGAAAGGGCGACGAAGCAGACGGCCCAGACCCACCCCGGCCGGCCCGCGACCCGTCGCGCTAGCGGAAACATGAGGGCCAAGGCCGCGACGCCAGCCGCCGCCGCCGGCAGGCGCATGACCCACTCGCTGCCGCCGCCAAGGAGGTACACGCCGCGCAGCAGCCAGAGGAAGAGCGGCGGCATCACCTGGTTGTGATCGATCCTCCCCAGCAGCGAGGCGCAGTCGCGCTGGAAGACGTTCAGGAGCAGGTACGCCTCGTCGTACCAGTAGGAGAGGCCGCGGGCCAGGTGAACGCCGCGTGCGGCCAGCCCCAGCGCGACGCAAACCGCCCAAGGCCAGGGAGACGCCAGCCAGCGCTCCACCGTGCGGGGTCGGTGTACGGGCTGGCCCGGCTCGGTCGATGTACCCGCCGACATGACGTCCCTCCTTGAACAGGGTCGGTCGCCCGCCGCCATCCAGCGAGCGGGGGGATTGTACCGACGATACGACCTCGCTGGCAACGCGAGGCGTGCGACCCCGCAGCGTCGCCCCAACCCCTGCCGCGGTATAACAGAAGGATCGCAGCCCCCGCCTGAACGGAGGAGCAAGCCCGATGATCCCGCCGGCCCCTTCCCGCCGCACCTTCCTCGCCGACCTCGGCCTGGGTTTCACCGGCCTGGCCCTCGGCGCCATGCTCCACCGCGACGGCG
>DATFNV010000101.1:0-5325 GCA_035266225.1 Gemmataceae bacterium
GGTGCGCTCGGATTCGGGGATGTCAGGCAGCGCCAGGGTCATGCTCCATTCTACGCAGCAGAAAGCCCGGCGCAGCTGCTCTCCCCCAGACTTATTGGGCTGATACCACCCTACAAAGGCACGCAGTTCACGGGACGCTTACCTCATCTTTACCGCCAGGAGGACGAGTTCACCGTCCCGCAAGCGCGGCTTGCAGGTCGCGCCGCTCTCCGTCAGCCGCGCGAGGACGGCGGCGCAGGCCGCATCCCTGTCGATGTGGGCGAGGAAGAATTCGTCCGGCAAAGGGGGCCATTCCGTTGCCGGGTCCAGGCGGCGCGGCGCCCGGGCGCCGGAGTAATAGAGGATCGGATCGGTGGCAGATGTCCGCGTCGTGAGCAGAGGCAGCGACTCCTGTGTGTCTCCCAGGGAGGCGTCGAGGCCGCGCCAGTCGTAAGTGTGCATTCCGAGCGGATAGCCGTCCCGCCCGAGCGGCGCGGCGGTCGGCCGGTACTGGGCCGCGGTACACAGCAGCAAGACGGCAGCGGCCGCGGCGACGAGGCGCCCGCCGCGGGAGGCACACAGGGCGGCGAGGCCGAGGCCCAGGGTCACGGCGAGCGGCGGGACGAGGATGATGAGGTTGCGCGTTTGCAGGAACGGAATACCCAAAAAACCGACCGCCCATGTCGCAAGGACGGGTGTCCCCAGCAGCGCGCCGCACAGGATGGACACGGGTAGCGGCCGGGCGGGGGACGACTCCAGCGCCCGCGATGCCAGCCGGAGCAGCACCGGCCAGGCGAGCAGCAGTAGGCCGGCCGCCACCAGGGCCGCGGGGGCGGCGATCAGGAGCCGGAACAGCACCTGGACCTCCTGCTCGATCACCGATCCCTCGTAGCCGTGACTCGCCAGGGTCGCGCGGACGACGGGGAGCAACCGGCCGGGCGCCTCGTGATACGCCACAGCGGCGCCGCACAGACCGACGACCACCGCGACGGCCCCCAGCCGGCGGGGCAGCGGAGGCGAGCCGTCCGCCGCCGCGATGGGGAGCCGATCCCGCCGCGTGTACCACAGGGTGCCCACGATCAGCAGGACGACGGCGACCCCTCCGCAGAGGCCGGCGTCCCACTCGGTTCGGACGGCGGCCACGTCGAGGAGGCAGCGCGTGAGGCTGCCGACCTCCGCCCCCGCGAGGTGTTGCCAAGGCTGCCCGGCCTGGAAGCGGACCACCAGCACCCAGGGCAGGCACAGGACCGCCGGCAAGGCCAGCGTCAGTAGGAGCCGCACCGCGGCGCGGCAGCCGGCCGCCCCGCCGCGCGCCAGCAGCCAGGCGCAAACGGCGACGTGGGCCGTCAGCGCCAGCACGGCGAAGTAGTGCGTCAGGGCCGCCAGGAGGCAGAGGATTAGGTAGACGGCATGGTCGAGCCGCCGGCCGAACTGAAGACAGCGCACAAACGAGAGGTGAGCCGCCGTCACCAGGAAGGCGAGCATGGCGTAGTGGCGCGCCTCCTGGGCGTAGGCGACGTGCAGCGGGTTGAGGGCCACAAGTCCCGCCGCGAACAGGCCCGGCAATGGCCCGCCGAGTCGCGCCCCGAGCCGGTAGGTCAGCAAGATCGTCAGCGTACTGAGGAGGAACGGCAGGGCTCGCACCCGCCCCTCGTCGGTCCCGACCAGGGCGTTCCAGTAGAGGAATGGCACCGTCATCAGCGGCGGGTGGTTGGTGTGGAAGGCGTCGCGCGCCACCACGCGCCCGAGCGCCTGCGGCGAGGTCCCCTGGATGCGGACCGCGTACAGTTCGTCGCAATCGAAGCATTCCGCCCCGATGTGGTAGCCGCGCAAGGCCACGCCGGCCGCCACGATCAGGAGCAAGACGGCCGCCGAGCGCCAGCGGCCCGAGGCCGGAGCGGCGGCGGCCCTCGGCGCCGCAGAGGCGCGACTGGCGCTCGGGTCGATGTACTTGACGAGCGACATTTTCCCTCCGGTCACACCTTGACAGTCCGCCAGGGAAACACGGGCCGCAGAGTGCCGGGCCAGTTGCCGACGAAGCCCGCCCGGGCGTAGCCGGTGTCCTGGACCGTCAGCGTCAGTGCCTCCTCGCGGGCGATCGCCTTCAGGTCGCGCAGCAGCAGCACGTCGATCCGGTAGACCCCCTCGTTGAACAGGTTGCCGGGGACGGCGCAGGCACTGCGGTAGCGACCCGGAGCCGAGCCGCCGTCCAGGTCCGCCGTCTCCAGGTTGTTCGCCGCGGAGAAGGCGCAAACGGCGCCCTCGTGGAAGGCGCGGATGGCGACGTTGATCTGCTGCGCCGATTCGAGGATCTCATAATCGACCTCAATAGTCAGCGGCTCTTCGATGGAGACGGCCGCAGCCGGCGCCCCCGCCGCGTTGCGCACCCGGATGGCCAGCAGCCGGGCCCGGCCGTCGCCGGGCGGCCGCTCGGCCGGCCAGGCGCGCTCGCCCGACTGGCTCGTCTGGACCTTCAGGTAACGGTCGATCATCTCGGCGGGGGCGCCGGCCCCGCCAACGCGCCCCTGTTCCAACAGGATGGCCTTGCCCGTCAGCTCCGCCACCGCCGCCATGTTGTGGCTCACGAACAGCACCGTCCGCCCCGCCGAGCTGACCTCGCGCATCTTGCCCAGGCACTTCTTCTGGAAGGCCGCGTCGCCCACCGCGAGCACCTCATCGACGATCAGCACCTCCGGTTCCAGGTGGGCAGCCACGGCGAAGGCCAGGCGGACGTACATGCCGCTGGAGTAGTGTTTCACCGGCGTGTCGAGGAAGCGGCCCACGCCGGAGAAGTCCACGATGGCGTCGAACTTGGCGGTGATCTCGCGCCGCCCCATACCCAGGATGGCCCCGTTGAGGAAGATGTTCTCGCGGCCGGTCAGCTCGTGGTGGAAGCCGGTGCCGACCTCCAGCAGACTGCCGACTCGGCCTCGGATTTCAATGCGGCCTTCCGTCGGCTCGACGATGCGGCTGAGGGCCTTGAGCAGTGTCGATTTGCCGGCGCCGTTGCGACCGATGATGCCGACCACCTCCCCCGGCTCGATCTCGAACGACACCTCGCGCAGGGCCCAGAAGGTGTCGGGCTGCTCCGCGGCGGAGTCGGCCCGGCGCGCACCCAGTCGCCGCCACCAGCGGGCCGGCGAGGCGGCCTCCATCAGGCTCTCGCGCAGGGTGCGGTAGCCGGCGCGGCTGGCGCCGATGCGATACTGCTTCGACAGCTTCTCGACGCGGACGGCGGGTTTCATGGCTCAGGCGGACTCCGGGAATGTCAATGCGTTGTCAGTCACACGTCGTGGGTCGGTGGCCGGCGCCGAGGCCAGTTTGAGCGTCCCCGCGCCCAGCAGCGCGACGTAGTACGGCACTTCCAGCAGCTTCAGGCTGACGAACTGGGCGGACACCGCGAAGGCGACGAGGGCGACGATCACCATGCTCGCCAGGTGGCGCTGCCAGGGGTCGCTCGCCGGGTCGCGGGCGCGCGCCAGCGGCCACAGGCGCCAGGCGCAGAGGCCGTAGAACAGCAGCAGGAACGCCAGTCCGGGGATGCCCATCTCGGCGCCCCACTGCATCCACAGCGAGTGCCCTTCCTTGCCCTGCGCGAAGCCGTAGGTCTCGGCCAGCAACGGCCAGTGGTCCGGCCCGGCGCCGAAGACCGGCATCCGTTTCATCACGTCGCCGCAGGCGGTCCACAATTCCAGCCGGCTCTGGGCGGAGGCGTCGCGCGCCCCCTCGCCGGCAAAGGCCGTCGCAAAGCGCTCGCGCACTCCAGGCCCGGCCAGCTGCAAGCCGATCAACACCGCCGCCGCGAAGGCGACATAGTGAGCGATCGTCTTGCGGATCAGCAAAAACGTCACGGTCCCGGTCAGGAGCATGGCCAGGATGCCGCCGCGCGAGAAGGAGAACAGCACGGCGTGCATCAGCAGCCCTGCGCAGGCGAAGGCCGCCAGGCGCTGCCACCAGCGCCGCGCGTACAGTCCGAAGAAGAAGGCCGGCCCCAGGCACGTCACCATCGCGATCGAGGCGCTGTTGTTGTCCATGCCGGCGACGCCGTCGAAGTAAAGCCGGTTGTACCCGCTGAAATAGGCGAGATTCATCTCCAGCGCCAGGTAACTCTGGCTGAGCACGATCACCCAGGCGAGGGCCTTCAGCCGGGCCATCGAGTCGATGAGGGAGATGCCGACCAGGAACGGCAGGACGATCTTCGAGAAGGTTTCGACGAAGCCCCAGGCCGTGTCCGGATTCGGCGCCAGCGACGCGCTCAGGACCGACCAAATCCAGGCGGCGCCGAGGGCAAGGACGACGGCCCGTCCGCGGCCGGCGGCGAACGGCGACAGCGCCGCCCCCCGCCGCAGGAACTGCACCCCCCAGCCGATCAGCAGGGCCCCGGCGACGACACGGCTGAAGCTGTTGCCCGGCTCGATGGCCCAGAACCACAGCAACTCCGGCCGGATGATCGCCAGGCAGACGTAGGCCAGCAGGCCGACGAACGGGTCGAACAGCGACACCGCCGCCCCGCCGTAGGTCAGCACGTAGGTGAAGAGGATGCCTTTCATCCGTCAGTGAGCCGTGGCCTTGTTTAGCGGCCGCCCTCGGGGCGGCGCTCAACGCGCCGCCCCGAGGGCGGCCGCTAAACGGGACTCAAATGATGTCCGCGAAGCCGCGTTCCACGCGGCGGAAGTACAGGCAGCCGACCAGGAGCAGCAGCACGCTCGTCAGCGCCGACACGGCCAGGGCGTAGAGGTCGTAGCCGTCGGGCGTCCCTCCCAGCACGGACCATCGGAACGTCAGGATCAGTCCGAAAGCGGGGTTCAGCGGCATCCAAGCCCGCCAGGCCGGCCCGACGCCGTCCGGACGGTAGATGCTCGGCGTCGCGAACATCCAGAACTGCACCAGGAAGGGAATGACGTGGCGGAAGTCGCGGTAGGCCACCGTCAGCGCCGCCAGCAGCGCGCCGACCCCAACCGCCGCGACCGCCAGCAGCAGCACCATCAGCGGCGCCAGCAGCAGCCCCCAACCGGGCGCCGTGCCGTAGGCCGCCATCAGCACCGCCAGCAGCAGCGAGCCGACCGCGAAATCGACCAGGCCGACGCCGACGGCGCTCGCCGGGATGATGATGCGCGGAAAGTAGATCTTCGTTACCAGGTTCTGGTTGGCGACGACGCTCTGGCTGGCGCTGCCCAGGGCGTTGCCGAAGAACATCCACGCCAGCAACCCGCTGAAGGCGAACAGCGGATACGGCACGGCGCCGTCCTCGCCCGGGTGCAGGAAGAACGTGAACAGGGCCATCATCCCGAGCGGCTGCAGCAGGGCCCAGACCGCCCCGAGCACCGTCTGCTTGTAGCGCACCTT
>DATFNV010000102.1:0-33401 GCA_035266225.1 Gemmataceae bacterium
CCGCGAGGGTGGTGGTGCCGGGATCGCTCACCGTGCCGGTCTGGCTGATGGCGCCGTTCGCGGTCACGCTCAGGTTGCCCGTCACGGTCGAGGCGCCGAGGATGAGGGCGTGGGTGTCGGCGAGGGTGACGTCGTTGCCGCTGCTGATGACCACGGTGCCGAAGGCGTTGGTGCCGGTGCTCAGCGTGATGTTGTTGCCGGAGCCGGCCGCCAGGGTGGTGGTGCCGGGATCGCTCACCGTGCCGGTCTGGGTGATGGCGCCGTTCGCAGTCACACTCAGGTTGCCCGTCACGGTCGAGGTGCCGAGGATGATGGGATTGGTGTCGGCGAGGGTGACGTTGTTGCCGCTGGTGATGACCACGGTGCCGAAGGCGTTGGTGCCGGTGCTCAGCGTGATGTTATTGGCCGAGCCGGCCGCGAGGGTGGTGGTGCCGGGATCGCTCACGGTGCCGGACTGGGTGATGGCACCGTTCGCAGTCACACTGAGGTTCCCGGACACGGTCGAGGCGCCGAGGATGAGGGCGTGGGTGTCGGCGAGGGTGACGTCGTTGCCGCTGCTGATGACCACGGTGCCGAAGGCGTTGGTGCCGGTGCTCAGCGTGATGTTGTTGGCAGAGCCGGCGGCCAGGGTGGCGATCTTGCCGGTACCGGCCACGCTCACGGCGCCGGACTGGGTGATGGCGCCGTTCGCGGTCACGCTCAGGTTCCCGGACACGGTCGAGGCACCGAGGATAATGGCGTGGGTGTCGGCGAGGGTGACGTTGTTGCCGCTGGTGATGACCACGGTGCCGAAGGCGTTGGTGCCGGTGCTCAGCGTGATGTTGTTGGCCGCGCCCGCCGCCAGGGTGGTAGTGCCGGGATCGATCACCGTGCCGGTCTGGCTGATGGCGCCGTTCGCAGTGACGCTCAGGTTCCCGGTGAGCGTCGAGGTCCCCAGGGCGAGGGCGACCGTGTCGGTGACCGTCACGTTGGCGGCCGAGGTGATCGCAAGTCCGGCGACGTTGGTGAGCCCGATGGCCACGCTGCCGGCCAGGCCGGAGACCGTCAGATTGTCCCCCACGGTGTGGCCGTTGCCATTGAAGTTGATGGCGGTCAGGTTGTTGTAGTTGGCCGAACTGACGGTCGTCTGGAGGACATTGTTGACCGAAACGGTGACATTGGTGGAGCTGGCGAGCACCGACACGTTGTCGTCGCTCGGCGTCCCGAACAGCGTGAGCGTGCCGGCGCTGAAGCTGACGCCGATGGCCGGCGCCAGGCGCGTTTCCAGGTGGTCGAAGGTAAAGCACCGGCGCCCGGGCTTACGTGCCGGCGGAGCCCCCCGGGACCGCCGCCGTTTGCCGTCGATGCCAAGGAGTTTGCGGAGATACGAGAACGGAGACGTGAAGCGGAAGCCAAAGCCGAAAAAACTCGACACTTGATATCTCCTTGAGAAGAATCGGCACCCACACGGTCGGGCTCAGGACACCAGCATTTACCGCGCACAATCGGCGGGCCGCCGCGAAACACAGCTCGCGCGATGGTTCCACGGGCCAACGGAGGCCCCGCCATTGATGGTGATCGAAGCCGCGGCGGAGGACTTGCCCCCGATTTTTTGGAAAGAGATCAGTTGGCGCCGCACGGACGGGAAGAAGTCGCGCCGGGGCCGAAAACTGAGCCGGGAGGGTGGCCCGGCTTGTGCCGGCCGGGTAAAGATTCACAAGCCCGAGGTGCCGGTGAGGGAGGGGCTTGCCCTCGCCGTCACCTCGGGCTTGTGTGCTGAGTTCTGTTGCCGAGGTGATCCGGGAGGAAGGCCCGGACGCCGATCCAAGCACCCCGATGAGGGGGTCGCGCCGAAACGGAGCGTATCATCGGCTTCGTGGAAGAGGCGGGGAGCGGTGAGGCGAAGCCGTCACGCCGCGGCACCGTCCTGGGCTGGTTGGAAGAGTTGGCCCGCTGCTGCCGGCAGGTGCAGCGGCCCCGCTGGCCCGTCGGCATGCCCTTCCCAGCGGTGGGCGCGGAGGCTGTCCAGGACGCGCGTGGCCAGGGCCAGGGCGTCGCGCCCGTCCTCACCGGAGGCACGCGGCCGCTCGCCGGTACGGACGCAGTGCAGGAAGTCCTGCAATTCGCGCGTCAACTGGTCGCCGCCCTGGCAGTCCAGTTCCAGTGTCTGCAGGTGCCGGCCGTACAACTCGGCCTTCAGCAGGGCCAGCGCCGCCGCATCGAGGCGGCGCGGGTCGAGTCGCTGCTGGCGCAACTCCTCGGACGGCTGCACCAGCGTCAGGTGCTTCTTCGCGAAGTCCACGCAGGCGAACCCTTCGGCCGACCAGACCTGCATGCGCCGCAGCGGCGCCGCGCTGACCCGGCTGGCGCTGAGGTTGGCGACGCAACCATTCTCGAATACCAGCCGCGCTGCCGCCACGTCCTCGTGCCCGCCGAGCACCGAAAGGCCGAGCGCTTGCACGTCGCGCACCGGACTCCGCACCAGGGCCAGCAGCAGGTCGAGGTCGTGGATCATCAGATCGAGGACGGCGCCGATGTCGCTCGAGCGGCCGGTGAATGAGCCGAGGCGTTCGCAGGTGACGAACCGGGGCCGTAGCGGCCGGCGGCACAATTCCTCGAAGGCGGGGTTGAAACGCTCGATGTGCCCCACTTGCAGGGTGACGCCCTGGCGCCGCGCCAGCTCGACCAACTCCCCGGCCTGGGACAGGTCGGCCGCGAGCGGCTTCTCGACCAGGACGGGGAGGCCGCGGCGCAGGAACTCGACGGCGACGGCGTGGTGGTAGGCCGTCGGCACGACGACGACGGCGGCGTCCACCCGCGGCAGCAGCGCCCGGTAATCGGCGAAGGGGCGCGTGCCGCAGCGCAGCGCGACGGCCTCGCCCTGGGCGGCGTTCACGTCCGCCACGCCGGCCAACTCCACCTCGGGCAGGCCCGCCAGAATGCGCGCGTGCTCCTTGCCGAGATGTCCGACCCCGATTACCGCCAGACGCAGACGTGTCATGGGACTCCTCGCAATTGGGCCGGGGCTAGGCCGCGAGCGCCTCCGGCCGCGGTGCAGCGAGCCCGGGCGCCAGCTTGCGGCTCAGCACCTCGACCAGGGCGACGTTGAGGGGGTGCCCCGAGCGGTAGGCGACGATGTGGCCGCGCAGGTCGTGCCCGAACAGCGCCAGGTCGCCGACGAGGTCGAGGACCTTGTGCCGGGCCGGCTCGTTGCCGTAGCGCAGCCGGTTGTCGATGGGCCCGCGGCGGCCGAACACCAGCAGGTCGGCCGCCGTCGTCCGCGCCCCGAGGCCCTGGCGGCGCAGCTCGGCCGCCTCCGCCTCGAGCAGGAAGGTGCGGCACGAGGCGACCTCGTTGGCGAACCACTCCGGCGTGATGACCTGAGTGTGCGCCTGCCGGCCGATCGGCGACCGGGAGCCGTAATCGAGGAGATAGCTGATCTTGAATTCATCGCCGTCCGGCGGGTGGAGGGCGAGGGTGGCGCCGTTGGCGGCGACGATGACCGGCCGTTCGACCGCCCAGGCGGTGCGCCGCGCCGGCTGCAGAGCGGTACCGCCGTCGCGCAGGACCTCCACGAAGCGCCGGGCCGAGCCGTCCAGGCCGGGCGGCTCCGGGGCGTTCAGCTCGACGTAACAGTTGTCGATGCGCAAGCCGGCCAGGGCCGCCAGGACGTGCTCGACCAAGCCGACCTGCGCGGGCGGGCGGCCCAGGGTCGTCCGCCGCTGCGTGCCGCTGACGAAGTCGATGCGGGCCGGGATGACCACCCGCGGCCGTAAATCGGTGCGGACGAAGACGACGCCGGTATCCGGCGCCGCCGGGACGAAGCGCAGATGCACACCGGCACCGGTCAGGAAGCCGACTCCTTCGACTTCCGCCGGCCGCGCCAGGGTGCGCTGGTAGCGGTAACTGTGCCTTCTCACGTTCGCGTCATCCTTGACAGGGGTTGGCCCCATCCCGCGCCGCGGGCCGGGCGGAAAGCTCGGCCCGCGGCCCGAGAAGGGGCCCAGCGTTGCGCCCTCACTGCGTGCCGCCGCTCGTGCCGCCCGTCGAGGCGGTCGCCGGGTACTTGGCGTTGAGCGCGTTGACGATCTCCTGGCTGATGTCCATGCCGGGCGTGATGTACATCGGCATGCAGGCGCCAGCGCTCATCTTGCGAGCGACGTTGGGGGCGGTGTTGCGGTCGGTGTCGAGGACCGCGTCGTTGTAGTGCAGCACCAACTCGATGCCGGCGGGGCGGGCGTAGGCCTTCACCGCCTCCTCGACCTCCTTGTAGACCAGGACGATCAGGTCGCCCTGCTTCTTGTCCAGGGCCGCACGGGCCTCCTCGGTCTTGTCCTGCATCTCGCGCTGCAGGCGCTTGATCTCCTTCTCGATGACATCGCGCTTGTCGGCGTACTGCGGATCCTGGAGCTGCTTGGTGCGGGCATCGATCAATTCCTTGAGCTGCTTGATCTGGTTGTCGAACTGCTTGAACACCTCGGTGTGTTCCTGCCGCAGGGCCTCGGTGCGCTTGTAGTTCTTGATGACGAACTGCAAGTTGACCAGGCGCACCTTCATGGTCGGCGCCGGCGGCGGCGCCGACCCGCCCGTCTGGGCGGTCAGTCGGCTGCCGACGTACAGGGCCAACCCCAGGGTGACTACCCCCGCCACGATCGCGACCGTCCGCTTCACTGTTTGTACTCCTCGTTCGAGATTGCCGTCGGCCCCTGGCTTACGCTGGGGGGCAGCCGCCCGGCGGTGAACGTCCCAACCGACCCCATCCCCCCGGAAATGGAGCGGTGGTTTCTACCCGCACCCCCGCTGCCGGTCAAGCCGAACCGCCGGGCGGCCCGGCGCCCGGGAAACCCTGGAAAATGGGGCGATTTCGACGCCTCCGGCGGCCCCGGGAGGCGTTGCCACGCGCCGGCAGCGCGTGCTATGATCGCCGCCCCGTAGCCGCAAGCTGCCAGCTTGCGCGCTCACCCGAGCGCGCAAGCTGGCAGCTTGCGGCTACGCCTTGGCAGGGGAAACCATGTCGATGCGAGCATGCCTGGCCTGGATGGCCCTTCCCGTTGCGCTGCTGGCCGCCGGCTGCGGTCAGGATGCCCCGGCACCGGCGGCGGTGCGTGGCCGCGTCTTCTACAAGGGCGCCCCCTTGACCCGCGGCAGCATCGTCTTCGCCCCTGACGCCGACAAGGGCGGCACCGGCCCGCTGGCGCGCGGCGACATCCGTGCGGACGGCACCTACACGCTCGCCGCCGACGGCCGGCCCGGCGCCGTGCCCGGCTGGCACCGCGTCACGATCGTTTCTGTCGAGGCGCCCGCGGCCAAGCCGCTCGGGACGGAGTTTGCCGACGTCCACTCGCTGCTGCCGCGCAAGTACGCCGCCCCCGACCTCTCCGGTCTCGAGGCGCTGGTCAAGCCGGGCGAGGACAACGTCATCGACTTTCACCTGGAGTGAGCCGCCCCGGGAGCGACTCCGTGCCCGTGCCCGTGCCCGTGCCCGTGCCCGATTCTTCACCGGGCACGGGCACGGGCACGGCGCTCGAATGGTCCCCCGGAAGAGTTGCCACGCCCGCCGCCCCGTCCGCTCTCTGTACATCGCGCCGCCCACGTCCTAAGCTTCAGGGAGTACACCACCACCACAGGCCCGGGGCAGGACCGGCGGACATGGCGCAGCCTCTGGTATCGGTCGTCATCCCGGGACTCAACGAAGCGCCCAACCTGCCCCGGCTGCACGAAGAGCTGTGCCGCGTCTGCGACCCGCTGCCCTACCGCTTCGAGTGGGTCTTCGTGGACGACGGCAGCAGCGACGGCACTCCCGACGTGTTGGCGCAGCTGCGCCGCGGCGACGAGCGCGTCCGCTACGTCCTCTTGTCGCGCAACTTCGGCAAGGAGGCGGCGCTGAGCGCCGGCCTCGCCTACGCCGACGGCGACGCCGTCATCCTCATGGACAGCGATTTGCAGCACCCGCCCGCCCTGATCCCGAAGATGCTGCAGCTCTGGCAGGCCGGCCACGAAATCGTCAACACCATCCGCCTGGAAATCGAGAACATCTCGCCCCTGAAGAGGCTGACTTCCTGGCTCTTCTACCGGGCCTTCAACTGGCTCGCCGCCACCCCGATCCCGCCCGGGAGTAACGACTTCCGCCTCCTCGGCCGGGCCGCCGTCGATGTCCTCAAGGACCTCCCCGAGCGCCAGCTCTTCTTGCGCGGCCTGGTGCCCTGGATCGGCTTTTCCCAGACCTCGGTCGAATTCACGGCGCCGCCGCGGCACGCGGGACAGACGAAG
The DNA here is from genome assembly GCA_035266225.1 of Gemmataceae bacterium. GTDB lineage: Bacteria > Planctomycetota > Planctomycetia > Gemmatales > Gemmataceae > DATFNV01. The sequence continues at coordinate 6,250 of DATFNV010000102.1, forward strand.
TACACGTTCCTCCGCAGCATCCGCCTGGCCCTGGACAGCATCACGTCCTTCAGCTTCTACCCCCTTCGCCGGCTGGCGGTCTTCGGCGGGCTGGTGAGCGGGGCGAGTCTCCTGTACGCCGCCTGGCTCCTGGTAACCGGCCTGGTCCGGGGGGTGCCGGTGGACACCGGGGCCGTGATACTGGCGAGCGTCCTGTTCTTCGGCGGCTGCCAGTTGCTGACGCTGGGCGTCGTCGGCGAGTACGTCGGCCGCGTCCTCGAACAGGTCAAGGGCCGTCCGACGTACATCATCCGCAGCGCCGTCGGCCCCTCCCCGCGCCGGGCCGGCGAGGCGCCGCCGGACAACCACGTCGCGGCCTCTCCCGCTGAGAAGGCGAACTGACCGTGCTGACGCGCCTGACCCCCTACCTGGTCCTTGCCGGGCTCGCCGTCCTGTTCTTCGCCGAGTTGGTGCGTCACCCCGGGTCGGTTCTCTACTCAGACCATTCCGACTTCCTGGTGCAGTACTTGCCGGCCAAGCGCTTCCTGGTCACGTCCTGGCGGGACGACGGCGAGCTGCCGCTGTGGTGCCCGTACGCCCTCGCGGGGATGCCCTTCGTCCACGACATCCAGGTCGCCGCCTTCTACCCGCCGCAGGCGATCCTCTACCTCCTGCCCGAAGGGCTCCTCGGTCCGGCCATGAGCTGGCTGCTCGTCGCCCACGTCGTCGTCGCCGGCTGGGGCGCCTACGCCTATGCCCGCAGCCAGGGCCTCGGCGTCGCCGGGTCGTTGGTCGCCGGGATAGGCTATATGTTCGCGGGTAAATGGATGCTCCACCTGCTCGGCGCCGGGCACCACACGTTCGCACCGATCGCCTGGCTGCCGCTGGTGGTGTTGCTGATGGAACAGGCGATCCGCCGGTCCGGCCGCGGCGAGGTCGTGGCGGCGCTGCTCTGTGCCGCCTGGGGGGGGGCTGTCTTCGGCGTCCTCTGCCTGGGGGCGCAGCCGCAACTGACGTTTTACGCCGGGCTCTTCCTCGCGCTGTGGACGCTCGGCCCGGCCCTGGAAGCGGCGCCGGCGTGGCGGCGGCGCCTCCCGGCGCTCGCCCGTTGGGCCGGACTCGGCGCGTGGGCCGCGCTCTGGGCGCTCGGCCTGTTCGCGGTGCAGCTGCTGCCGACCGCCGAGGCCGCCAAGGAGACGACCCGCGCCGTCAGCGGAGCCGTACCGGACCCACCCGGCACCGTCGTCCGTGCCCTGGTCAGCCTGGTCGGGCCGTCGTTGGCCGGGCCGGAGTGGGACTACCAGGGCGGTCTCGGGGTCGTCTGGGTCGTCGCCGCGGTGCTGGCGCCGGTCCTGGTGCGTGGCCGGGTGCGCTTCCAGGCGGGCGTCGCACTGGTCCTGGTCGTTTTCGCGCTCGGCGGGCCGCTCCTCGAAGGGCTGCCGGTTTTCAAGCTGTTCCGCATTCCGCCGCGCATGTTGCTCATCGCCGCGCTGCCGATCGGCCTACTAGCCGGCACCACCACTGATGTGCTATTTTCCAGAGCGCTGCCGCCGCCGCTCGCGGCGCGCTGCCGCCGGGTCGCGCTGGGGGTCGCGGCTGTCCTCTTTCTTGCCGTCGGGGTGCAGGCGCTCCTCCTTCTCGCCGTCGGACAACAGCTCCATTTCCACCCATACTGGGTGGCGCTGGTCGTCCTTGTCCCGGCCGCCGTTTGGCTGCCGGCACGGTTGTCGGCCTCCACGAGTTGGCGCGTCGCCTGGGTCGTCGTTCTCCTCCTCGACCTGTGGGCCCTGGCGCGGCCGCTGGTCGCCGTTTGTTCGGAGACCGACATTTACCTCCCAACCCGATCCGTGAATTACCTGGCCGAGCACCGCGCGAACCGCGGCCGTGTCCTGGATCGCGACGCGCCGGCCCAACCCGACACCCCGTCGCTGGGACGCTCGGTCCTGGGGAACACGCCCTTGGGGTACGCCCAGCCGCTGCTGTTGCGGATCGAGGCGGTGCGCGGCCTGAATCCCATCGACGTGTACCGGTACAAGAAGTTCCTGCAGTTCATCGGCGACCGGGACGAGCCGATCGAGGCGAGCGGTGGAGTTTACAATTTCGAGATCAAGAATCGGTCCCTCCTCAACCTGCTCGGCACGCGCTACCTGCTCCAGCCGGCCGGCCTGAAGCCGGAGGGGGACCGCTGGGAGGAGAAGGACGAGGCGCGTGACCCGAAGCCGATCGCCTTCGGCAACGTCGCGGGCGGCCTGCAGGAACTCCCGCCTTACACGGTCTATGAAAACCTCGACTCCCTCGACCGGGCGTTCGTGGTTCCCGGCGCGGCCCCACTTTCCGAGAAGCGCTCGGCCCTCGCTGCCCTCAAGGAAACGGACTTCCGCCGCACCGTCCTGCTGGAGACGGCGCTACCGGCCGACCCGGACTCAGCGCCTCCCGGGGGAGGCTATCGCCGCGCCGAGATCAGCGACCATCGCCCGAACCGCGTGACCATCGACCTCGGTGACGGCCCCGGCGGCTACCTGGTGCTCACGGACGTGTGGTTTCCCGGGTGGAGCTGCACTGTGGACGACGAACCGGCGGAGGTGTACCGCGCCAACTACGTCTTCCGGGCCGTGCGCGTTCCCGACGGCGCCCGCAAGGTCGTCTTCCGCTTCGCCCCGGAATCCTACCGGCGAGGGAAACTCGTTTCGACGGCGACGCTCGGCCTGCTGGTGGGGCTGAGCCTGGCGGCCGGCGGCTGGCTGTGGCTGCGCCGTCGCGGCCGGGCGAAGGTCGCCGGCTGACCGGCGCTTGCGGTTGACATCACCGCCGAAATCGTGTTACTTACCTCACCCTGCCGCACTTGGCCTGCCTGCGTCAAGGACGTGGTTCCCGGCAGCGGCCGGCGACCGAGGCGGCCCGTCGCCCGACCGAAAGTGCAGGGAGGCATCATGGCGAACGACACCGTCCCGATCGCGTACCCAGCGGGACAGTTCCTTCCCCGAGCGCCCCGCCGCCGGCCGCCGCAGAGCGCCGACGACCTGATCGACGTCTCGGTGTGCATCGCCAACTGGAACTGCCGCGAGTTCCTGCGCGCCTGCCTGGCGTCACTCCGCGACCAGGCCCCCGAGGTCGCCGTCGAAATCATCGTCATCGACAACGCCTCCACCGACGGTGCGGCCGACCTGGTCGAGCGCGAGTTTCCCGACGTCGTGCTGCAGCGCAACTCGGCGAACGTCGGCTTCGCGCGGGCGAACAACCAGGCCGCGGAGCTGGCGCGCGGCCGCTACCTGTTCTTCCTCAACAACGACACCGTCGTCCCCCCCGACACCCTGCGCCGCCTCATCGACTACTGCGAGGCGCACCCCGGCGTCGGCATCGTCGGCCCGCGCCTGCGCGACGGCGCCGGCCAGACGCAGGTGTCGTACCGCCAGCGGCCGACGCTGGCGACGTTCCTGCACCGCACCTACCTGTTCCGCTGGACCGGCCTGCTCAAGGGCTCCTACCGCCGCTACCGCCGCCAACAATTCGACCCGAACACGACCCGTCCGGTGGAAATCCTCATGGGCGCCGCCATGTTCCTGCCGCGCGAGGTCTTCTCCACCTGCGGCGCCTGGGACGAGGACTTCGCCTTCGGCGGCGAGGACATCGAGCTGTCGGCGCGTGTCAGCCGGCACTACGATATCGTCTATCTGCCAAGTGTGGAGATCACCCACTACGGCCGGGTGAGCACGCGCCAGCACATCGGCTTCGCCTCGACGAACATGGCGATCGGCTTCGCGCGCTACCTGCGCAAGAGCGGCTGCTCGCCGGCGGGCCTGACCCTGTACAAGCTGATGGTGACGCTCGACGCCCCGTTGCAGATGGCCGACAAGGCGTTCCAGTACCTCTGGCGGCGGCTGCGCGGCCGCAAGGACAAGGCCGACAAGAGCCTGCTGGCGCTGCGCGGGTTGGGACACTTCTTCCTGAAGGGACTGGTGCCGTTCTGGAGGGCCTGACGTCTTCTCGTTTAGCCGCCGCCCTCGGGGCGGCGCTCCTCCGCGCCGCCCCGAGGGCGGCGGCTCCTGGGTCCGGCGTGGCCAATGTTCCCCTGGCCCAGCAGTGCGGCCGGAGAGCCGGCCTCGGGTGGTGGCAGTCCAGTGCCAGCGTCGAAAGCCCCATGATCCTGGTGGCCCAACCTCATCCGGGGAGTCAACTTGCCCAGGTAACGCGGAAACTACGACAAGTTGACGCTGTGCCAGCGTAAATGGCATACCGACAAGGGGTTGCGCTCGCCGGCAACTTGCCCTAGTTTCCCCAGAAACCTGGGCAAGTTGACCATCGCTGGGGTGGGAACCGGGGCAGGGCTCTTGTCGGAGGATAAGACAAGAGCCCTGCCCCGGTTCGCATTCGCCACCGTCACTTTTGGCCGATGCCAAGCTGCCGCGCGATCCAGTCGGCCGCCAACTCATGTATCCGGACCCGCCTTCGCGCTGCCAGAAGCCCGGCCAAGTTCCTATAACTGAAGCGCAAAGAAACGAGCAGGCTCCGACGAGGGCACTCCATGTCCGTTGCTCCGATGTGGCGCCGCCACGACCTGAAAAACAGTTACGATGTCGTCATTATCGGTGCCGGCGTCCACGGCCTGGCCATCGCTTATTACCTCGGCAAGCGCGGCGTCACTAACGTCGCGGTGCTCGACAAGGGCTACCTCGGCGGCGGCGCCAGCGGCCGCAACACCGCCATCATCCGCTCCAACTACCGCACGCCGGAGGGCGTCGCCTTCTACGACGAGAGCGTCAAGCTCTACGAGACCCTGGCCCTGGAACTCGACTACAACGTCATGTTCTCGCAGCAGGGCCACCTCACCCTCGCCCACACCGACCGCGGCGTCACCACCCTGCGCGAGCGGGCCGAAACCAACGTCCTCCTCGGCGTCAACAGCCGCCTCGTCTCGCCGAAGGAAATTGCCGAGATGGTCCCGGGGCTCGACGTGAGCAAGCGGGCGCATCAGCCCATCCTGGCCGGGCTGTATCACCCGCCGGGCGGCATCATCCGCCACGACGCCGTCGTCTGGGGCTACGCCCGCGGTGTGGACCGCCTGGGCATCGAGATCCATCCCTTTATCGAGGTCACGGCCGTCCAGACCGGCAGCGCCAACGCCAATGGCAAGCGCCGCGTCGAGGGCGTCGTCACCAACCACGGCACCATCGCCACGCGCACCGTCGTCAACGCCACCGCTGGCTGGTGCTCGACCATCGCCCACATGGCCGGCGTGGAGCTGCCGATCGTCACGTACCCCTTGCAGGCCCTGGTGAGCGAGCGCCTCAAGCCGTTCCTGCACCACGTCATCGTCTCGGCCACGCTGCACGTCTACGTCAACCAGACCGATCGCGGCGAGGTCGTCATCGGCGAGGAGATCGACCCCTACGCCAGCTACAGCATGCGCTCGACATTGCGCTTCCTGGAGAACGCGGCGGCGCATACGCTGGAATTGTTCCCGTGCCTGGGCCGGGTCAAGGTGCTGCGGCAGTGGGCGGGCTTGTGCGACATGCCGCCGGACTTCGCGCCGATCATCGGCCCGGTCGAGGAGGTCGAAGGCTTCCTGCTGGACGTGGGCTGGGGGACTTACGGCTTCAAGGCGGGGCCGGCGGCCGGCGCCCGCGTGGCCGAGCTGATCGCCACGGGGACGGCGCCGCCGGTGTTGCGGCCCTTCCGCCTGGGGCGCTTCGCCGACCTGGACCCCGTCGGCGAGAAGGCTGCGGCGGCGGTGTCGCACTGAGACACTGACCCCCGACGGCCGAGCCGGTTCCCCTTGACGCTCTTCGGGCGCCGCCGGTAGAAAACACGGGTCGTTGGGGCGCAGCTCACCCTGGCAGCCCGAGGCCGGTGTGGCCGCGGGCATTTTTTATGTCCGACCCCGTGTGCGGGGCGGATGAAGGCGGGAACCACGCATGCCCGGCACCTGTGTCGTCGGCCTCCAGTGGGGCGACGAGGCCAAAGGCAAGATCGTCGATCTCCTCACCGACCGGCACGACTTCGTCGTCCGCTACAACGGCGGGGCCAACGCCGGCCACACCGTCGTCGCCAACGGCAAGACCTTCAAGTTCTCGCTGCTGCCGACCGGTGTCCTGCGCCCCGAAATCCGCTCGGTCATCGCTAACGGCGTCGTCGTCGATCCGGCGGGCTTCAAGAAAGAGGTCGCCACCCTGCGCGCCGCCGGTGTGAGCGTGGGGGACAACCTGCTGCTGAGCGATCACGCCCACGTCATCTTCGACTACCACAAGGAGGAGGAGCGCCTCAGCGAGGGCGGCGCCAACAAGATCGGCACCACCGGCCGCGGCATCGGCCCCTGCTACCAGGACAAGGTCGGCCGCACCTGCGGCATCCGCGTCAGTGAGCTGCTGTATCCCGATCACCTTCGGCAGCGGCTGCGCGCCATCGTCGAGCTGAAGAACCGCCTTCTGCGCGCGCTGGCCCCGGGCAGCGGCGAGGCCAAGACGTACGACCCGGACGTGCTGTGCGATGAGTATCTCAAGCTGGGCGAGGAGTTGCGGCCGCACGTCACCGACACGCAGCGCCTGCTGACGCAGGCGCTGCGCGAGGGGAAGCGCCTCCTCTTCGAGGCGGCGCAGGGCAGCCTCCTCGACGTGGACCACGGCAGCTATCCCTACGTGACCAGCTCGAACAGCTCGGTGGCCGGTGTCTGGAGCGGCAGCGGTGTCCCCGCCCGGCAGATCGAGCGCATCATTGGCGTGGTCAAAGCGTACGGCACGCGCGTCGGCGAGGGGCCGTTCCCGACAGAGCTGACAGACGGCGAGAACGGGATCGGCCATCAGATCCGCGAGGCCGGCAAGGAGTACGGGACCGTCACCGGCCGGCCGCGCCGCTGCGGCTGGTTCGACGCCGTCGCGGCGCGTTACACGACGACCCTCGCAGGCGCCGACGAATTGGCGGTGATGCTCCTCGACGTGCTGGACCAGTTCGACGAGGTGAAGGTCTGCACCGCCTACGAGAGAGACGGCGAGCGCATCGACTGGTTCCCGAGCGATGCGTTCCTGCTGGAGCCCTGCAAGCCGGTGTACGAGACGCTGCCGGGATGGGGCAAGGACGTGAGCGGGGCCCGGAAGCTGACGGACCTGCCGGCGAATGCGCGACGGTACGTGGACAGGCTGGGCGAATTGCTCGGGGTGCGGGTGTCGGTGATTTCGGTCGGGCCGGACCGGGCGCAGACGATCGTGTCTTAGACCGGGAGGGCATCATGAACTTACAGCGCCGGCTCCGCGTGCGCTATTGGGTGTGGCTGTTCATTAGCCTGCTCCTATTTCTGCTTGCATGGTATTTGCCGCTTCCTCCTGAGGCGAAAGGCGGTGGTGACATGCGGTATTGGGAGTTCTGGTCGATGCTGCTACGCGGGGACTATCACTGCAGCACGGGGGAGATCCTAGTCCACCTCGCAATCTACTCCGTGATTTTCGCCATTCTCACTACCTTAGCAGGATGGATCCTGCAATACTTCGTTGGCATGGGGTGGGAAGACCTGACCCGTCGGATCGGGCGACGACCGCCTGTTTCCCCTTGACGATATGAGCACCGACTACGACAGCCCGTGGAAGGAAGCGCTCGACGAGTACCTCGAGCCGTGCTTCGCCCTCCTCTTCCCGGTGGCGCACGCTGACATCGATTGGTCGAAGAAGCCGGTGGCGCAGGACAAGGAACTTCAGCAGATCACGCCCGAGGCCGAGGTCGGCCGGCGTTACGTCGATAAGCTGTACCGGGTATACTTGAAGAGAGGCGGTGTCGGCCGCGTGTTCATGCACATGGAAGTGCAAGTGTGGCCGGGCGGCGGCTTCGAGGAGCGGATGTTCGGGTACAACTCCCGGGCCTACCTCCACTACAAGTGTCCCGTCGCGAGCCTGGCGATCCTGGGCGATGACGATCCCGATTGGCGGCCGACGCAGTACAGCTGGACCGTCCTCGGATGCACGCACCTGCTACGCTTTCCGACGGCGAAGCTGCTCGACTGGGCGCCGCGCTGGCAGGAACTGGAGGCGCACCCGAACCCGTTCGCGAAGGTGGTGCTGGCGCATCTGAAGACGCAGGAGACACGCAACGACCCGGCGGCGCGGCACCAGTGGAAGATACGGTTCGTGCGGGCGCTGTACGAGCAAGGGTTGGCTGAGAAAGATGTGCGGAAGTTGTTCCTGATAATCGACTGGCTGATGGACCTGCCGCCGGCACTGAAGGGACTTTTCTGGCGCGAGGTCCGACAGATACAGGAGGAACACAAGATGCCATTCGTTTCGACACCGCAATGGTACGGGCGCAAAGAAGGGCTGGTGGAAGGGATCAAGACGAGTCTCGATATCAAATTCGGCGATGCCGGACTCGCCCTCATGCCGGAGATCGAGCGCATCGAGGAGCCCGAGCAGTTGCAGGTCGTCCTCCGTGCGATCAAGGAGGCAAGCTCCCCCGACGACCTGCGGCGGTTCTGGACGCCCCAGCCCTGATGAAACCAGTCTCCCCCACTACCCTGGCCCGCATCATCGCCGCCGGCCTCGATCCCGAGCGCCTGCCGCGGCACGTCGCCGTCATCATGGACGGCAACGGCCGCTGGGCGCGCCAGCGCGGCATGCCGCGCGTCGAAGGGCACCTGCGCGGCGTCCAGTCCGTCCGCAGCACCGTCGAGGAGTGCTGTCGCCTCGGCCTCGAACAGCTCACCCTCTACTGCCTCAGCTCCGAGAACTGGAAGCGCCCGCAGCACGAACTCGACTTCCTCATGACCCTGCTGCACAAGTACCTGCTCGACGAGCGCGCCGAGATCATGGGGCAGAACATCCGCTTCACCGTCATCGGCCGCCGCGCCGGGCTGCCCGACAACGTCCTCGCCGAGATCGATGAAAACATCCGCGTCAGCTCGCAGAACACCGGCATGACCCTCGCCCTGGCGATCAACTACGGCGCCCGCACCGAGATTGTCGATGCGGTGCGGGCCGTCGCCGAGCGCGTGCGCCGCGGCGAGCTGGACCCGTCGGCCATCGACGAGGACACCGTCAGCGGCGCCCTGTACACTGCGGGGATGCCCGACCCGGACCTGCTCGTCCGCACGGCCGGCGAGATGCGCATCAGCAACTACCTGCTGTGGCAGATTTCCTACGCCGAGCTGTGGGTGACGGAGAAGTGCTGGCCCGACTTCGACCGCGACACCCTGCACCAGGCGCTGCGCGACTTCGGCCAGCGCGAGCGCCGCTTCGGCGGGCTCAAGGACGACTGACATGCTCAGGACGCGGCTGTGGATGGGGGCGGTCCTGGTGGCCTTGAGCGCCGCCGTGCTGGCCATCGACCCCAATTTCGAGCCGTGGTATCCGTTCCTCTTCGTCCTCACCGCCCTCCTGTCCCTCGTCGCGACTTACGAGTTCCTGCAACTGCTCGACGACGAGCGGCGCCCGGCCGGTTGGCTGGCCTATGGAGGCGTGGCGGCGCTGCTCGTCGCCAACTGGCTGCCGCACCTGCCCCCCGTCGAATCGGTGTTCCCCGACCCCTGGGCGCTGATCGCGGGAACCTTTGCCGGGGTCGTGCTGTCTGCCTTTGTACGCGAGATGGTGATCTTCCGGGGGCCCGGCCATGCTGTTACCCGCATTTCCCTGACGCTTTTCCTCGCCGGCTACCTCGGCCTGCTGCCGAGCTTCTTCGCCCAGCTGCGCTGGTTGCGCTGGCCGGACCCGCCCCCCGGTCGGGAGGCCGTGACACGCGGCACGCTGGCGCTGGCGCTGGCGATCTTCGTGCCGAAGTTTTGCGACGTGGGGGCGTACTTCACCGGGCGCTTCCTCGGCCGACACGGGGCGACGCCGGTGCTGAGTCCGAAAAAGACCTGGGAAGGGTTCGCCGGCGGCCTGGCCGCGTCGGTGCTGACGGCGCTGGTGATCCATTGCCTCGGCCCGGTGTTCCCCGGTGGGGAGTGGGCCTGGCTGTCGGCGGTTGCCTTCGGCCTCGTCGTCGGCTTCGTGGGCATCGTCGGCGACCTTGCGGAATCGCTGATCAAGCGCGACTGTCAGAAGAAGGACGCCTCGCAGGTGGTGCCCGGCTTCGGCGGCGTCCTCGACGTGGTCGATTCCATCGTCTTCGCGGCGCCGGTGGTGTACTGGTGGCTGCTGTAACCCGCCGCTTGCGGCTTAGCGTTCCGCGCTAAGCCGCAAGCGGCTTGAGATCATCCCCATGACTGAACTGACCATCCAGCTCGAGAATCGCGACGAGGCGGTGGGCCTCTTCGGCAGCCGTGACCGCTTCCTCAAGGAGATCCGCGACACCCTGGGTGTCCAGCTCGTCGCCCGCGGCGACACCGTCGTCGTCAAGGGCAACGACGAGCAGCTCGACCAGACCCAGCGCGTCTTCACCCAGCTCCGTCAACTGCTGCGCCACCACGGCCAGCTGACGACGGAGGCGGTCCGCACCGTCCTCGAAGTGGTGCAGCAGGGCGGCGACCGGCTCGACGCGGCCGCCCCGGCTCCGACCCCCGGCGGCAAGAAGCCCGAGGGCGGCGCCAGCCGTTACCTCCGCCCGCGCACCGACGGCCAGGGGCGCTACGTCCGCGCCATGCGCGAGAACGACATGACCCTGTGCATCGGGCCGGCCGGAACTGGCAAAACCTATTTGGCCGTCGGAATGGCGGTTTCTCTGCTGCGCGGCGGCGAGGTCAAGAAGATCGTGCTGGTGCGGCCCGCCGTCGAGGCCGGCGAGCGCCTCGGCTTCCTGCCCGGCGACATCGTCGCCAAGGTCAACCCCTACCTGCGGCCGCTGTTCGACGCCCTCAACGACATGATGGAGCCCGATGCGGTTAAACGCTATATGGATAATGACATTATTGAAGTAGTCCCATTAGCGTATATGCGGGGTAGGACCCTTAACCACGCCGTCATCATCCTCGACGAGGGCCAGAACACGACCGTGCCGCAGATGATGATGTTCCTGACGCGCATGGGCGAGGGGTCGAAGATCATTGTCACCGGCGACGTGACCCAGGTCGATCTGCCCAAGCAGACGCGCAGCGGCCTGATCGACGCCGCCCACCGCCTGCGCGACGTCGAAGGAATTGCCCTTGTCTACCTGGACGAAAACGATATCGTCCGCCACCCGTTAGTCCAGCGGGTCCTGCGCGCCTACGAGGATGACAGGCCGCGCAAGAAGAAGGAGTGATCCGATTGCAGATTGCAGTTTGCAGATTGACCGGAGGAAATGGGCAATCTGCAATCTGCAATCTGCAATCTGCAATTATGTTAGGTTCCTCCAAGAAACAGCCGCGCCTGGGCCAGTGGGACGGCCGGCGGCACTCGACGCGGCACGGCGCCCCCCTTTTGGCGCGCCTGACCCAGCCGCACGTGCTGCTGCGGCTGCTGCCGGTGCTTGTCACGGTCCTCCTGGCCACCCTCCTTGTCTATTCCTCCGGGCCGCCCCTGCCTTACCGCTACGGCGAAGTCTGCGAGCGCGACATCCGCTCGCGCCTCTTCTTTGAAGTGGTCGATGAGGCCCAGACCGAGCTGCGGCGCGAGAAGGCCGTGGACGACCTGCCGGCGGAGCGGCGCGAGGATCCCGCCGCCTGCGAGGCCGCCCGCCAGGACGTGCCGCCGGTTATGAGGCCGTACCCGCTCGGCTCGCCCCTGGTGCAGCGCGGCCAGCCGATCCGCCGCGAACAGCTCACCCTGCTCGACGAGGAACACCGCGCCTTCCGCCGCTCCCGGGACCACCTCGACCACCTCGCCCGCGGCGGCGCCCTCTTCCTCATTCACGGGCTGCTCGCCTCGCTGGTCGTCCTCTACGTCGTCCGCTTCCAGAAGGGCCTTGCACAGAGCCTGTCAAAGATCGCCGGCGTCTGCATCCTGGTCCTCCTGACGTTCGCCCTGGCCATCGTCATGAGCCGCTCGCCGTGGTACGCGGTCCTCATTCCGCTGACCGTGACCGCCCTGGTCCTGACGATCGTATACAACCCGCCGTTCGCCCTGCTGCTGTCGCTGACGCTGTCGCTGGCCACGACGGTCGCCCTCGGCGGCAACCTGCACAACCTGCTGGTGCAGATGGCCGGGCTGGCGACGGCGGTGTTGTCCCTGCGCGGCCTGCGCACGCGCACCCGGCTGGTCAAGGTCGGCCTCGGCGCCGGCGTCGTCTACCTGCTCATGACCGTCGGCACCGGCATCCTCGCCGAACAGATGTGGTGGTTCGTCGCCTTCGACGCCGTCCGCGCCCTGGTCTGGGGCACCCTGGCCGGCTTCCTCGTCAGCGGCTGTTTGCCGCTGGTCGAGCGCTGCTTCAGCATCGTCACCGACATCACCCTGCTGGAGCTGGCCGACGGCTCGCACCCGTTGCAGCAGGAGCTGATCCGGCGGGCGCCCGGCACCTACACCCACAGCATGACGGTGGCGACGCTGGCCGAGCCGGCCGCCGAGGCCATCGGCGCCGACCCGCTACTGACCCGCGTCGGCGCCTATTTCCACGACGTCGGCAAGATGCTCAAGCCCGATTACTTCGTGGAAAACCAGTCGGGCGAGAACCGGCACGAGGGGTTGGAGCCGGCCCTGAGCACCCTGGTCATCATCGGCCACGTCAAGGACGGCCTCGCCCTGGCCGAGCAGTACCGCCTGCCGCGGCCCATCATCGACTTCATCCAGCAGCACCACGGCACCACCCTGGTCGAGTATTTCTATCGCGAGGCGCTGCGGCTGCAGGAGAGCCAGGGGAACGGCCACGTTGAACTGGAGCCGGCCTTCCGCTACCCCGGACCCAAGCCGGGCAACCGCGAGAACGGCATCGTCATGCTCGCCGACGCCGTCGAGAGCAGTAGCCGTGCCCTGACCGACCCGACCCCCGGCAGCCTGCGCAAGCTGGTCCACGATCTGCTCATGAAGCGCCTCCTCGACGGCCAGTTCGACGAGAGCGGCCTGACGCTAACCGAGCTGCACGTCGTCGAGGAGACGCTGAGCAAGGGGCTGATCGCCCTGTACCACTCGCGGATCAAGTACCCCGAGGCGAAGGAGCGCGGCCCCGCCCTGCTTCGCGAACGCGAGACGGCTTAACTCATTCCGGTCGAGTCGAGTCCTTTTTTCGCAAAGGTGCAGTGCCATGACGCACGTCCGGACCCGGATGCCTTTCGCCCTGGTGCTTGCCCTGTCCGCCGGCACCGCCGCCGCCGGGCCGGAAACCCCCGCACCCCGCTACCGCTTCCAGGTGGGTGAGCAACTCGCTTACGTCGTGGACGTGAGCACTCACATCGAGACGAGCGCCTTCGGCCAGACGAACGCCGCGGAGATGACCCAGCGCATCGACCTGACCTGGGAGGTAAGCCGGGTGGACGCGGACGGCAAGGCCACGATTACGCAGACCGTGGGGCGCGTCCGCTTCAAGGCGGTAACGCCGCGGGAAACGGCCGAGTACGACACGGCGAACGGCACGGCGCCGCGGGACCCGCAAGTGAAGGGCATCGCCGCCCGGCTCGACGCCGTGGTGGGCGCCCGCATCAGCGCGACCATCGACTCGCGGGGCCATCTCGCCGACGTGCGCCTCGTCGAGAAGGCCGGCGGGGGCCGGCTGCCGCCCCGCGCTGAGTGGGACGGCCTCGGCAACCCGTCGTCGGAGGCGGGCTTCCGCCGCCTCATCGGACAGCTCATCCCGCTGCTGGCGGAAACCTCCCCGGCACGCGGGGAATCGTGGTCCTACAGGACCGAGGAGGCGCTGTCCGAGGGGAAGGCGACCACCGAAATCCGCTATACCGACGAGGGGCCGGAGGAGCGCGACGGGCGGCCCATCCAGAAGCTCTCCCTGGCGGTCGCACGGCGGACACAGAACGGGGAGGGCGAGACGCTGAGCGCGACCAACGGCACCGGGACCGCCTATTTCGACACGGCCGGCGGCCGCCTCGTGGAGTCGTGGCTGACGCATACCCGAGAACTCGCGGTCGCGGCCGATGACACGAAGCTCACTCGCAAGGTGACAGAAACGATCACCCTGCGGCTGGCCGGCGGCGTGAAGTAAGACGGCACTCAGGGGCCGGCGAGGTTCGTGCGGCATGCTCGGCATGCCGGCCTTCGAGACCAGATTCTCACCGTTTTACCAGCCCCTTTTCGAGGATTCCGAGCGCCTCCCGGGCCTCGGCGTTTTCCGGCTCCAACTCCAGGACGCGCCGCACCTCGTCGCGCGCCTCCGGCAGGCGCCCGAGCAGCGCCAGCGCCCGGCCGCGCAGGTAGAGCGTCCGCCCACCCTTGGCACCCAGGGCGACGGCGCGATCGACGTACTCCAGCGCCTGGGCGGCGCGCGCCTCCTCGGCGCATACGAAGGCCAGCCCCTCCAGAAGGCGGACCCTCTCGTCCGTCGTCGTGGCCCGCTCCAGGCCCGCCTCGAGGGCGCCGAAGGCACCGGCCCAGCGCTGCTGATCGACGAGGAGCTGGGCCAGGTTGCGATAGTGCAGCACCTGTCTCGGTTCGATGCGCAGCGCCTCCCGGTAGACTTCCTCCGCCTCGTCGTCGCGGCGGAGGGCGCGCAGGGCCAGGCCGAGGTTGCTGTGGGCCGTCCCCGCCCAGGCCCCGCCCGGCTCCACCGCCAGGTAGCGGCGCGAGGCGGCGATCGCTTCCTCGTAGCGGCCGGCACGGTGCAGGGACGAGGCGTAACTGACCAGCAGCGACACCGGCCCCCGGCCAGCCGTCGCCCCCTCCAGCATCTTCAGCAAGTGGGCGTGCAGGCCGACCTCTTCGAGGAAGGAACATTTCAAGAGCCACAGCAGCTCCTGGCCGGGGTCGCCCGCCAGTGCCTGGTTCAGGATCGCCAGCCCGCGCCGGAATAGCCCGCGCCCGAAGAGGTCCCGTACCGCGGCCAACGGGTCGGAAGGCAAGCTGGCGAGGCCCAGGAAGGCGCGGGCCGCCGCGCGCGTCAGGCCGCACCCCCGGCAGGGCCCCTTGGCCGCCGCCGGACAGTCCGCGCCGCAACTCAGACAAACGCCGTCGCCCGGCACCAGCGGGCCGAGCGGGCACACGTCCACGGCCTTGTACTCGCAGGCCGCGCAGCCCCAGCGCACGCCGTAGGCCGCCACCGTCTCCTGTCCGGCAAGGAGCTGCAGTCCGAGGTACTGGCACAGGCCCTTGCACCGCTCGCAGATCCACGGTCGCATCGACATGGCGGCGTCCCTCACGAACACCCGCGGCGAAATACGTCCCAGCCGCTTGCGGCTTCGCAGGTCGGCCGTGCGAAGCCGTAAGCGGCGACGCGGTTCAGGCGAGGATGGCGTTGACGACTTCGCCATGAACGTCGGTGAGGCGGAAGTCGCGGCCGGCGTGGCGGTAGGTCAGGCGCGTGTGATCCAACCCCAGCAGATGCAAAAGGGTAGCGTGCAGGTCGTGGACGTGGACCTTGTCCTCGACGGCGTAATAGCCGTAGTCGTCGGTGCGGCCATGGGCGACGCCGCCCTTGACGCCGCCGCCGGCCAACCAGGTCGTGAAGCCGTGCGGGTTGTGGTCGCGGCCGTCGCGGCCCTGGGCCACCGGCGTCCGGCCGAACTCGCCGCCCCACAGCACCAGCGTGTCGTTTAGCAAGCCGCGTCGCTTCAAATCGGTCAGCAGGCCGGCGATGGGACGGTCCACTTCCGCGGCGTTGACGCCGTGATCGCGCTTCAGGTTGTCGTGCTGGTCCCACTTGTAGCTGTGCGTACACTGCACGAAGCGCACGCCGCGTTCAACGAAGCGCCGCGCCATCAGGCACTGCCGGCCGAAGTTCTTCGTCCTGGGGTCGTCCAGGCCGTAGAGGCGCAGCGTCTCGGCCGTCTCGCCGGAGATGTCCTGCAGCTCGGGCGCCGCCGACTGCATGCGGAAGGCCAGCTCGAACGAGGCGATCCGCCCCTCCAGCGCCGCGTCGGGGCCGGCCTGGGCCAACCGCTCGCGGTTCATCTCCCCCAGCAGGTCCAGCTCCAGGCGCTGGACGGACCGCGGGGTGTCGCTGTTCTTGATGAACGGGATGACCGCCTGCTCCGCGGCGACGGCGGCGCTGCCGAGGGGAGTGCCCTGGTAGACGGCGGGCAGGAAGGCGGCACTGTAGTTGTTGACGCCCCCGTGCGTCAGCGTTGGGCAGATGGTAATGAAGCCGGGCAGGTTGCGGTTCTCGGTGCCCAGGCCGTAGGTCACCCACGAGCCGAGGCTCGGGCGCACGAAGGTGTCGCTGCCGGTGTGCAGCTCCAACAGCGCCCCGCCGTGGCGCGAGTTGGAGCCGTGCGTCGCATGGAGGAAGCACACGTCATCGACGCACCTCGCCAGGTGGGGGAACAGCTCGCTGACCCAGGCGCCGCTGCGGCCGTGCTGGCGAAACTTCCACGGCGAGCGCAGAAGATTGCCGGTTTCGCTGGAGACGACGCGCGGCTTGGCGAACGGCAGTGGCTTGCCGTCGTCGCGCTCCAGGAGCGGCTTGTAGTCGAAGGTATCGACCTGGGACGGCCCGCCGTGCATGAAGAGGAAGATCACGCGCCGGGCCCGCGCCTCGAAGTGCGGTGATTTCGGAATCAGCGGATCGCTGTTGGTCTCCCGGCCGCTCGCCGTCTCGCCGAGCAGTGCGGCCAGGGCCACGCCGCCGAAGCCGAGCGCGCTGCGGCGCAGCATCTCGCGGCGGGTCGGAGTCTGCATCCCACGTGCGTTCATGGCCGTCCGGTCACTCCACGTAAATGAACTCGTTGGCCGCCAGCACGACGCGGCACAGACTCTGCCAGGCGCGCAACCGTCGCTCCTTCGCGTCGAGCTTCTCGCCCACCAGCGCCTCGTCACAACGGCGGACGAAGCCCAGCGCCCGCGCCACCTCCCGGTCGCTCGGCGGCCGGCTGTAGGCGCGCTCGTAGGCCACGCGCACCCGGCCGGCGTCGTCGAGTCCCGCGTCGGCCAGCAGGGCGGCAGCCAGGTGCCGCGTCTGTTCGGCCACGACCTTGCCGTTCATCAGGAACAGTGCCTGCGGGGCGACCGTCGTCGTGGCGCGCTCCCCGGTGGGCGTGCTCGGGTCGGCGAAGTCGAACGCCTGGAAGACCGCGTAGACGTCACTGCGCATCACCGGCAGGTAGACCGAGCGGCGGTTGAAGTCGTAGCCATTGTAGGTCGTGTTCGGGTAGCCGATGACGTAGCCGCGATTGCCGCCGGGGTAGAGGCTGCCGCCCATCTTCAGGTCGAGCCGGTCACTCACCGCCAGGATGCCGTCGCGCAGCGCCTCGGCCTCGAGCCGGCGCCGGGTCTGCCGCCAGTGCAGGCGGTCCTCCGGGTCGGCCTGCGCCGCCCTTTCGTCGTAGACGGTAGACATCTGGTAGGTACTCGACAGCATGATGAGGCAGTGCATCGCCTTGACGGACCAGCCGCCCTCGACGAAGCGCACCGCCAACCAGTCGAGCAATTCGGGGTGCGACGGGCGGTCGCCGAGCCGGCCGAAGTTGTCCGTTGAGCGCATCAACCCTTCGCCGAAGTGCCAGCGCCAGAGGCGATTCACCAGGACGCGAGCCGTCAGTGGGTTGTCGGGGCGGGTCAGCCATTCGGCGAGCTGCAGGCGGCCGCTCTGCTTGCCGTCGATGGGCGTCTGCCGGTCGCCGGCGAGGACACGCGGAAACTGCCGCGGCACCTCCCGGCCCAGGGTCAGATGGCTGCCGCGCAAGTGGATGCGGAGGTTGGTCGGCGTCCCCTCGCTGACGGCCATCGTTTCCGGCACCGCCGGCCTGGCCTTCTCCAGCGCCGCCAACTCGTCGCGCAGCCGCTTCAGGTCGGCCGCGGGCGCCTCCTTACCGCGCTTCGCCAGCGCTTCGACCTCGGCCTTTTTCGCGTGTACCTTCTCCTCGTGACGGCGCAGGCGCTCGGCCGCTTCCCTGTCGGGCAGCGAGCGCTCCTGCCAGCGGGCCACGACGCGGAAGTTGTCCATCGTCCTGGTACTCTTAAAGATGCCGGCCAGGGAGTAGTAGTCGGCCGTCGGCACCGGGTCGAACTTGTGGTCGTGGCAGCGGGCGCAGCCGAGCGTCAGGCCGAGGAAGGTGCGGCCGACCGTATCGACCTGCTCGTCGATAATGTCCATCTCCATTTTCACCGGGTCGTCCTCGGCCAGCATTTTCGGGCCGATGCACAGGAACCCGGTCGCGATGAGGCGTTCGCCGCCCGGGTCGTCACCCGGCAGCAGGTCGCCGGCGATCTGCTCCTTCACGAACAGGTCATAGGGCTTGTCCTTGTTGAAGGCGGCGATGACGTAGTCGCGGTAGCGGTAGGCGTCGGCCATCGCCAGGTTTTCGTCCATGCCGTTGCTGTCCGCGTAGCGGGCGCAGTCGAGCCAGTGCCGGCCCCAGCGCTCGCCGTACTGCGGGCTGGCCAGCAGGCGCTCGACCACCCTGGCGAAGGCGTCGGGGGAGTCGTCCCTCAGGAACGCCTCGACCTCGTCGGGCCTCGGCGGTAGGCCGGTCAGGTCGAAGGTGGCCCGCCGGATCAGCGTGCGCCGGTCCGCGGGCGGGGCGGGGCGCAGGCCCTTCGCTTCCAGCCGCGCCAGGATGAAGCGGTCGAGCGGCGATCGCGCCCACGCGCCCTCCCTCACCGCGGGCGGGACGGCGGCCACCGGCTTGCGGAACGCCCAGAAGGAGCGGTCCTCGTCGGTGATGGGGCGGCCGTTCCTGGCGTCCGGGCGCACCCCCGCGGCGGCGTCGGGCCAGGGGGCGCCGAGCTTCACCCAGGCGGTCAAGTCGGCGACCTCCTGCGGGGGCAGTTTCGCCTTCGGCGGCATCTTCAACGCCTCGCCGTGACGGATGGCGGAAACCAGCAAACTCTCGTCGGGCCGGCCCGGCACGACCGGCGGGCCGCGGTCGCCGCCCTTGAGCAGCGACGCCGACGAGTCGAGGCGCAGGCCGCCCTTCTGCTTCTCGGGGCCGTGACAGGCGAAGCAGCGCTCGGCGAGGACGGGCCGCACCCGGTCTTCAAAGAACTTCAGCGCGGCGGGGTCGGGCCGCGGCGGGTCGGCGGCGGGCGCCACGGCGGCGGCAAGGAGAAGCATCGCGACGGCAGGACGGTAGCGCGGCATGGGGCGTCCTCGATGGCGGGGGAATCCTTCTTGAAAGCCTATCAAACGGGGCGATCGTTCGCTATAAACCACAGGGCCGCTCCGGCGGCGGGAGGTCAATGCGGGTGAAGGCCGACGTCTGTGTCATCTTTAACGCGCGGGCAGGGAGCGGGCGCGCGGCCCAACGGTTGCGGCGCTTGCAGCGCGTCCTGGGGCCGCACGCCGACTTCCGGCCGACGGCGGAGCGTGGTCACGCCGAGGAATTGGCCGTGGAGGCGGCGCAGGCAGGCTTCCCGGTCGTGGCAGCGGCCGGCGGCGACGGCACCGTCCACGAGGTCGCCAACGGCTTGCTCCGCTCCGGACGGCCGGACGTCATCCTGGCGGTGCTGCCCATCGGCTCGGCCAACGACTACGCCCACAGCCTCGGCCTCGGCGCCGACTGGTGGCTGCGCCCGGACGCGGCCGTCGCGGCGGCCCCCGTCGATGTCGGCGTCGTGCGGGGGCCGGACGGGCGCGCCAGGTACTTCCTGAACAACCTGGGCATCGGCCTGACGGGTTCGGTGGCCGTGGAGTCCGAGCGCGTCCCGCTGCGGGGCCTGGGCCGCTACCTGGTTGGCCTCCTGCGCACGCTTTGCTTCCGCTACCATCAGCCGCTGACGGCGGTGACGCTGGACGGGCTGACGCGGCGCGAGCCGACGCTGGCCTTGACCCTGGGCATCGGCAAGCGCGAGGGGAACTTCGTCCTGGTGCCGGACGCGGTGCTGGACGACGGACTGTTCGATTACGTCCATGCGGGGCCGCTTTCGCGGCGGTCGGTCCTGCGCCTGCTGCCGGCGGGGATCGCGGGCCGGCTGCCGACGGACTACCCGGGGTTGCGCCTGGGCCGCTGCCAAAGGGCGAGCGTGGAGTGCGAAGCGGCCATCGCCGCCCACACCGACGGCGAGTCGTTCTGCCGCCCTGAGCAGGACGTGCGCGCCCTGGAGGTGGAGCTGTTGCCCGGCCGGCTGCGCGTGCTGCGGCGCCTGTAGCCGCTTGCGGCTTCGCAGCTGCGAAGCCGCAAGCGGCGTCAGAACTCCAACGGCTCCGGCCAGGCCATGTCCAGGACGAAGATCTTGCCGTCGCCGATGCGGCCGGTGCGGGCGACCCGGGTGATGCGCTCGGCGACCTCGCGGACGCGCTCGTCGGCGACGCAGACGCTGATCTCGACTTTCGGCAGGAAGGCCATGCTATACTCGCTGCCGACGTAGCGATTCAGGTAGCCCTTCTGCCGGCTGTAGCCCTTGGCCTCGCGGACGACGCAGGCGCTGACGCCCAGCTCGGCGATGGCTTGCAGGACCGCCTCGGCCCGGAACGGCTTGACGACGATGGTGAGCTGCTTCATGCTGCCATTGTGCCGCCGCGCCGCCCGGCCGGAAAGAGGCAACCCCACGACCTTCCCTGACGAGGTTCCCTTCGTGGCCCACGCACCGACAGACCGACCCTGGACACGCTTGTGCCGATTCCCCGCGCTGCTGGCGGCCGGGGCCCTCCTGCTGGCCGGCTGCGGCCTGTCGGAGTACGGCGGCCAGATGTCCAGCGAGACCGTGCGCTTGCAGCAGTGGGACGAGGAGAGCAAAATCCTCGGCGAGCCGATCCGGATGCCCGAGCTACCGAAGAAGGACGGCAAGGAGCAGCGGTGGGAGGTCTTCCTTCGCCTGCCCAAAGGCGTCAGCGAGTCGCCCACGACGCAGCAGAACGGCAAGGATCCCCAGATGCTGGGCGGGCTGCTGGCGCAGTACAGCGGCGGCGGCACGGCCGTCATCCAGATGGCCTACCTCGGCGTCAGCACCGACCCGAAGGACAAGGAGTACCTGTCCAACGTCCTCAACCAATTCGGCGGCTCCGTCGGCGGCGAGCAGCCTTTTTCCCTCCGGGGGCCGAAGCTGGAATTGGCGCTGAAGCGCAAGCTCATCCAGGACGACAAGTCGAGTATCTCCGTGAACATTTACGAACACGGCAACGACACGGTAATCGTGGTATATCGCATCGCAAAAGGTGACGAGGAACGCGCGGCCCGCCCGATCGAACGAAGCCTGACGACCCTCGCGGAGGGGTCCTACGACGCCTCGAACAACCAGCGCGACTACGACAAGACGCACCGCAAGCCGAAGAGGTGACGGGAACGAGATTCCTACTTATTCGGGTACGGCGTCTCCCAGAAATGCTTGCCCTTCTTGTCGGTTTCGCCGCTCCAGTTGAACGCCGGCCGCGTCTCGACGGTGCAGTCGCCGTTGACGTGGACCTGGCAGGAGAGGCGAGCTTCCTCCTCGTGCCCGATGGTGGCCATCATGGTCTTCGGGTCCATGCTCAGGGCGAATTTCTCGCGCAGCGTCTTGGGGCTGAGGTTCTCCATGCCTTTCTTGACGAGGACAAGGCAAGTCCCGCACAGGCCGAGGCCGCGGCAGTTGAGGTAGCGCCCGACCGCCCCGCTGGCGGTGTCGAGCGGCAGGAAGTTGACCTGGATGCCGGCCTTGCGGGCCTCGTCGCGGAGGATGGCACCCGCCGGGATCTCGATCTCTTGCTTTTCGTTGACGAACGTAACCTTGGGCATGGAGAATGTTTCCTGTCAGGATGACCGTACGATCAAGGACCCTCCGCCGTCGGGAAGGTCGGAGAGATTGTAGCGAGCCGGCGCCGGGCTGTCTCCCTTTCCGCCCCGGGCAAGCGTAGGAAGCCGCGGCCCCTACCTGGAACCGTCGATGAGCGCAGAGCATAACGGCCCGGCCGTCGTCCGGTTGGCCCACTTCAGCGACGTCCACCTGAGCGCCGACCCGCTGGGCTGGCGCGGCGCGGACTGGCTGGGCAAGCGCGTCTCGGGCTGGATGAACCTGCGCCTGTTCGGCCGCGCGCGGCGGTTCGCCCGCGCCGAGGAGGTGGTGGCGGCGTTGATGGCCGAGCTGCGGGACGAGCCGCCCGACCGCGTCGTCTTTTCCGGCGACGCGACCGCCCTCGGCTTCGAGGCGGAATGCGCCCGCGCCGCGTCCCTCTTGGGGCTGGCGGGCGCGGAGCCGCTGCCGGGGTTAGCCGTGCCCGGCAACCACGATTACTACGTCCCCCGCGACAGCCGCGCCGGCCACTTCGAGCGCCACTTCGCCCCGTGGCTGACCGGCGAGCGCGTCGATGAGGCCGTCTACCCCTTCGCCCAGCGCGTCGGCCCGCTGTGGCTGGTCGCCGTCAACACGTCGGCCCCGACGCGCCTGCCGTGGGACGCCAGCGGCCGCACCGGCGACGAGCAGCTCGGCCGGCTGGGGCGATTGTTGGGCCGGCTGAGCCCCGGGCCGCGCATCCTGGTGACGCACTACCCGATTTGTCGTGATTCCGGTCGCGCGGAGCGGCCCAGTCGCAGCCTGCGCGACCTGACCCGCCTGGTGGACGTGGCGGCGCGCGGCGGCGTCGGCCTGTGGCTGCACGGCCACCGCCACGGTTGGTACTACCACGCTAACCCGGGGCAGGCGCCGTTCCCGGTCATCTGCGCCGGCAGCGCCACGCAGCGCGGATGCTGGTCGTACCTGCGCTACACCATCGAGGGAAGCCGCTTCACCGCGCTGCGGCGCGAGTTCGATCCCGTGGGGGGCGCCTTCCGCGACGCGGGGACGTTTGCGCTGGAACTGACCGTGTAGCCGCTTGCGGCTTAGCGTTCGCTTCATTAGGGTAGAGCGAACGCTAAGCCGCAAGCGGCTTGTGAACCCGTAATCCCGCCCTCGGAGCTACCCATGTCGCGCCTGCGCCTCTCCCTTGCCATTGGCCTCCTGACCTTGTGCGCCCTACCCGCCCTGGCGCAGAAGGAGCACTGCTTCGACAACCGCAAGCCGTCCGGCCAGCCGTACCTCAAGCCCGAGGATTCCGTCCAGCGCATGAAGGTCGCCGACGGCTTCGAGGTGAAGCTCTTCGCCGCCGAGCCGATGGTCGTCAACCCCATCGCCATGACCGTGGACGAGAAGGGGCGCGTCTGGGTCATCGAGTGCTTCGAGTACCCCAAGCGCACCGCCAAGGGCAAGATGCCGCGCGACCGCATCGTCATCCTCGAAGATACCGACGGCGACGGCGTCGCCGACAAGCGCACCGTCTTCGCCGAGGGCAAGGACTTCCCCGTGCCGTTCGACATGGCGAGCGGCCTGGAGGTCGGCAACGGCGGCGTCTACGTCGGCGCCCCGCCGTATCTCTTTTTCATCGAAAACAAGGACGACAAGCCGGGCAAGTTCGAGATCCTGTTGAAGGGCTTCGGCAGTCAAGACACGCACGAGACGCTGAACACCTTCCAGTGGGGACCGGACGGGCGACTGTACGGGCTGCACGGCGTCTTCACGCACTCCGAGGTCGCGGACCCCTACAAGCCCGACGCGCAAGCGAGGGTCAAGTTGAACGCCGGCGTCTGGCGCTACGACACGCGGGCGAAGAAGTTCGAGGTCTTCGCCGAGGGGACGAGCAACCCGTGGGGCATGGACTGGCGCAACAGCGACGGCCAGTTCATCCTGTGCTGCTGCGTCATCCCGCACCTGTATCACATCAGCCCCGGCGGCAACTACAAGCGCCAGGCGGGACAATCGTTCAACCCCTACGCCTACGGCGAAATCAAGGAGATTTGCGACCACACATTCCACAAGGAGAGCGGCTGGGCGCACGCCGGCCTGATCTCGCTGGACACGCCGCTGATGCCGAAGGAGTATCAGGACAGCGTGATCTTCGGCAGCATCCACGGCTGTTCGATCAAGCGCAACGTGCTGAAGAAGAACGGCTCGACCTACACAGCGAGCCGGGCCGACGACATCGTGCAATCGGGCGACAAGAATTTCCGGCCGATCAACCTGCGCTGGGGGCCCAACGGCGAGATCTACTGCATCGACTGGCACGACCAGAATCCTTGCTCGCAGGCCGACCCGAATAGCTGGGACTACGAGCACGGCCGAGTGTTTCGCCTTCAGACGAAGGGGCGGAAGACGAAGAAGGCGGAAGACCTCGGTAAGAAGGGTGACACCGAGCTCGTCGAGCTGCTCGTCGGACCCTCCGAGAACCCTTACATCTACCGGACGGCGCTGCGGCTGCTGTCGGAGCGCGGCGGCAAGCTCGATCCGGTGGCCCGGGAGCGACTGGGGACGTTGGCGGCGACGGGGGCCGCCGACGCCCACCTGCGGTTGCGGGGCCTATGGGGTGCGCAGTCGGTCGGCGGCATGGAGGAGGAGCGCTACACCGACGACGGCCTTCAGGCAGACCGCAGCACCGCGATGAAGGCGTGGACGATTCGCTTCGCGGGCGAGTCCGACTCGCACCTGCTCAAGCAGGAGCCGCTCTGGGACAAGGTGAATGCTCACAAGATCGAGCAGTTCGTGGCGCTGGCAAAGACGACGAAGGCCGCCGAGGTGCGCCTCCAGCTCGCTTCCACGGCACGGCGGCTGGCGAAGACCCACGAGGTCGGGCCGCTGCTCCACGCCCTGATGGGGCATGAGGAAGACGCTAAAGATCCCGTCATTCCGCAAATGCTCTGGCTGGCCTACGAGCAGAAGCTGACTTCGCCGGCGAAGTCGGAACTCGACTGGCTGAAGGACAACGCCGCCGGCAACGCCCTCGTCAGCGACACCATCGTACCACGGACGATGCGCCGCCTCAGCGCGACAGGCAAGCAGGAAGACCTCGCCGCCTGCGTTGCCTTCGTCGGGGCGCTGAAGGACGCGGCCGTCCGCGCCAGGGCCCTGGGCGGACTGGCGCAGGCCTTGGAGAATCGGCAGGTCGATCCCCCGGTCGAGTGGAAGGCGGTCTACGCGGAATTGCTCCAGGACAAGGATCCGGAGGTGCAGCGCCTGGCTCGACACCTGGCGGTGAACTTCCAGGACCCGGAAGCGATCCGCCGCGCCCTCGCCGTCGTCCGGGACGCGAAGAGGCCGGCGCCGGAGCGCATCGAGGCGATCCACGACCTCGCCCTGACGCATCGTCAGTTCGCGCTGAAGCCGCTGCTGGAGATGGTCGCGAAGGAGAGCAACGCCGAGGTGCGCGCCGAGACGGTGCGGGCGCTCTCGACCTTCGACACGCCCGAGGCGATCCGGGATGTCCCCGTTGCCGTCCTCGCGGGCTGGAAGGGCTACCCGCCCGAGGTCCGCACCGAGGCGGTCAACCTGCTCGCCGGCCGCAAGGAGTGGGCGAAGGCACTGCTCGACGCCATCGGCGACAAGCGCGTGGCGGCGGCCGACGTGACCAATAACGCCATCCTTCGCATCCGCACGTTCAAGGATGCCAGGCTCAACGAGCAGATCGCGAAGGTCTGGGGCGCCGTCCGCGACACGCCGGCCGAGTTGAACGCACTCATCGACAAGCTGCGCGTGCAGATCGACGAGGGACGGTCGTCGTTCGCCCGCGGGCAGAAGGTGTTCGAGAACACCTGCGCCAAATGTCACAAGTTCGAGGGCAAGGGCCACGACGTCGGCCCGAACCTCGACGGCGCCGGCCGCGACATCGAATACCTCCTCATCAACGTCATCGACCCCAACCGTGTGGTGGGTGCCCCGTACTTCACGCGCCTGGTGACACTCAAGAGCGGCCGCGTCGAGAGCGGCCTGCTCGCCGCCGAGGACCCGACGTCGATCACGCTGAAGTCGGAGAACGACGCCCTGAAGGTGATCCAGAAGAAGGACATCGATGATATTACGGTGTCGCAGAAATCGGTTATGCCGGAGGGGCTAACCGGCGGCCTGAAGCCCGGCGAGTTCCGCGACCTGGTGCGCTACGTGATGGCGAACCCGTTCCTGACCGAGGTGATCGTCAGCGGCCCGCTCGACCCGAACGACCGGCTCGCCAAGGACGTGAAGAGCCTGGTGCGCGACGCGGGGGTGGAGCGGCACCGCCCGGCGGTCGGGGTCCACGGGCGGATTCCGCTGCCGGCCATGAAGGGGGACGGGGAGGCGGTCGCTGTGGTGGAGGCCGACGTGACGGCACCCGCGGCGCTGAAGACGCGACTGCTGCTCGGCGCCGGCGTGCCGGTGCAGGCGTGGGTGAACGGCAAGCTGGTGTACGACGGCAAGCCGAGTGCCGGCCCGGCCAACCCGGATCAGGCGGGCGTTGACGTGGAACTGAAGGAGGGGCAGAATCAGATCATGCTGAAAGCGACGTACAAGGGAGGCAAGGAGGCGCTGTACGCGCGACTGCTCGACCCGAACCGGAAGTTGCGGTATCCTGAACCTCCGGTTGAAGGTTCACGCCCTGCCGAGCCCAATCCACGCAAATGATCGCAATCGCCCTCAATCAGTCGCAAACCCTTGCTCTGGACGAGACTTGCGCCGCCTCGACGGCCGGCCGCGTTGGCCGTTTCTCCCTCCGCGACTCTCACTCCCTCGCAGCCGCTGTCAGGCGTTTGTGCAACTGGTGAGCAACTGGCGGGCAACTGAACGGGCGCCGCCGGGCCTTCCGTGCCGGTCGCGCGGAGAGCCGCTGCCTCGCTGCTGTCTCCTCCGGCGGGCAGGAAGCGGGGCAGCTTCTCGACGGCTCCGGCCAGGTCGTACAGCCGGCGGTGCGAGTAGCGGGCGGTCAGGGTCGGCGTCGAATGCCCGGCCAGTTCTTGCAGCGTCCGCAGGTCGATGCCGGCCCGCCCGCCGAGCGTCAGGTAGGTGTGCCGCAGCGCGTGGAAGTCGGCGTATAGGGGACCGTCCGGCCCCGGCACTTCGTAGGGGATGCCGGCCGCTTCCAGGTCGCCGCGGATCATCTCGGCGCCCCTGGCGTCGCTGGCCCATGTTCCGCCCCAGATCGCTTGACCGGCCGGCCTGTCCTTCAGGTACTCCCGCAGCAGATCGGCCACGTCGGGGGGCAGGGGCTGCACCTTCAGCTTGCGACTCTTGTTCCGCCGCGCCGCCAGGGTGACGGTGGGCAGATCGTCGTTCAGGTCGAAGCTCTCCGGCGTCAGGCTGGCCAGTGCCGACGCACGGAAGCCAGTCCCACAGGCTGTGGCGTAAAGCGCGTAACGATCCGGCCCGGACAGGCCGCGGAAGGTGCGCTCACTGGCCCGGGTGACTGCCAGCAGGGAGCGCAGCTCTTCTTCCTCCAACTCGCGGCGGTCATGCCGCCGGTCGAGTTTCACGTTGCCGCCCTGCAAGTGGGCTAAAGGGTTGTCCCCCATCCGCCGGTCCCGTACCAACCAGCGGCAGAACTGCTTGACAGCATGAAGGTAG
>DATFNV010000103.1:0-32634 GCA_035266225.1 Gemmataceae bacterium
AGGAGAAACTGGTCTTCAGCGGCGATTGGGCCGGCCGTGTCCTCGCCTGGCCTATCGAAGCCGACGCGCCGGCGCCGGTCCGGACCATCGAGGCCCACAAGGGCTGGGTGCGCGCCCTCGCGGTCAGCCCCGACGGCAAGAGCCTGGCGAGCTGCGGCAACGACGGGCTCGTCAAACTGTGGTCGGTCGCGGACGGCAAGCCGGTCGCGGAGTTCGCCGGCCACACCTCCCACGTCTACAACGTCGGCTTCCACCCGGACGGCAAGTCGCTGGTCTCCGGCGACCTGATGGGCGTGGTCCAGCAGTGGGACCTGGCGAAGGGAACGGTGCTTCGCCACCTGGACGGCAGCGTCTTGCACAAGTACGACACCACGTTCTGCGCGGACCACGGCGGCGTGCGCTCGATGGCCTTCAGCCCCGACGGCGGCCTGCTCGCCTGTGCCGGCATCACCGACGTGAGCAACGCCTTCGCCGGCATCGGCAAGCCGCTCGTCGTGCTCTTTGACCTGACGACGGGGCAGCGCAAGCAGCTCCTGCGGCCGAAGACCGATTTCCAGGGGACGTGCTGGGGCGTCGTCTGCCACCCCGACGGCTTCCTCGTCGGCGCCGGCGGCGGCAACGGCGGGGCGCTGTGGTTCTGGAAGCCCGACGCGGCGCAGGCTTTCCACACGCTGGCCCTGCCGAACAACGCCCGGGACCTCGACCTGCACGCGGACGGCAAGCGGCTGGCGGTGCCGTTCTTCGACGGGGCGGTCAGGGTCTACGACATGACGCCGAAGGCCGCGGGCTGAGCAGGAACGAGGAGAACCGCTCAGCGCGCCTCGATGGCCTCGAAGAGGTCGCTGATGCTCGCCAGCGCCTCGCCGCAGTCCACCGGCTTGAACAGGACCCGGGCCACCCCCAGGGACTCCGCCGCCCGGGGGGCCGCCTCATAAGCGGCGGAGAAGACGACGACCGGGATGTTCGCCAGGAGTGGCTCGCGAGCTTGCTGCTGGCGGAACTCCCAGCCGTTCATGACGGGCATGACCATGTCGAGCAGAATCACGTCGGGGAGGGGCTCGCGTTGCAGCAGCCGAAGGGCGTCCTCACCGTTGGCGGCCTCGCGCACCGCGTACCCGGCCGCTTCCAGCGCCATTCTCAGGGCGTAGCGAGTTTGCCAGTCGTCGTCCACGACCAGCACGCCCTTGCCGGGCAGTCGTGAGGGGGGCATCGGACAACTCCTTGCTGGTGTACGTCAGGCGGCGATTCGGAGGATGTGCTGCACGCCGCGTGCCGCGGCACCGGGAGATCGTGACGAGTGAGGGGTGACGGCTTCGGCCGCCTCGTCAGTAGGTCCCGCCTGCCGGGCGGGACCTGCTACCCCGGCAAGAAAGGTGCGTACACACAAGCCTGACGCGCCAGCGAAGGTCAGCCGACTGACCTTCGCTGGCGCGTCAGGCTTGTGTGCTGCATTTTTGCCGGGGTGATGCCTGCGCCATCACGGACCGCGTTTCGCTTCCAATTCCTGCCAGCGGACGTACAGTCGCTCGACCTCGCGCTGCGCCTCCTCCAGCGCCCGGCAGGCTTCGGCCAGGGCGACGTGGCCCACCGCGGCGGCCCGGTCCACCTCGGCCTGCCGGGCGGCGACGGTTTCCTCGGCGGCGAGGATGGCCGCCTCCATTCCCTCCATCTCTTGCTGCTCGCGGTAGCTCAATTTGCGGGCCTTCGGCGGCGCCGGCGCGGGGCGCGTGGTCGCTGCTGCCGGGACAGGCTTCGCGGCCTCCGCCGTGGCGCGCTCGTAGGCCGCCAGCCATTGAGCGATGCTGCCGTACGGCGCCGAGCCGCCGCGGCCGTCGAGGCCGACGACCTCGGTGCAAAGCCGATCCATCAGGTCGCGATCGTGGCTGACCAGGACCAGCGCCCCCGGAAACTCCGCCAGGCTGTCCTCCAGTACCTCCAGCGCCGGGATGTCGAGGTCGTTGGTCGGCTCGTCGAGCAGCAGCAGGTCGGCCGGCCGCAGCATGAGCTGGGCGATGCGGACGCGCGCCTGCTCCCCGCCGGACAGGCTGCCGACGGGCACCTCCAGTTGCTCCGCCTGGAAGAGGAACTGCTTCGCCCAGGCCACGACGTGCAGGGGGCGATCACAGTAGATCACCGTGTCGCCGCTGGGACAGAGGGCTCGCCGCAGGGTCGCCGCGGGGTCGAGCGTCGCGCGCCCCTGCTCGAACAGCACCGTCCGCAGGCCGTCGGCCCGCACGACCGTCCCGGCGTCGGACTCTGATTCCCCCGCAAGGACGCGCAGCAGGGTACTCTTGCCGCTGCCGTTGGGACCGAGCAGGCCGAGCTTGGTGCCCCGGGTGAGCATCAGGTCGAGGTCGGCGAACAGCTGCCGGCCGCCGAGCGACTTCGTGACGCCCGTGGCGGTGAGGAGCTTTCGCGTCTGCCGGCCGGTGGCGACGAAGTCGATGCCCGCAGCACCGACGGCGGCGTTACGGTATTGCAGCTCTTGCAACTCCTCGCGCCGCCGAGCGGCCTCGTCGATGCGGAAGCCGGCCTTGCGCGTCCGGGCGGCGGCCTTGCGGCCCAGCCATTCGGTTTCGCGGCGCACCTGGTTGGCCACCGATTCCTGCCGACGGGCCTGGGCCTCCAGAAATTCCTCGCGCCGCTCGGCGAACTGCTCGTAGGAGCCGGGGGCGCGGAAGTAGCCGCCGGGGT
This sequence comes from Gemmataceae bacterium, assembly GCA_035266225.1. GTDB lineage: Bacteria > Planctomycetota > Planctomycetia > Gemmatales > Gemmataceae > DATFNV01. Next base: position 2,695 of record DATFNV010000103.1, read on the forward strand.
AGGCGCGGTTGATCTCGATCACCTCGTCGGCGACGGCGCGCAGGAAGGCCCGGTCGTGGGTGGCGACCAGGTAGCCGAACGGGGCGGCCCGCAGCAGCCGCTCCAGCCAGACGATGCCGGGCAGGTCGAGGTGGTTGGTCGGCTCGTCGAGCAGCAGCAGGTCGGGCCGCCGGGCCAGTTCGCGGGCCAGACCCAACCGCTTGCGCCAGCCGCCGGAGAGGACTTCGGCCGGCCGGTCGGGGTCGGTGAAGCCGACCTGCGTCAGCGTCATGGCGGCGCGGGTTTCGCGCTCGTGGTCTTCGATCGGTTCGTCGGCGAGGGCGGCGAGGACTACGTCGCGCGCGGTCTGGCCGGGGGCGAAGACGTCGTCCTGGGAGAGATAGGCGAGGCGGGCGCTGCGGCGCAGCGAGCGGCTGCCGGCGTCGGGCTGCTCGCGGCCGGCCAGCAGTTTGAGGAGGGTCGATTTGCCGGAGCCGTTGGGGCCGATCAGGCCGACGCGCTCGCCGGCGCGAAGGTCGAGGGACAGGTCGGTGAACAGCGGCCGGGGACCATAGCCCTTGGTCAGTCCCTGAACGCTCAACAGGAGGGTCATGCGCGGCCCCGCTCGCGGGGCGGGTCGTAAGTGGGAGCGGCCCCGCGGCGCCCCCTCTTGCGGTCTGGTTCGGTTGACAGAGCAAGTTGCGCTCGGCCATCACAGCTCACCTGGCTCGAGCAGTGATTGGGCACCGTGGCGGACGCGAAGGATGTAAACGGTGTTGCCTCGGGTCTCGAAGAGGATGCGGTAAACTCTCTGCCTCTTGCCGTGAAGGAGTTGGCGAAGCTCTCCGGGAAACCACTCGCTTTCGGGAGCAAGCCCACACCGCTGCGGGTTGTTCTCCAGGGAACGGATGGCCTCCAGGAGCTGCGCATGCCACCGGACGGCGGCCGTGCGGGACCGCTCGCCAAGCCATTCCAGGGCTTCATCGATTTCGCGCACAGCCCGGGCGGTGATGCGGACCGAGTGGGCCATCCGCTCACCGGCCTTTTCGGTTCAGCTTGTGTTTCTTGGCCAGACGCTCCAGGGCCTCGAGGGCTGGCTCTGTGCGCCCGGCCTCAACATCTTCGCGACTCTCGCGAAGGAACTCCATCATTTCGGCCCGTTCGGCCAACTCCAGGAGACGTTGATAGCCGGCAGCGTCTTGAACCACCAACTCGGCTTTCCCGTTGATGGTCAAGACCACGGGATGCCCGCTTTTCTTCATCCGGGCCATGAAATCGGTCGTCTTCCGTTTGAAGTCACTCAGCGAGTGGATGTCCTGGGACAGGTCAATCATGGCTAGAGTCTCCGCACCAAATTCGCACTCAACTTGATGTTACCAGGTCGGGGCACGTCGTGCAACCCCGAAGAGATCGACGCGACCTCAAGCAGCCGAATGACCTGAGAGAATTGCGCCCCGTGCCCCAACCTCGGCTCCTGTCCGAATCGAAAGGGAGTTGGTGGGCGCGGCCCACTGGTGGGAATCCGCTCTCGTTTTGGACGCGGTCCGGGGGGTAAGATGATGCCGGTAAGGAGGTGAACGATGAACATTCTAACGCGGAAGACGGATCAAAAGGGCCGGGTGACCCTCCCGAGCGATTTTGCCGGCTGCCTCGTAACTGTCGAGCGTGTGGGCGACGAGCTGCGAATCCGCAAGGCGCAGCAGGTGGTTGCCCGCAGGTACTCGTTCAAGCAACTCATGGCCGGCGTCACCCCGGAGAACATTCACGGCGAGGTCGAGACCGGTCCCGCCGTCGGCCGCGAGGCCCTGTGAGCAAGAAACACTACATTCCGCGGCGGGGAGATGTCATTCGCCTTGACTTCAACCCGCAAACGGGACACGAACAAGCTGGTCGCCGGCCGGCACTCGTCCTTTCGCCCGACGACTACAACCGGACGGTCGGCCTCGCCGTCGTCTGCCCCATCACGAACGAGAAGAAGGGCTACCCGTGGGAGGTCGAAATCCCGGCCAACCCCTTCGTTACGGGAGTCGTCCTGGCCGACCAGGTCAAGAACCTGGACTGGCGGAAGCGCAAGGCCGAGTTCATCTGCACGCCCGAGGAAGGACTGCTTGAAGAGGTGGTCGAGAAGGCTTTCGCGCTGTTGAGTCCCGAGGACGAGAACGGGTAGGCAAACGTGGCCAAGAGACGCCAAAAAACATCGACGAGCATCTCGAATGTTTTTTTTCCGCGTCGGCCTCTTGTACCGCAGAGACAAGGCGGGTATGATCCGGCTGCTACGTCCTTCCCTGACTCCGAAAGGTCCTCCTCCATGACGTGCTGTCGAACGCTCCGGGTCGCGTGTGCCGCCCTGTTGCTGACCGGCTTCCTCACCGCCACAGCCCGCGGTGCAGATAACGATGCCCTTCGCTATAAGTTCAAAGAGGGCGAGAAGCTGTCCTACGTCACGGAGTCGAAGACGACTGTTGAAGTAGATCTCGGCGGCGATTCGGTGAAGCCGGAGACGACGCTAGTCCTCGACATGACCTGGGAAATCACCAAGGTGGACAAGGACGGCCGTGCGACCGTCACTTCGACGCTGGGCCGTGTGCGGTTCTCGACCGACACGCCTGACGGGAAAAAGAGCTACGACACCAAGGAGGGCAAGGAGCCCGACGACGAGTTCCTCAAGCTGTTAGTGAGGCCCCTGAAAGACCTTGTCGGGGGGCAGGTGACTTTCACGGTTGACTCGCGGGGACAAGTTGACAACGTCAAGCCGTCTGAGGCGGTCGAGAAAGTCGTGAAAAGCCGGCCGTTCCTGAGCGCCGACATCGTGCGGCTGCTGGCGGAGTCTCCGTTGACGTTTCCCAAGGACGCGCCGAAAAAAGGCGACTCATGGACTCAGAAAGCGGAAAACACGACGCCCGTCGGCAAAATGACCTTTGAGATGAAATACACCTGTGAAGGGCCGGCCGAGCGCGGCGGGCGCAAGGTTGAAAAGACCTCGATCAAGCTGAGCGGCACCGCCGATCCCAAGACGCCGGGGGGGGCCAAAGTCGAATTCAAGGGTGGTGAAGGGGTCGCTTACTTCGACCGGGCCGCGGGGCGGTTCCTCGAGGTCACCGCCACACAGAAACTGGACACGGAGCAAAAAATCGGCAAAACAACTGTCACGAAGAAGTTCATCATCACCATGACCACGAAGCTGGCCGAGAAGGAGAAACCGTAAGCGCCGCGAAACCCCGTAGAATGGCGTCCCTCACCCCTATGTCGAGGCACTCTGATGGCCAAGAAACGCGCCGACAAGGATCGCGCCCGGCTGGATGCCCTGATTGAAGAGGCGACCGTCGATTGCAACGACGAAGCCGAGGCCCACATGGGCTTCATGAACCTGGTCGAGGAGAACGTCGTCTGCCCGTTCAAGGCGAAGGTCATCGGGGAGGAAGTCGAGGTGGTGGAGTTCCGCAGTCGCGAAGTCGGTTTGGGCGTCGATGCCGTTTGCCGGTACAAGGGCAAGGACTACAGGATCGACATCAACTCGCTCGAATGGCCCAAGCAGAAGCCCGAAGGGTTCGAGTGGATCGAGGCGTATCGGGCCTGGCTCGCCAGCGCGGGTTGATGGTCTGCCGCGCGCAGCACGCCTTTACCCATGCGGGCCGAAGGAGTTATAATGTCAGGAGGGCAAGCTTGACCGGAAAGGGGGTTGCACAATGTCCCAGCCAACGCTCGAAAGCCTGGCTCGACAGGCGGCCGCAGGGGATCGGACGGCTTCTGACGACTTCTTGACGCGCCTCCAGGCGATCTTCCGTTCGCTGGACGGGGGAATGCTGGACCAGGTGGTGCGCTGTGCGCTCGCCCTCAAGGGGCAGGGCGGCGGCGAGACCTCGCCACCCATGCAAGCCGACCAGGTCCCGCCGGCGATGGCGGAACCTGTCGCGCCCCGGCCGCGCGTGGTCCCCCTCACGCCGGAGTTGCTCGAGTGGGCCCGTCAGCAAGTCAACGTGGAAGAAGTCGTCGCCGGCCTTCGGGAGGTGCGGGCCAACGGTGGGATCGGGAGCGAGGAATTACTCTCTGTGCTCGATGAGGAGGTGGAACGCCCATGAGCGCGCCGGGCGACCAGCCTACACGCTATCGGGTGGTCTACTCGGAACGGGTGCGCGCTGCGTTGAGGCTGCTGCTGGCTCGAGCCGATGCGGTTGATATGCGGCAAGTGGTTGCAGCAGCGGTGCGGGAGATCGACGCCCGTCTCCAGATTTATCCGCAATTCGGCGAGCCTCTCCGCGATATGGAAACTGAAGGCGAAACGCTTTGGGTTGGGGCCGTCGAGCCCTTGGTCGTTCATTACGTTCTTGATGATCCGAGGCGGCTGGTGTTCGTGGTCACCCCGTTCAAAACCCTAGCCCACCTCGGGCTTTAGGCGGCGTTGGTCCGGCGTCGCCTGCCCCGTAAACTGTAGTCATGAATCCGCCATGCGACCCCGCCACCGCCTATCACGAGGCCGGCCATGCGGTGGTGGCGCTGGCGCTGAGCCGGCCGATCCATCGCGTCAGCGTCCTGCCCGACGGCCAATTCCTCGGCCTGTGCCGCTTCGGCAAGGGCGTCTTCCGGCCGTCGGAGGACTGGCTGGAGCGCGAGATCCTCATCGCTCTCGGCGGCATCGCCGCCGAGGCCCGCCACACCGGCGACTACGCCTGGGACGGCGCCGCCCGCGATCAGCAGTACGTCCGCCGCCTGGCCGTCCAGCGGGCTGGCGAGCGCCAGGCCGAACGGCTCGAGCGCCGGCTGCTGGCCAAGACCGAACATCTCCTCGCCCAGGAGGGGCACTGGCGGGCGGTCGAACTGATCGCCGCGGAACTGCTCCAGCGCGGCGTCATCAGCGGCCGCACCGCCCGTCACCTCTTCGACCGCGGCCGCGCCGACGGCTGACGATTCCCCACCCTTCCCTCAGCGCACCAGCCGGGCGTCGAGGGTGATCTGGGCCCCCTTCAGCAGCTTGGAAACCGGGCAGTTCTGCTTGGCTTTCTCGGACTGCTCGCGGAAGGCGTCCTCGCTGATCCCCGGCACGTCGGCCTCGCTCTGCAGGTCGATGCGCGGAATCGAGAAGCCCTCGGCCCCCTTCTCCAGGTGGACGGAGAGGCCCGCGACTTTCTGCTTGACGTTGACGTCGGGCGCCGGACAATGCCCCGATCGTCCACGTCCTCCGGGGAAGCCTTCAATCATGTTCGACCTCCGTCATGTTCCCGTGTTGCTTGCCGTCCTCGTCTCGCTGTGCCCTTCCGGGGTCGCCCGGGCCGACGCTCCGAAGTCGGTGCGCGTCGGCGTGCTGGGGCTCGACAATTATCAGGCGGTCGCCTACACGCAGCTCTTCAACGACCCCAAGGCGTCGGGCGACCTGGCGGGGCTGCGGGTCGTCGCCGCGTTCCCGGCGGCGGCCAGCGACGACATTGCCGAGAGCGTCGAGAGCCTGCCGAAATGGAAGGCGGAGATCGTCAAGTTCGACGTGAAGTTGGTCGGCTCGGTGGAGGAATTGCTCCGCGGCTGCGACGCGGTGATGATTATGAGCCTCGACGGCCGCAAGCACCTGGAGCAGGCCACCCAGGTGCTGAAGGCCGGCAAGCGGCTGTACATCGGCCGGCCCTTGGCCGCCTCGCTGGGTGACGCCGTCGCGATCGTGCGCCTGGCCGAGCAGACCAAGACGCCCTGCTGGACCAGCTCGCAGCATCGCTTCAGTCCGGGGTTCATCGGCATGCGCAACCACCCCGAAGTCGGCCGGGTGCTCGGTTGCGACATCTACGGCGGCTGCCCGACCGAGCCGCACCACGCGGACCTCTACTGGCACGCGGTCCACAGCATCGAAGCCTTGTACACGATCATGGGACGGGGCTGCGTCTCCGTCAGCTGCACCTCGACGGAGTACGCCGAAGCGATCACCGGTACCTGGGACGACGGCCGGGTCGGCACCTACCGCGGCATCAAGAAGGGGGCGGTCAAGTACAGCGCCACCGTGTTCGGCGACAAGGGCGTGTCGGTCGCGGGGATCTACGGTCACGGTGTGCCGGTCAAGGGGGTGGTCCCCACCAACGACAAGTACATGGGCTACGAGGGCATCGCCATCGAGATGGCCAAGTTCTTCAAGGGCGGGGCGGCCCCCGTCTCCGCCGAGGAAACGCTGGAGATCTTCGCGTTCATGGAAGCCGCTCACGAAAGCAAGCGCACCAAGGGGGCGGCCGTGCGCGTGGCCGATGTCCTGGAAAAAGCTCGGAAAAAGTGATGAATTGATCCTTTGCGGACCAGCGCGGTACTGTACTACTGTCCTTGACTCGGTCCACCGACGCCGGCCACAATCCATCGGTCGAGGCGCGATCGGCTGCGCCGCGAGGCCGAATCGAGAGGCCGCCGTCATGCTCACGATTCCCCAGCGCCTGGCGCTGGCCGTCCAGCACCACGAGGCAGGTCGCCGGAATGAGGCGGAAGCCCTCTACCGAGACGTCCTTCAGGAGTCGCCGCGCCACCCCCACGCCCTGCACCTGCTCGGCGTGGCGCTGTACCAGGCCGGCCGACACCGCGAGGCCATCGACCTCATCAACCAGGCCCTGGCCGTCCACGGCCCGCACCCCGTCTTCCACAGCAACCTGGGCGCCGTCTACCTCGCCGCCGGGCTGCTCGTCGAAGCCGAGGGGCACTGCCGCGAGGCCCTGCGCTTCAACCCCAACCTGGCGGATGCCTGGTCCAACCTGGGCGTCGCCCTGCGCCGCAAGGGTCAGCTCGCCGAGGCCGTCGCCGCCTTCCGCGAGGCCGTCCGCCTCAACCCCAAACACGCCGACGCCCCGCGCCACCTGCGCGAACTGACTTCCACCCCGCAACCGCCGGGGAAACTCCCCGAAGTGCTCGCCCGCCTGCAGGAAATGCTGCGCCTCGACCCGAACAACGACCAACTCCACCACGACCTCGGCCTGATGCTGCTCGCCGGCGGCCAGGTCGGGCCGGCGGTCCGCCACCTGCAGGAAGCGATCCGGCTCAACCCCACCTATGTCGAAGCGCACACCAACCTGGGCGTCGCCCGGCGGGAGCTGAACCAGCTCGACGAGGCGATGCGCTGCTTCCGCGAAGCGGTGCGCCTCAATCCCGCCTACGCCCCGGCCCGGAACAACCTGGGCTACGCCCTGCACGCCCAGGGTCGGGCCGAGGAGGCGGTGGCCGAGTTTCGCGAAACCCTGCGCTTCGCTCCGAACGATTCGCAGGCGATTTATCTCCTGAGCGAGTTGGCCGCCGTCGGCGCCTACCGTTTCCCCGCCGAGGAGGTCCAGCGGATCCGGGAAATCGCGGGCCGCCAGGACCTCCCCATCGACGACCTTTGCCGGCTGAATTTCGCCCTGGCCCAGCTGCTCGACAAATCCGGGGCCTACGACGACGCGTTCGCCCACTGTCGCCGTGCCAACGAGCTGCGGCAGGAGATCGACCGCCGCTGCGGCCAGGTCTACGACCCGGAAGGGCAGCGCCGCGTCGTGGATCGGTTGATCGCCGCCTTCACGCCGGCCTGGTTCGAGCGCGTGCGCCCGTTCGGATCGGACAGCGAGTTGCCGGTCTTCGTCGTCGGCATGATGCGCTCCGGCACCAGCCTCGCCGAGCAGATCCTCGCCAGCCACCCGCGCGTCCACGGCGCCGGCGAGCTGCGCGACGTCGGCCAGCTCGCCGGCACCTTACCCCAGCGCCTCGGCGGGACCGAGGACTATCCGGAATGCCTGGCCCGCCTCGATGAGGCGACGGCGCGGGACGTGGTCGAGGCGTACCTGCGGCGGCTGCGCCAGCTGGGGGGCGGGGCGGTTCGCGTGATCGATAAATCGCCTCTCAATTTCCTGTACCTGGGACTGATTGCGGCGCTGTTCCCGCGGGCGCGGGTCGTCCACTGCCGGCGCGACCCGATCGATACCTGCCTCTCCTGCTATTTCCAGAACTTTGCGGACCCGCTGCCGTTCGCCCTGGACCTGGGGCACCTGGGGCACTACTACCGGGAGTACGAGCGCCTGATGGCCCACTGGGCGCGGGTGCTGCCGCTGCCGGTCTTCGAGCTGCGCTACGAGGAGCTGACGGCCGACCAGGAGGCGGTCAGCCGGCGCTTGCTCGACTTCTGCGGCCTGGACTGGGACGAGCGCTGCCTGCGCTTCAACGAGACGCAGCGACCCGTGCGGACGGCCAGCGCCCTGCAGGTGCGCCAACCGCTGTACCGCACCTCCGTCGGCCGCTGGAAGCGCTACCAGGCCTATTTGCAACCCTTGTTGGAGGCGCTCGGACCCGACGCCGCTCCGAGCCGCCCGCACGGCACCTGATCGCGGCGTCAATCCCATTCCAAGGAGCATCGACATGGCGGTCAAAGCGATCCCCGACGGCTACCACACGGTGACCCCGTACCTGATCGTCAAGGGGGCGGCCGGCGCCATCGACTTCTACAAGAAGGCGTTCGGCGCCACCGAGCGGATGCGCCTGGCCGACCCCGCCGGCTGGGTCGGGCACGCGGAGATCACGATCGGCGATTCGGCGATCATGCTCGCCGACGAGGTGTTGGAGATGGGGGCGCGCGGTCCGGAGTCCTACGGCGGCTCGCCGGTCCACATCATGCTCTACGTCGAAGACGTGGACGCGCTGTCCCGCCGTGCCGTGGCCGCCGGGGCGACGGTGTTGCGACCGGTGAAGGACCAATTCTATGGCGACCGCTCCGGCACCTTCGCCGACCCGTTCGGACACGTCTGGACCATCGCGACCCACAAGGAAGACATGGCGCCCGAGGAGATCACACGACGCTTCGAGGAGGCCATGAAGCAGCGTGGCGGCGCCTGAGTTAAGCCGGGACCCGCTGGGGAGCGCGGCCGACGCGCTCCCTTGCGGTTCCCGGCGAAACTCCGTGTCTGCGTGCAACTCCACTCCTCTTGACTCGGCAAAAGTGGGTTTTTCGCCGCTCGTTCGCCTTCACCGGGTTCACCTTCTCGTGCCGCAGTTGTCCTGGATTTTTCGTGACACTCGGGCCATTCTTCGCTATGATGATCGCACGTTCACAAGCCGCCTTCGCCCCGGCCCACGAAGGACCGCCGCCGATGCCCGTTCGCACCGAATTGATCTGGGATGGCAAGTACGGCGCCGACGGCAAGCGCGTCTCCCCGCTGCGCGTCGCCTTGCCGTTCCAGACGGTCGAAACCGTCAACGAGTCCGCCCAGGAGCGCGACCGCAACCTCTTCCAGTTCGCCGCCCAGCAACAGCCCTGGCGCAACCGCCTCGTCTGGGGCGACAAGAAATACGTCCTGCCGTCGCTGCTGCCCGAGTTCGCCGGCAAGGTCAACCTCATCTACATCGACCCGCCCTTCGACACCGGCGCCGATTTCTCCTTCACCGCCGCCGTCCCCGACGCCGACGACGAGGACGAGTCAGGCCTGGCCTTCACCAAGCAGCCAAGCCTGATCGAGCAGAAGGCGTACCGCGACACCTGGGGCCGTGGCCTCGATTCTTACTTGCAGTGGTTCTACGAGGCCGTCGTGCTGCTGCACGAGTTGTTGGCAGAGGACGGCAGTATTTATGTGCATCTCGATTGGCATGTGGGCCATTACGCGAAAGTGGTTCTGGACGAAGTCTTTGGAATGGAGCACTTCCTGGCGGAGATCATCTGGAAGAGGACGAACGCAAAGGGATTGGCCTTCACAGCGTATCCGACCAACCACGACGTAATCCTCTACTACGCTAAGTCGGCGCGCTACACCTGGAACCGCGCGTTCCGAGAACACGATCCCGAATATGTGAAGGCATTCTACAAGTACGTTGACCCCGAAACGGGACGAAGATACCGGCTGAGCGACTTAACAAACCCGAATCCGGATCGGCCAAACCTCACCTATGAGTGGAAAGGGCACAAGCGGGTCTGGCGGTGGACTCGGGATCGCATGGAGGAGGCGGACCGGAAGGGTCTGATTCATTACTCCTCGACCGGACTCGCATCTCAGAAAAGGTATCTTGATGAGATGGAAGGGACCCCAATTGATTCCTTATGGGATGACGTAAAACCAATACAGGCGCAGGCACTTGAGCGGCTAGGCTATCCGACTCAGAAACCCGAATGCCTGCTCGACCGGATCATCAACACTTCCTCGAACGAAGGCGACCTCCTCCTCGATTGCTTCTGCGGCAGCGGCACCACGGCCGCCGTCGCCGAGAAGCTGAACCGCCGCTGGATCGCCTGCGACCTCGGCCGCTTCGCCATCCACACGACGCGCAAGCGCCTCCTGCGAGTCTCCGGCGTGAAGCCCTTCGTCGTCCAGAACCTCGGCAAGTACGAGCGGCAACTCTGGCAGACCGGCGAGTTCGCCGGCACTGGCCCGGACGGCTCCCAGAAGGCGGCCGCGGTGCAGCGGGCCTACGTCGAGTTCATCCTCAAGCTGTACGGGGCGACGCCGCTCAACGGCTACACCTGGCTGCACGGCACCAAGGGCGGCCGGCTGGTCCACGTCGGCAGCGTCGAAGCGCCGGTCAGCGTCGGCGACGTGAAGAACATCGCCGCCGAATTCAAGAAGGCCATCGGCACCAGCGTCGGCGCGCCGACCACCAACGGCGTGGACCTGCTCGGCTGGGACTTCGCCTTCGAGTTGAACGAGGTCGCTCGCCAGGAGGCCGCCGACGCCAACATTCGCATGAACTTCAAGCGCATCCCCCGCGACGTGATGGACAAGCGGGCCGTCGAGCAGGGCGACGTGAAGTTCTTCGAGCTGGCCGCCCTCGGCGTCGGCGTGAAGACCAAGGGGCGCGAAGCCACGCTCACGCTCGCCGACTTCGTCATCCCGCCCGACGACGTGCCGGAGGAGGTACGGCAGGCGGTCAAGCACTGGTCGCAGTGGATCGACTACTGGGCGGTGGACTGGGACAACAAGGGCGACGCCTTCCACAACCAGTGGCAGGCGTTCCGCACCCGCAAGGAGCCGAAGCTGCCGCTGAGCGCGGCGCACACCTACGCCGAGCCGGGCGAGTACCGCGTGGTGGTCAAGGTGATCGACATCCTGGGCAACGACACGACGAAGACGGTGAAGGTGAAGGTGAAGTGAAGAGCCATGAGCAAAGCCAAACCGAAGCAGGAACACCTGCAAACGTACTTGTCTCGTGTGCTGGAGGAGCTGGAGGAAGCGTCACAAGGCCGGCGCAGCCGCCAGGAACTCATCAGGCGCGCTGAAAAGCACGATACGGTAATGCACCGCCGCTTGCTCCTCTACGTGGCGAACGTTGAGCATCCGAACAGCTCGCTGTCTTCGGCGGACATCGTACCGTTGGGCGATGCCCTGGCGTCGCTGGGGCAAGTGGACAACCTCGACCTGTTGCTGCACACGACCGGCGGTTCCGGCGATGCGGCGGAGAAGTTTGTCGAGATGTGCCGCCGTCACTGCCGGTTCGAGTTCCGCGTCATCGTGCCGAACATGGCCAAGAGCGCCGGCACCTTGATCGCCCTGGGGGCCGACGCTATCCTCATGGGCTACTGCTCTGAGCTTGGCCCGATCGACCCGCAAATTCAGATCATCGTGAGTGGCAAACCTCAATGGGTCTCGGCATGGACGTTCATCCGAACCAGGGACCTGCTCCAGCAGAAGGCCCAGGACGCCATCGCCCGGAGCGAGAATCCCGCGGTTTACCTCCAGCAACTCGCGGGGGTTGACCCGGTGTTCGTGACGCACTGCGAGCAGTTGATGACATTTGCCCGGCAACTGGTGCGTAAATTCGTTTTCACCCGCTTCAGCAAGAACGATCTCGCCCAGGAGTGGGCGGACAAGGTGGTGGGCTTCTTGAGCAACGTCGAGGAGCACATCAGTCACGGCCGGCTGATCCTGGCGCGGGAGCTTCAGCAGCACTGTGTGCCCCCGCTGCAGGTCGAGGAGTTGCCGGAGGACGGCGAACTCTGGCAGGTCCTTTGGGAACTGTACGTCCGCTGCGAAGTCTTTCTGAAGATCGGCGGCCCAACGGCCAAGCTGATCGAAACGGAGACCTTATCCTTGCCCCTCCGTTAACGGGGTCACCCGATAGATGAGCCGTTTTGGCACAACGTAGGTGTTGCCGTAGGTCTCCGGAAGTTCCTTGTTGACACGGGCATCCTGAGCCCTCTTGACGCGCCGGACCATCTCCAGGGCCTGTTCGATTTCTTCGGCCAAGGTGGGAGGAATGGTTGCCTCACGGCTGGGCTTCGGTGTCTGGCTGTCCGAAGGAATCATGGTCGTGGTCTCCTTTGGCTCCGTGCGGGTCGAATCACCGGGAAGGCAAGAGGCGAGTCGTTCGTCGGCTCCATCGGGGGTATGACGAGTTCCGGCGCCGTATAAGTCATCTCATGGGGATACTCGAAGCGGCGCGGCGGACGCACGGGGTTCAAGGGCGCACTCGTGCCGACCTCAGCAGGCAGTGACCAAAACTTACCCAGAGGAAGCGCCTTGACAGAGACCCCGCGGAGGTACTTGATCGGCATCGCCCACCTCTCTACCACTCGGTAGCAGACCGCCGTTCCAAAACGTAGCTAATGTTTAGCTAACGATAGTGATAATTCTACCACCCGGTAGAGGACTCTTACAACCCCCGGTCGTCCGAGACAGGCACAGAAAACCAGAACAAGGAGGACCGCCCATGCCCCGCAAGAAGAAGCCCGACGCCACATCCGCCCCGCTGTTCGACGCGAAGACGACCACCGCTCCCTGCGTGCCCGCCATCCGCGACAAGGTCGCCGAATGGCGCGCCGCCGGCTATCCCGGCGCCACCGACACCACCCGCCGCCTCCTCAACCACTGGTTCCTCACCGACCACCGCCTGGCCAACGGCCGCAAGTTCGCCTACCACTACTCCCAGCGCCAGGCCGTCGAAACCCTCGTCTACCTGTTCGAGGTCGCCAAGGTCCGCCGCCAGAAGGACCTGATCGAGACCTACGCCCGGCGCCAGGACTTGCGGCTCCTTCAGTACGACGACTTTGCCCGCTACTGCGTCAAGATGGCCACCGGCAGCGGCAAGACCAAGGTGATCGCCCTCGCCGTCGCCTGGCAGTACCTCAACGCCGTCGCCGAGGCCCGCGACGACTACGCCAGGAGCTTCCTGCTCCTCGCCCCCAACGTCATCGTCTTCGAGCGCCTGCGCACCGACTTCGCCGGCGGCCGCATCTTCGTCGCCGATCCCGTCATCCCCAACGAGCTGCGCATCTTCTGGGACCTCCAGTGCTATACGCGCGGCGAGGCCGAACGGGCCGGCTCCCTGGGGGCGCTGTACGTCACCAACGTGCAGCAGCTCTACGACCGGGCCGGGGCCGAGAGCGAAGAGCCGGACGAGATGACCGCCGTCCTCGGCCCGCGGCCGCCGGCTCGCACCTCCGAGGTAGAGGACTTCGTCCCGCGCCTCGTCGCCCGCGGCGGACCCGTCGTCGTCCTCAACGACGAGGCCCACCACACCCACGACGAAGAGAGCGAGTGGAACAAGATGATCCGCCGCCTCCACTCCGAGGCACCCGGCGGGCTGGCCGCCCAGCTCGACTTCACCGCCACGCCGCGCCACACCAAGGGCCAGCTCTTCTCGTGGACCGTCTACGACTACCCGCTCAAGCAGGCCATCCTCGACAACATCGTCAAGCGCCCGCTCAAGGGGCTGGCCAAGGGCATCCAGGAGCAGAAGTCCGAGATCGCCAGCACCCGCTACCAGGCCTATCTCGCGGCCGGCGTCGAGCGCTGGAAGGAGTACCGCGACGGCCTGGCCCCGCTCGGCCGCAAGCCGCTGCTGTTCGTCATGATGAACGACACCGCCGAGGCCGACGACGTGGGCGACTGGCTGCAGCGCAAGTACCCCGCCGAGTTCGGCGCCGACAAGCTGCTCATCATCCACACCAACCGCCAGGGCGACGTCGCCACCAGGGACCTGGACAGAGCCCGCGCCGTGGCCCGCGACGTGGACGCCGGCAGCAGCCCCGTCAACTGCATCGTCAGCGTCGTCATGCTCCGCGAGGGCTGGGACGTGCAGAGCGTCACCGTCATCGTCGGCCTGCGCCCTTTCACCGCCAAGGCGAACATCCTGCCCGAGCAGACCGTCGGCCGCGGCCTGCGCCTGATGTTCCGCGACCACCCCGCCGGCTACACCGAGCGCGTGGACGTCATCGGCAACCGGCGCTTCATCGAGTTCGTCGAGCAGCTCGAACGGGAAGAGGACATCCAGCTCGACACCTTCGACCTCGGCAAGGACAAGGTCGTCATCACGACCATCGAACCCTCCGCCGACAAGCTCGACAAGGACATCGCGCTGCCGCAGTTGAGCCCGATCCTGCAGCGCAAGAAGTCGCTGGCCGAGGAAATCGCCGCCCTCGACGTCCCGTCTTTCCGCTGCCCGGTGCTGCCGCGCAAGGAGGACGACAAGGCGGCCCAGGATTTCCGCTACGAAGGTTACGACCTGCTCACCCTCCAGCGGGTGATCGAGCGCGACTACACCATCCCGGCCCCGCAGACCGCGGAGGAAGTGATCGGCTACTACGCCCGGCGTATCGCCCAGGACGTGAAGCTGCCGTCGCAGTTCGCCGCCCTGGTGCCGAAGGTCCGCGAGTTCCTCCAGACGAAGGCGTTCGGCGGCCCCGTCGCCCTGGACACGCCTCAGATGGTGAAGGCCATCGGCAGCAACGTTGCCCAGTACGTCACGGTGAAGACGTTCGTGCAGGAGCTGCGCAAGGTGCTTGTCGAGGAGTTGGAGCCGCTGCTGGTGAACGCCGGCCGCCGCCTGTCGGAGATGCCGAAGTTCCCGTGGTCGCGGCCGACGCTGGCCGCGCCCAACTGCGTCTTCAATCTGGTGCCCTGCGCCAACGAGTTCGAGAAGGAGTTCGCCCGCCTCCTGCGCGACTCCGCCGACGTGGAGCGCTTCGTCAAGCTGCCCGAGCAGTTCGGCTTCGTCATCGAGTACACCGACGCCGTTGGCAACCTGCGCTTCTACGAGCCCGACTTCGTGGCCGTCATCGACGGCGGGGCGCACTACCTGATCGAGACGAAGGGGCTGGAGGACGTGAACGTCGCCTTCAAGGACCGGGCCGCGCACCTGTGGTGCGAGAACGCGACGCTGCTGACCGGCGTCCCGTGGAGTTACCTGAAAGTGCGGCAGACCGAGTACACCAGCCTCCAGCCGACGCAGTTCGCCGACCTGCTCGTCCTCGCCGTGCGCTAGCACCAAACGGTGCGCGGTGGGTTGTTTGTAACACATGGGAGGCGACGCAAGCCCGACGCGCAAGCGAGGGAGTGCCGTCGAACCCTCGCTGGCGCGTCGGGCTTGTGTCGCACCCGGAAGTTCACGGAAAACCCCGATTGTATCGTTTGGTGCTAGCAGCAGTTGCGGGGCCCGGCACCGTCGGGAACGTGTCTCCGCGCCGGGTGTCTGTGCCACCCCCACTCCCCTTGGCACGGTGGCACACAACTCGTGTGCGCGGCGCAAGAGCAAGCAGCACAAGGGGTAGCGGCAAGAAAGTTGTGTGCCAGGCGTGGCACACAACTCACCCGCGTGGCACACACCTCGGCCGCGGACGCTGTCCCCGTCGTCCCGCCAATCAGAAGTTGAACCCGGCCCGGACGAAGATGCCCTGCACGTTCAGCTCCCCGAACGAGATCGTTTCGTTGTTCCTGGCGATGTCCCACCAGTGCTCGTACTGGTAGCCGAGGTAGAACTCCGCGCCTTTCCATTGCGTCGGCTGCCAGCGGAAGCCGACGAAGCCTCCCAGGACCGGCACTCCCTGCGACACACCCTCACGCGTCACTCCGATCAGCGGGGCGCCGTTGGCTGCCAGAGCCGTGGACGCCTCCGAAAACCGCTGTTGCAGCCGCCCCAGGTAGATGGCGCCGTCCGCCCGCAGGACGAAGGACAGCCCCGTGCAGGCGATCTGTCGGTCCAGCTCCAGCCCCAGGTGGGGCCCGAAGCCCGCGTACCAGTTGCTCTCCTGCTGCTCGAAGACCGTGCTGCCGGCCGCGGCCAGCTGCGGCGACTCGTCGGCCCGCGAATCGAAGTACACCCAGAGCATCCGCAGGCCAACCGCCCATTTCATGTCCCAGTTCGGCCACAGCGAGGTCTCGTCGCTGGTGTAGTCCAGCCCGATCTCCTGCAGGTCCAGACGGCTGTGCAGGGCCGCCACGCCGTCCATCCCAGCGGCTGTGCCGTTCCCCTCGGTGTCCAGAAAGCGGTAAGACAGGGCGACTCCCCCGAAGCCCGAGGGCAGCCGGTAGCCGGCCTCGATGCGGGGGAAGACCGTCCAGTCCAGACCCGCGCTGTGCAGGGCCACCGTATCAGGTGTGGGCACCGTGATGTCCTGCGTCGGGCCGATGAAGCCGAGCTGCACCGGGCCGTTCAGATGGTTCTTGACGTGCGGGATGACGCCGCCGATGTCCAGGTCGGCGAACCAGCCGGGCTGAAGCAGCGGCGGCCGATCGAGCAGCGGGTCCACCACGAAGTAGGGACCGGGCAAGGGGGCCGGATCGAAGGTCGGCGCGGGCGCTCCCGCAAGCGGCGGCGGACCTGGCATCTGGGGAGGCGGTGCAGTGGTCGCCGTCGCATCGAGAGGCGCCACCGGCTGGGGGGGCGGCGGTGTTTGCGCCCGGGCGGCGGTCGCAACGGTCCCACCCAGGGCGAGCGCGAGCAGCAGCATCCGGGCCGAACGGACCATGATTGACTCCTTCACTTGGCTTCTGCCGGACAGATTCCCCATCCACGGGACGGAACCAGAAAGTCGCTGTGTCATGGCCGGGTCCCTCCCATCCGGGGGTCAATCGCCAACGGGCCAGCCGGCACCGGGCACGCACACCCCGCGCCCGGGGGCCCCGCGACCGGGCACTCATGTCCACACGGCAGCGGCAACAGATGCTCCAGGTCCGGGATCGGCGGCAGTTCTTCCGGATGCGCCAGCTGGAAGAGGTCGTCTGTCTGCAGCAGGTCGGCCACGCTGACCACCGACGACCACAGCGACCCGAGGATGCCCAGGTAGGTTGAGACGCTCGACGTCAGCGCCTGCTGCGCCGTCACCACGTCGGCGAAGGCCACCGGCGTCCTCACCTCGGCGCCGCCCAGGTAGCGCCGCTCGAACACGCCGCGGTAAGCGCGCACCTGGTCGCGCAGGATGCGGTCCCGGTACTTCTCCAGGGCGAGCAGGTTGTTCCTGTAGCCGATGAAGTTTGTCGCCAGCGTGTTGCTCAGGTTCATCTCAACCCGGTGCGGCTCTTCCAGCGCCCGCACCAGCGCCGCCTCTGAGGCGATGACGTTGCCTTTGTTCTGGTCCCACACCGACAGCGGCATGCCGACGGCGACAGTGGGCGCGAAAGTGCCCGGGGGGAGCGTGAAGTCCTTCGACACACCCACCGCCACGCTCAGGTCCTGATACCACGGCGTAATCTGCTGCAGTTTGAGGTTGTACCTGGCCTGCTCGATTGTGTGGCGGGCGGTCAGCACGTCGGTATGGTGGGTCAAGACGTGGGCCTTGACTTTCTCGTAATCGTAGACGGGCACGAAAGCATCGATCGGGCCCGCCACCTCGCTCAGGGGCATGTCGGGCTCGCGCAGGCCGATCGTCGCCACGAGCTGGCTCCAGGCGTAGGTGTAGTTCTTGATCGACTGCTCGTAGGCCAGCCGGGCAATGTCGGCCTGAGCGCGCAACACCGAGGGCTCGTAAGTGGCGGCCAGCTGGGCGGCCAGGTCCACCTGGACCCGGTACACCTCGTCGGTCAGCACGGCTACGGCCCGGTTGACGCGCACCGTCTCCCGGGCGACCAGCACGCCGAAGTAGGCGTTGCGGACCGCCGTGGACAGGTCGCTGCGGGCCCGCTTCAGGGCCAACTGGGCGTTCTCCAAAGCCTCCTGGGCCGACGCCTCTTGCAGCTTGAGCTTGCCACCCGTCTTGATGGTCTGGGAGATGGACAGGCCCAGGATGGTCGAGCTGAGGCCGCTGGACGACGGGCTTTGCGAGTAGGTAAGGGTGGGGTTGGGGTAAGCCCGAGCCGCAATCATGTTGCCGCGGGCGGCGTCCACGTCCGAAATGGCCTCCTTGAGGGCCGGGCTATACTTGGCGGCTATCTGGTGGAGTTGGGCGAGGGTGTACGGCTGCCCTGCCGGCCCGGGCTGCGCGGCCGGCGGCTCCGGCAGGGGTGTCAGTGGCGGGTACAGTTTATCGATGGTCGCCTTTCTCTCCGCGGGCGTCATCGGCTCTCTCTCCCCGGGCTTCCCCCCGGGTTTCGGCTTGGTGAAATCGAGTGCCGGCGTCTCGCTGCCGGGGACGTCCGAGGGAATCTTGAACCGGGCCGCACCCTTCGCCGTGATGCCCGGCTGGTCCGCCTGGGCGGCCTCCATGAAGGCGGTTGTCTGCACATCCGTCGCGGCTGACAGCGCGGCGTCCCCTTGATTCTCGTCGGTGGGACCGGGCGACGGTGCCGGTGCTTTCTCCGGACCCGGGATCGGTGGCGGCGGCTCGACCTGGCCCGGCGGCGGCAGGTCGTACGGCTTCATGGAAAGGTCGCACTGAACCGCGTCCGCCTGCTCGCGGATGTGGTAGACACACCCGGCCAGCAGGAGCAGGGCCAACGCTGGGAGAAACCTGGGAAACGACATAAGCTCGGACCTCCTGGGCGTCGGGGACGGGTTCCCGGGCCGATCGGCGGAGAGTCGTGGTACACGGCCGGGGCGACTGTCCGGTGCCTGCCGCGGACGGGGTGCATCAAGGTAGCGATAGTATCGGTTGCAATGGGCTCGCGACCCGAGAATTTCGCGGGCTGAGCAGTTTCTGGTCAAGTCGGAGGCGGTGGTAATTGCAGAATGCACGCCACCCGGTGCGCGGATGAGGGCTTTGCGGGCGTCTCGTCCTGTGTTAACCTGGGGGGTCAGCCGGCGCCGCCGGAAGACGTCCGCCCCCCGGACACGACACGGAGTGATGCACATGGACCCAGCCGACCAGCCCGCGGGGGAGGACGAAATTGCCTACGAAGTCACGCGGAACCACCTCCTGCACTTCACCAACTCGGACCCGCGCTGCCGCGGCCTGCAGCTCCCCGAAGGGGTCCTGCTGCGCTACACCCTATCACACGCCCTCTACTTCTACTTGCGCACCGGCATCCGCGACGGTAAAATCTGGACGCGCGTCTTCGCCAGCGATTCGCCCTACGACCGGCAGAAGGCGATGATCGGCGACGTGATGACGCCCATCTTCGACCCGCGCGCCGACCTGGCCCACCTGACGAAGGTCCAGCGCCTGGTGATGGCCTGGGTCGAATTCGTCAAGGAGTCGCCCGACGACGAGGTCGTCTTCCGGAACTTCCCGGTGGAGGATAGCCGGAGCGAATGAGCGCGGAGATCGGACCACGTGGGGCGGCATTTTCTACCTGGAGTTCCTGCGCCCGGCCGGCAGTCGCTTCCTCTTGCTGTTCCCGTGGCTGCTGTTCACCGGCGGCACCGCGAGGAGTGACGGAGTCTCCCGGTCGGTGGAATGGGTAGGCTCAGCCCAGGCGGCTCAGCCGGCGCGCATCCGTGTATGCGGCCTCGAGGTCGAGGGGAAGGATGGCCAGGCCGCGCACCGGCAGCGGAATCGTCGGCATGGGCTGCCCCACGACCAGCGGCTGAGCCCACCAATCGATTTCCTCCCGGTCGTCCCGGCGGACGGGGTGATAAGCGGTCGTGTACAGGAGCGAGTCGTGGGGGAATCGAAACGCTTCGCCGGGGCCGAGCAGGTCCACCAGCTCGTTGTGCAGATTGGCGCGGCGCTCCGTCACGAAGTCCACGATGACCAGGCCAATCCCTCTCTGAAGGTAGGCGGCGCACTTCGCGGCGAAGGTCCGGCGCGCTTCGGGGCGATCCTTGTTGGCCGGGCTCGCCAACTCCACGGCGGCGACAAGCGTGGCCCCGCCGCTTTCGCTGAAGACGCGCACCTCGAAAATATCCGGGAAAACTGCGGGGATGGCGCTCAAGGCGACCGGTGGCGCCCAGGTGCGCGTGGCCAGGACCGTTCCGCCGTTCCCGTTCCCTTCCGTGGGGCCGGACGCACGCCCCTCGAAGGTCGCGACGTCAATCTCGACGTGCTGCCCGAGGTGTACCTCAAACTCGGCGAAGTAGTCTTGCGGAAGCAAGTCGCTGTTCAAGGCATCCGCGATGGCGGCCGCCCAACGGTTGTGAAAGCCCTGCCAATGACGGCGATCTTTCAGGGGTGGATGAAAGTGATCCAGCAAGGGCATGGTCGGTCCTCCCGGTATGCCTGACCCCGCTCTTGTATCAGAAAAGGCCCACGGGATTCCCCCGGGGGCCTCTTTCGCTTCACTTCACCGTCACCGCCGGCGGGTTGACGAAGTCCGCGCTCCGCGCCTGGACCCCGTCCTCCGTCATCTCCCCTTCCTGGAGCCAAAGGCGGTAAGCCACGGTCAGCGGCTTCTTCTCGTCGCACTCGGCGACGAAGTAGGAGCCGAAGCGGCCGTAGGTGCGCTCGCTGTAGCGGGCCTCCTTCGGGTTAGTCGGCCGATCGAGGTAGGCGGCCGTGTAGCGCTTGTCGCCGACCACGAAGCTCATGGCGTTCCACGGCAGGTTGACCATCTTCTTGTCATCCGGCCAGTTGCGCTCGCTGTCCGGCTCGCCCTTGCCGTCGGGCCGCAGGAAGTACGTGCCGGACTTCTTGGCCTTGGCGGCGACGGCGACCTCGTTGACGGCGCGGAAATGGAAGCCGGCGTGCTGCGGGTCGCCGTCCAGCTTCACCTTCCCCTTCACCGGCGTCAGCTTCGAGGCAAACTCGACGAGTTGGCCGCCCGGCACGTTGTAGACGGTCAGCTCACGCTCCTCGACGGCGAAGCGCTCCTTGTTGCGGCCGTGCCAGCCGATCTGCACGCGGTGCCGGCCCAGGACAGTACCGACGTCGCTCGACACGATCTTCTCGTGCGCCAGGTGGGCCTCCAGGCTCGGCTTCTTCGGATCGCCGGAGGGAGGTGGACAGTGCCAGGTATCGGCGGTCACCTTCGTGCCGTCCGCTTCTTCGTAGGTGGCCTTGAACCCATAGAAGAGGCCGCGGTGGTGCGTGTACAGGCCGCCCGGCCCCTTGGTGATGATCTCCTTGCCGGCCGGGTCGAACAGGTGGTGATAGACCTTGAAGGTCTCCTCGCGCTTCTCCTTGGTGGAGTCGTCGAAGGCGTGGTACACGTAGCGCAGCACCGGCCGTTGCTCGTCCCCATTGCTGCCAACCTCCTGCTTGTGGCGAACGTCGTAGCGCAGCTCGGTGAATTGGCCGGGCGTGTCGTGCCAGGAGAAGACCTTGAATCGCGCGGTGGTCCCGGGACCGATTTTCACGTCCAGGGTGACAGACTCGTTGGCCTTCAGGGCGGGCAGGATGAAGTGCAGGTCGCGGCGGACCTCGTCTTTGCCCGGCTCGACCGACTGGGTCAGCAACCCAGGGGACGTGAGTTGGCCGATCAGCAGCTTGCCGTCGGGAGTGTAGATCGGCAAGTACCCTACGTTCGCGAGGTCCTTGGAGAGAGACAGTGGGACGCAGACCGGCGTGTTGCTGCGATCCGCCTTGCCGGCGGAGACGGTCACCTGGAATTCCTGCCCGGCGGCGCGGGCGCCGATGGGCAGGAAAAGAGGGAACAGGGCGGCGAGCAGGGTGCAGCGGCGCATGGGGGTCCGTGGGGTTAGAGATGTTTAGCGGCGGGTCGCAGACCCGCGCGGGTCTGCGACCCGCCGCTAAACAAGAGGGACGCTACTACTTCGCCTTGGTAATCATCGGGAAGTCGTCGGTGCGGAACGGCGAGGCGGGCAGGCCGGCCTTGTTCCACAGGTTCACGACCGGGTAGTTCGCCCAGCCGAAACGCACCGCTGCCGGCTTCTCGACGTCCTTGCACGAGACGACGACCGTGTCGCCCTTGATCTCCGCCTCGGCGTTGTGGAACATCTTGTCCTCACCCGCGATGGTGAAGCCGGTCAGCGGCCCGTCCTTGGCCTCCAGCCCGCCGCCAACGTGCTTGAAGGTCAGCACGGCGTTGTTGCCATCGACCGTCATCTTGTCGAAGACCGGGCCGCTGTACTCGATCTTCTTGCCGTAGGCGATGGCGTCCGCGGCAAGCGCCAGCCGATGGCCGACCGGCTCCTTCCTCTTTGGATGGATGTCCGTCTCGTCGCCGACGTCGGTGATGACCGCCATCGCGGTGTGCTTTGCTTTCGTAGTGGTTTGGAGCTGGGCCTCGCGCAACCGCGCCCAGGCGGTGTCGGTCGGCTCCTTCTCGATCTTCATGAACGGCGCCAGCTGCACGAACAGGAAGGGGAAATCGCCTTGCTTCCAGTCGTCGCGCCAGTTCTGGATCATG
This sequence comes from Gemmataceae bacterium, assembly GCA_035266225.1. GTDB lineage: Bacteria > Planctomycetota > Planctomycetia > Gemmatales > Gemmataceae > DATFNV01. The sequence goes on from DATFNV010000103.1 coordinate 24,972, forward strand.
AGCGGGAAGCCGGTCTTGTACAACTCGGCCCGGTTGGCGTTGGACTCGCCCTGGTACCAGATGGCGCCCTTGATCGCGTAGGGGATGAGCGGGGCGATCATACCGTTGTAGAGTTTCGCCTGGCGCGGATGCTTCCCCTTGTGCTCGGGGTGTGCGTCGAGCACCTTCATGCTGGTCCACTCCTCCGAGGCGGTGCCGCCCCACGAGGTGTGGATGATGCCGACCGGCACGTCGAGGGCTTTCTGAAGGTCGCGGCCGAAGTAGTAGGCGACGGCCGAGAAGCTGCCGATGGTCTCGGGGCCGGACTCGATCCACTTGCCCTTGATCTGCTGGCCCGGCTTGTCGATGACGGGGATAGTGTCCTGCGGCTTGTCGGCGGCGATGCGTTCCACGGTGAACAGCCGCAACTTCGCGTTGCCGGCGTTCTTCTTCGCCTCGTCGGCGTTGGTGGTGGAGTTGATCGCCTGCTCCATGTTCGACTGGCCGCTGGCGATCCAGACCTCGCCGACGTAGACGTCCTTGATGGTGACGGTGTTCTTGCCCTTGATGGTCAGGGTGTAGGTTCCGTTGTCCAGCGCCTTTACCTTTACGACGCCGAGGGGGAAATCACTCTTCCAGCGACCTTCCTTGTCGGCCTCGCACTCGGACTCAATGCGGGCTGTACCCGCGAAGGTGACCGTGATCTTTTCACCCGGGTCGGCGGTGCCCCAGATGGGACACTCTTTGCCCTGTTGCAGTACCATGCCGTCGGAGAACAGCGGGTGCAGCTTCACGTCGGCGCGGGCAGCCGGCACGAGCAGCGCCAGCGCCGCGGCGGCGAACAGCAGTCGTCGAATCATCGATGCGTCTCCTTGTGGCGGAATCCCACGGGCTTGTCCCGTGGTTCGTTAGGTTTGCAGCTACAAGAGGAGCGAGAAAAATATATTTTTATTTCTCTCCTCCTTGTAGCGACGAACGTGAAACTCCACGGGGCAAGCCCGTGGCATCCCTCATGCGAGTCCGTAGAACTTCACCGCGTTGTCGTGGAACAGCTTCTTCTGCTCCTCCTCCTTGCGCTCCTTCACGATCGTCTTCAGCGCCTCGACCCACTGCTTGTAGCTCGCGGCCAGGGTGCAGACCGGCCAGTCGCCGCCGAACATCACCCGGTCGGGGCCGAACACCTCCTGCACGTGCTTGACGATCGGCGCCAGGTCGTCGGCGCTCCAGGCGCCCGGCTTCGCGGAAGCGACGATCCCGGACACCTTGCACACGACGTTCTTGCGCTTGGCCACCTCGCCGATGTCTTTTTGCCACTGCGTGCGGTCCTTCGCTTGCACGTTGGCGTTGCCGCAGTGATCGAGGATGAAGCGCGTGCCGGGACACTCGTCGATCAGCCGGGCCGCGTCGAGCAATTCGCCGGGGCGCAGGCACAGGTCGAAGCTCAGACCGAGGTCCCCGAGCAGCTGGATGCCCTTGACGAACGCCGGCTGCAGGCAGTAGCCGGCCTTGTTGGCCTCGTTGTGCAGCACCTGGCGAATGCCTTTGATCTGCTTGCTGCCCTTGAAGCGGCTGACGTACTTCTTGAACCCGTCCGACGCCGGCCGGCCGGAAATGACGGCGCCGGCCATCTTCGTCTTCTCGAAGTCCTTGCACAGGCCGATGACGTAATCGGCCTCGGCGTCCTGCTGCGACGGGTCCACGTCCACTTCCATGTAGACCGTCTTGACGACGTTCAGCCCCTCCGTCGCCTTGCGGTAGTCGTCGAGGTCGAAGGTCCTGGCGAGCGGCGAGCCTTCCTTGACCCAAGGGAGCTTGAATTTCTTGAGGTCCCAGAGGTGCTGGTGGGTATCGACGATCGGCACAGCGGCCTCCTTTTTCGTGTCGGCGGCGGCAAGCGCAGCGGTGCCGGCCACGGCGAGGCCGGCTTGCAGGAACTGGCGGCGGTCCATGTGGGTCCCTCGGGGATGGCCTGACGGCGGGAAGTGCGGGCATTCTAGTGGCTGGGGGAGGCGCTCGCCAGCAACTTTTTCCTTGGCGTTTGCGGCCCCCCCTGACCATAATCGATAGTGCAGCTCCTGTCGCCCTCGGTTCGCACCGTGATCTTTCGGAGAAGGACACCTCATGCCGCCGACCGCACCGCCGCCCATCGACAAGGTAGACCCCGCCCGGGCATGGCAGCCCTGGGAGCCGGGCGCCAGGGACCCGTTCAACCTCAAATGGGCCGGCCACCTCTTCCGTCGCGCCGGCTTCAGCGCCAACCTGAGCGAGATGCGAGCCGCCGTCGAGAAGGGGTTGGAAGCCACCTTGACCCGCCTGCTCGACGGCGAGGAGGGAGCCGAGGCGCGCGAGCAGTTGCTCCTGACCGTCGGCGACAAGATGGTCAGCGACGACAAGCCCGAGGGGCTGCGCGGCTGGTGGTGCTACTGCATGATCCACACCGCCCACCCGCTGCGCGAGAAGATGACCGTCTTCTGGCACAACCACTTCGCCACCAGCATCGCCAAGGTGGTCCGGCCGACGCTGATGTACGCCCAGAACAAGCTGCTGCGCCGGCACGCGCTGGGCAAGTTCCGGCCGTTCCTGCTGGAGGTCAGCCGCGACCCGGCGATGATCGTCTGGCTGGACAACAACGCCAACGTCAAGGGCCAGCCGAACGAGAACTACGCCCGCGAAATCATGGAGTTGTTCAGCCTCGGCGTCGGCAACTACACCGAGCAGGATATCAAGGAGGCGGCCCGCGCCTTTACCGGCTGGCACACCAGCGACAGCGGCGACGCCTACGAGTTCAACGCCAGGGAGCACGACGACGGCCCCAAGACCGTCCTCGGCCAAAGCGGCAAGTGGAACGGCGACGACGTGGTGCGCATCCTGCTCGACCAGCCGCAGGCGGCGCGCTTCCTGGTGCGCAAGCTGTACCGCTACTTCATCAGCGAGCCGCACGAGCCGCCCGCCGCCCTCCTGGAGCCGCTAGCCGAGTCGTTCCGCAAGAACGATTACGACGTCGCCGCCCTGATGAAGACGATGTTGCGCTCGCGGCACTTCTTCTCCGACTACGCCTACCGGCAACGCCTGAAATCCCCGGTCGAGTTCGTCCTGGGGGCGGCGCGGGCCGTGGTACATCCGACCGAGGATCAGGAGACGGTGCGCCTGCCGCCGGGGCCGCTGGTCAACCGCATGGCGGCGATGGGGCAGGAACTGTTCACCCCGCCCAACGTCAAGGGCTGGCCGCACGGCAAGGCGTGGCTGAACACTTCGACCGTGCTGGCACGCAACAACTTCGCTCAGCACGTGGCCTTCGGCCGCATCGCCGAGGAGGTGTACGACGATGGGTCGTTCAACACGTCCGTGCCGGTGCCGCCGCCCCCGGGGACACCCGCGCCGCCGCCGCCCGAGGTGCCGGAGGGCCCCGCGCCGCCGGCGGTGTATGATCCCGCCGACCTCGTCCGGCAGGCGAAACTGACCGAGCCGGCGAAGGTGGTCGATTTCCTGCTCGACCTGTTCCTGCAAGGAGACGCGCCGGCGCCGGCGCGGACGAAGCTCGTCGCCTTCGTCGCCCAGGGTAAGCCGAAGGACAAGTCGCTCGACCGCCGCGTTCGCGAGGCCGCCCACACCATCATGTGCATGCCGGAGTACCAATTGGCATAATTGCAGATTGCAGATTGCAGATTGCAGATTGGATGTCAATCTGCAATCTGCAATCTGCAATCTGCAATCGGAGGGTTCCCATGTTCACTCGCCGACAGTTTCTGACCCGTTCGCTGCAAGGCGCCTCGCTGCTGGCGCTGGCGCCGGCGGTGCCGCAGTTCCTGGCCAACACCGCCCGCGCCGCCGAGGCCGGCAAGGACACGGTCCTCGTCGTCATCGAGTTGAGTGGCGGCAACGACGGCCTCAACACCGTCGTCCCCTACGCCGACGACAACTACCAGAAAGCTCGTCCCACGCTGCGCCTCAACAAGGACCAGGTCGTCAAGGTCAACGAGGTGATCGGCCTCAACCCGGGCATGCGCAGCCTCGGCCCGATGATCCAGCGGGGCGAGTTGGCCATCGTGCAGGGCGTCGGCTATCCCAACCCCGACCGCTCGCACTTCGAGTCGATGGACATCTGGCAGTCGGCCGACCCGAAGCGCAAGACGCGCAGCGGTTGGATCGCCCGCGGTGCCACCGACCTGACCGACAAGCGCGGCAACGTCCCCATCATGCAGGTCGGCCAGAAGGACCTGCCGCTGGCCCTGCAAGGGGCGCCCGGGGCGGTGGTCAGCATCAACGACCAGCGCGCCTACCGCCTGGACCTCGGCCCCGGCGACGCCGCTCATCACAAGGCGCGGCGCAAGCTGCTGGAGGAGGTGGCGAAGCCGGAAGAGGGGAGCGACGACCTGCTGCAGTTCGTCCGCCGCCGGCAGGCGCAAACCTACACGACCCTGGACCAGGTTCAGGAGGTGCTTCAGGCGCCCGGCGTGCCCGGTCGCTTCCCTGGGGTCGGCAACCTGGCGTCGAAGCTGCAATTGGTCGCCGGGCTGATCCAGAAGGGCTTCGGCACCCGCGTCTTCTACGTCAACCTCGACGGCTTCGACACGCACGCCAACCAGGCCGCGATGCATCAGCAGCTGTTGCAGCAGCTGGCCGACTCCCTCACCGGCTTCTTCGACACGCTGCGGCCGCAGGGACACGACAAGCGCGTGCTGGCGATGACGTTCTCGGAGTTCGGCCGTCGCGTCAACGAGAACGGCAGCAAGGGGACCGACCACGGCTCCGGGTCGTGCCTGTTCGTGGCCGGGCCGGCGGTCAAGGGCGGCCCGGTGAACGCGCACCCGAGCCTGAGGAATGAAGACCTCGTGAGCGGCGACGTGAAGTTCCACACCGACTTCCGCCGGGTGTACGCGACGCTCCTCGACCGTTGGCTCGGCTGCGACAGCAAGGTCGTCCTCGCCGGCCAGTTCGATCACCTGGAGCTGCTGAAGGCGAAAGTCTAAGGTCGCTTGCGGCTTCGATTTATCGTTTCGCGCTCGCGCCACGGCGCGAGCGCGAAACGATAAATCGAAGCCGCAAGCGGCGGTCACGCCCCTTGCTTCCGGGCTGCCGCCGCCAGTTCCATCAGGTGCCCTTCCGAATCGCGGTCGTTCTGCTTCCGCGCCTGGGCCAACCCCTCTTCGGCGAAGCGCAGGGCCCGCTTCCCCTGGCGCAGCGTCAGCATCGCCTCCGCTGCCGCGGCACGGGTCTGCATATTCGTCGGGTCGCGCTGGATCAGCCGGTCGAAAACGTCGTGAGCCGCGTCGGCCTCGCCGCGCCGGGCGTGCAGCTTGCCGCGGCGCAGCTCGTAGTCGTTGCGCCGCCGGCCCTCGTTCTGTTCGCAGTCGGCCTTCTCGCCCTCGTTGATCGTGTCCAGCGCCTCGTCGGTGTTCCCGGCCGCCAAGGCGCGCTCAATGAGGTACGAGAAATGCGCGTAGCGGTCGGCGGCCCCGCCGGCCGGCGGCCGCGCCACCAGCGCCCGCGCGAAGCGGGTGCCGATCTCGTGGGCGTCGAGCCGCTGCGCCGTCTGCAGAGCCTGCTGGAGCTGCTCGTCGGACAGGGTTTCCACGGCGAGCCCCGCCAGCTCGGGAGCCCCCAGGGCGGTGACGTCCGGGGGGCCGGCGCTGGCGGCCGCGGCAGGGGTGCCCGTCGCCAGACCGAGCTTGCGGCGGAGGCGGTCGAAGTCGTACTCGTGTAGCGCCCCGCCGGCGGCGCAGTCCTCCAGGAACTGGATCACGCCGCGCACCTTGCGGCGCAGCACCGCGTGCCCGGCGGCGTCGATGGGGGAGACGCCGCCCAGCGACCTCAGCGGCCGCCGCAGCCACGTCCCTTCAAAGAACTGCTGCGCCGCCGTGTCGATGCGCCGCCGGACCTCGCCCTGGTCGCTAAGGCCGACCGGGAAGACCAGCGCCTCGGTGACGACGTCGGCGAAGCCGGGGCGGCCGATGCGGCCGTGACCCCCGGACAGGCCCGACCCCGCCTTCTGCTCCAACTCGGCGCGCACCTTTTCAAAGCGCTCGCGCACCGGCCCCCACAGGCGGACGACGCCCTCGGCGATGAGCAGGTAAGAGGCGAGCGGCCCCCCTTCGGTCAGGCCGGGGGTGGCACTGATCATCGGCGACGCTTCCAGGACCAGGGCGCTGAAGACCCCCTCCTGCTCTGCGGTGTTGAGCGGGATCAGCCGGCGGCCGCGACCCCACTCCTGGACCAGGGCCTGCATCGGCCGCGCCTCGCGGAGCTGGTAATTGACGGAATACTCGTGATGGTCGGACTGCTCGTCCATGCCGTAGGCGCAGCGCAGCACCTCGCCCAGCGCCCAGGCCTCGCCGGCCCTCACCTCGTCCGTCTCCAGGGTGACGTAGCGGTCCAGCGCCTCCAGCGAGGCGGGATTGTCGCCGACCCAGGCCCGGGCGAGGCCCAGGTTGTAAAGCGCGGCGGCGTCGTTCGGGTCGGCCTTGGACAGCTCGTCGAAGGCGCGGACGGCGTCGGCCAGGCGGGCGTTGTCCAGGCCGGCCAGGGCGCGGTCCCAGGCGGCGCGGCGGCCGCCGGCCAGCGACGGAGCGGGCGAGCGGACCGCGTAGTCCTTGCGGGCGGCGGCCGGCAGCCGGCCCTTGTCGCCGAAGATGGCCTCGACCTGCTCGCGCGTCTCCACGTCGGTCGGCTGGTTCCGCAGCACGATGCGCAGCGCCGCCCGGGCAGCCACGGGACGGTTGAGGCGCATCTCGCAGTCGGCGATGAAGCCGTAGACCTGGGCCACCAACTCGTGCGCCTCGGGGTCGTAGTAGTCGGCGGCCTTGCGGAACAGCAGCAGTGCCCCGGGGATCTCTCCTTCCTGGTAGCGGAACATGCCGCGCAGCAGATGGCCGAAGGCGTATTTCGGCGAGATCTCGAACGCCTTCTGGAGGGCGGTTTCGGCGTCCTCGACCTGCCCGGTCTGGTAAAGGAGCTGGGCCTTGCGGCCCCAGGCCTCGGGGTTGGCCGGGTACTCGGCGATCACCTCGTCCATGAGGCGCAGGGCGACCTCGTGCTGCCCCTGGGCGTCCTGCTGGAAGGCCCGGTCGATCTGGACGTGAATGGGCTGGCAGCACCACTTGAATTTCTTGCCGCTGCCGCACGGGCAGGAGGCGTAAGGATCGAGTGCCATGCGCGACTTCTTCTGCAACTAGGGGGAACGGTTCTGTCCTCTCGCGTCAAGATAGCAGATCGTGCCGGGGGCGGGAACGGGATCCCGCGTGGCCGGAGTCCGAGGCACTGGCGGTGCTCCTCTTCGCCTGGGGTGAACTGGCGGGCTGCCTCGGCTGGCATGCTTCAGACGCGGCGCACGGTCGGCAGGCGGAGCCTGCCCTACGAATCGGCCGACGACGGCGTAGGGCAGGCTCCGCCTGCCGAATCCCTAACCCCTGCAAGCCCCGGACGTGTAACCCCAATCATCCCGGTCTTGAAAGATGCGCCCCGGCGGCCTGACGACGCGTCAACTCCTGGCGAAAGATACCGTCCAGTTGAAATATGAAGATTGAAAAATACTCTAGCGGGGGTCGGATCTGCGCTTGACTTCGAGCCGTCGGGTTGCCAATAATGCTCTTTCGTAGGGGTAACCTCTCTCAAGGAACATCCCGATGATGCCTAATACCCCCCCCCTCAGATCCTAAATTTCTCCCTGTGCGCGCCCTCCCGTCTT
>DATFNV010000104.1:0-9830 GCA_035266225.1 Gemmataceae bacterium
CCGCGTGGACGGCCGCACCGACGTCTTCAGCCTGGGCGTGGTCTTCTACGAGTTGCTCAGCGGACGCCGGCCGTTTCAGGGGGACTCGCGGGAGGAACTGCTGGAGCAGATCGCCACGCACGAGCCGCGCCCGCCGCGGCAGTGGGACACCACCGTCCCGAAGGAGCTGGAACGGATTTGCCTCAAGGCCCTGGCGAAGCGCAGCTCCGAAAGGTACACGACGGCGCAGGATCTGGCCGACGACCTGCGACACTTCCTTGGCGATCAGAACGCCGCTTGTGGCTTAGCGCTCGCGTTACCAGGGGCGAGCGCTAAGCCGCAAGCGGCGACCGAGCTGCCCACGCCGACCGCCCCGCCTTCCGACAACACAGTAGTCAAGATCGTTCCCAAGGGCCTGCGCTCGTTCGACGCCCAGGACGCCGACTTCTTCCTGGAGCTGTTGCCCGGCCCCCGGGACCGCGAAGGGCTGCCGGACAGCATTCGCTTCTGGAAAACTCGTATCGAGGAAACGGACCCCGACAACACCTTCGCCGTGGGGCTGATTTACGGCCCGTCGGGTTGTGGCAAGTCGTCGCTGGTCAAGGCGGGCCTGTTGCCCCGGCTGTCTGACGACGTGATCGCCGTTTACGTCGAGGCTACGGCGCAGGACACGGAAACGCGCTTGCTGAACGGCTTGCGGAAACGGTGTCCGGCCCTGCCCGCCAACCTGGGCCTGAAGGAGACGCTGGCCGCCCTGCGCCGGGGGCAAGGCATTCCGGCAGGCAAGAAGGTGTTGATCGCCCTGGACCAGTTCGAGCAATGGCTGCACGCCCGCAAGGACGAGGAGAACATCGAACTGGTGCAAGCGCTGCGGCAATGTGACGGTGGGCGGGTGCAGTGCGTGGTGATGGTGCGGGACGACTTCTGGATGGCGACGACCCGGTTCCTGCGGGAACTGGAAATCGACCTCGTGCCCGGTCGGAATACGGCCGCCGCCGACCTCTTCGACCTACGACATGCAAAGAAGGTGTTGATCGCCTTTGGCCGTGCCTTTGGTACGTTGCCGGAACATGCGGGCGAACTCAACAAGGAGCACGAGGCGTTTGTCGAACAGGCCGTGTCAGAATTGGCCCAGGAAGGCAAGGTCATCTGTGTCCGGCTGGCCTTGTTTGCCGAGATGATGAAGGGCAAGCCTTGGACGCCCGGCACCTTGAAAGACGTGGGCGGCACGGAGGGTGTTGGTGTCACTTTCCTGGAAGAAGCCTTCTCCTCTCCAACGGCGAACCCCAAGCATCGGCTGCATCAGAAGGCCGCCCGCGCCGTCCTCAAGGCCCTGTTGCCCGAAGGCGGCAGCGACATCAAGGGGCACATGCGGTCCCACGCCGAGTTGCTGGCCACATCGGGCTGCGTCAGCCGGCCGAAGGAGTTTGACGATCTGCTCCGCATTCTCGACGGCGAACTCCGACTCATCACGCCGACCGACCCGGAAGGGGAGGAGGGGGCCGACGAGTCCCCGTTCCAGGCCCAGGCGGGCGAGAAATACTACCAGCTGACCCACGATTACCTCGTTCACTCGCTGCGAGACTGGCTGACGCGCAAGCAGAAGGAGACGCGGCGGGGCCGGGCCGAACTGCTGCTGGCGGACCGGGCGGCCGTCTGGGGCGCCCGGCCGGAGAGCCGGCAGCTACCCTCATTGCCCCAGTGGGTCAGCATCCGGCTACTGACGCGGCGGAAGGACTGGACCCCGCCGCAACAAAAGATGATGCGCCGCGCCGGCCGCTATCACGCCGTCCGCGGCACCCTGCTCGCGCTTGTCCTGGCCCTCCTGGTGTTCGGCGGCTGGTGGACTCATGGGACGCTGCGGGCGCGGGCGCTGGTGGACACGCTGCTGACCGCCCAGACGGCTGACGTGCCGGCGGTCGTCCGCGACCTGGGACCGTACCGCCGCTGGGCCGACCCGCTGCTGAGCCAGGCGCATGCCAAGGCCGAGGCCGACGGCGACGCCCGCAAGCAGCTGCACGCCAGCCTGGCCCTGCTGTCGTCCGACCCCGGCCAGGTGGACTACCTCCGCGAGCGCTTGCTGGCCGCCGGGCCGGACGAGATCGGCGCCATCCGGGAAATACTGGCCCCGCACGGGGACGCGCTGGGGCCGCCGCTGTGGGTGGTGCTGGAGGGTCGGGGGGCCGACCCGGGCCGCCGTCTGCGGGCGGCGTGCGCGCTCGCCGCCTATGCGCCGGTGGACGGCCGCTGGGACAAGGTCAGCGGCGACGTGGCTGGGCGGCTGGTGGCGGAGAACGCCCTGGAGGTTGGCAAATGGGCCGAGGCCCTGCGGCCGGTGCGCCAGTCCTTGCTCCCGCCGCTGGCCGCCCTGCTGCTGGAAGAAGGACGCGGCGCGGAGGCCCGACGCCTCATCACCGGGGTCTATGCCGGCTACAGCGACGGCGTGCCCGACGCCTTCCTCCCCTTGGAGAAGGTCCTCGCGGAGAAGGCCGGCGCGGGGGCCGATGGGGAAGCGCGGCTGGCCCTGGCCCGGCGGCAGGCCAACGCGGCGGTGGCTCTGGCGGCGCTGGGGCGGTGGGAGAAGGTGGCGCCGCTGCTGCGTCATGCCCCCGACCCGACCGTGCGGAGTTACCTCATCGACCGGCTGGGGCCGGGCGGTGTCGAGGCCCGAGCGGTGATCGACCGCTTGAGCCCGAAGCGGGTGCCGAACGTGTCGGCGCGGCGGGCGTTGCTGCTGGCGCTGGGGGAGTTCGACCAGGACCGCATGCCGCCGGCCGAGCGGGAGGCCCTGGTGCCGCGGCTGCTGGAACTGTACCGGGACGATCCCGACCCGGGGACCCACGGGGCGGCGGGTTGGCTGCTGCGGCAGTGGGGGCAGCAGGCGAAAGTCGAGGAGATCGACCAAGGGATGGCGACGGGCGAGGTGGCGGGGAAGCGGCGGTGGTACGTCAACGGCCAGCGGCAGACGTTTGCGATCGTGCCGCCTGGGGAGTTCGAGACGGAAGATAAGCGGGTGAAGGTGCGCGTCGAGCGCCGCTTCGCGCTGGCGGCCCGGGAGGTGACGGTGGCGGAGTTCCGGTGCTTCCGCAAGGACCACCCGTACTTCAAGCCGCATGCCCCGACCGAGGACTGCCCGATGAATAGGGTCAGTTGGTACGACGCGGCGGCTTACTGTAACTGGCTGAGCGAAAAGGAGGAAATTGCTGAGGACCAGCGGTGCTACGTGCCGAACGAGAAGGGGGAGTTCGCGGAAGGGATGAAGGTGAAGGCCAACGCCCTGAGCTTGTTGGGCTATCGCCTGCCGACGGAGGCGGAGTGGGAGTTGGCGTGTCGGGCGGGGAGCGTGACGGCCTGGTCGATGGGGGAGGCGGAGGACCTGCTGGGCAAGTACGCCTGGTACGTCGTCAACTCTCGATCACGGTCGCGCCCGGTGGGGTCGTTGCGGCCGAACGACCTGGGGCTGTTCGACCTGCACGGCAACGCCTGGGAATGGTGCCAAAACAGATTTGAAGAGTTTATAGATACTATAAACGATCATCCAGAGGATAAAGTAGACAATAAAAGTAGTCGTTCGTTGCGCGGCGGCGCGTTCGGCGTCGTTCCGCTGGTCGTGGGCTCCGTCAGCCGATTCAGGACCGGGCCGGCGGCCCGCAACGACGTCGTTGTGTTCCGCCCGGCAAGGACTTTCCGCTGAGCCCCCTTACTGCTTTACCAGCCGCCGGAGGCGGAGCCGGGTGTCCCGCGGAGCGTGCCAGGGTGCAAGGTCCAGATGGTGGGCGATTGCAGTTGGCTGTCTGCGGGAAGAATAGGCGGTTTCCGACCGGCGGGAGCATACCACCATGTCGCGCACGCGCTGCCTGGCGCTGTTCTCGTTCCTCGCCGTCCTGGCCGGACTCGCCGCGGTCGCGCTCCACTTCGGCCGCGGTCGTGGTCCCGATGCTTCCTCCCCGAGCGCCCGCGAAGGACCCGGCGACCTGCTCGGCATCGTCCGGGACGGCGGCCCCATCGCCGGCGCCTGCGTCCGCTTCAAGGGCACGTCTCTCTCGACCGTCACCGACGCCGGCGGTTCCTTTCGCCTGCCGCAGCGTTCCGGGATGGCCGGGCGCGTCACCGCCGCGAAGGTGGGGTACTTCATCGCGGGCACGGCCGACGACGAAGCGCCGCTGTCTCTCACCCTGACCCGGCTGCCTGACAAGGACAACGAGGAGTACCGTTGGGTCAGTTCGGCCCCCGGCGCCGGCCGGCACAATTGCGGCAACTGTCACGAGGAGATCTATCGCGAGTGGTCCGCCAGCGCCCATTCCCGCTCCGCCACCGGCAAGCAGTTCCGCAACCTCTACGACGGCAGCGACTGGGACGGCAAGCCGGACGCCGGTTGGTCGCTGCTCCGCGACAACCCCAACGGCTCCGGCGTCTGCAATTCGTGTCACGTTCCGACGATGCCTTTTGACGGCAGCGCCTACCTCGACCTGCGCAACGCGAAGGGCGTGGCCGCCGAGGGGGTCCACTGCGACTACTGCCACAAGGTCCAGGAGGTCGGCGACGGGCAGCTCGGCGTGTCGCACGGCCGCTTCAACCTGCACCTGCTGCGCCCGGCCGAGGGGCAGCTCTTCTTCGGCCCGCTCGACGACGTGGACCGCGGCGACGACTCGTTTGCGCCGCTGTACCGCGACAGCCGTTACTGCGCCTCGTGTCACGAGGGGACCGTCTTCGGCGTGGCGGTCTACACGACGTATTCCGAGTGGCAGGCGAGCCCCGCCGGCCGCGCCGGCAAGCAGTGTCAGACGTGCCACATGGCCCCGACCGGCCGCATGAGGAACATCGCCCCCGGCCACGGCGGCATCGAGCGCGATGCGCTGACCCTGGCCAACCATCGCTTCTTCGCAGGCGGCCCGGCGGAGATGCTGCGCGCGGCCGTGTCCCTCTCCGGGGAGGCGCGGCGAGACGGCGGGACGGTGCGCGCCGAGGTGGAAGTGCGAGCCGACGGGGCCGGCCATCGACTGCCGACCGGGTACATCGACCGGCACCTGATTCTCGTCGCGGAGGCCGTCGCCGCGGACGGACGGCCGTTGCCGCTGCGGGATGGGCCGGTGCTGTCCTCGGTCGCCGGGAAGGGGTTGGCGGGCCGGCCGGGGAAGTTGTACGCCAAGCTGCTCAGGGACTTCGACGGCCACAGCCCCGCCCCGTTCTGGAAGGCCGACCCCGAGGCCGCCGACACGCGATTGACCCCGGGCCAGCCGGATCGGCTGACATTCGTCTTTCCGGGGGAGACGACAGGGCTGCGGCTGCGATTGCTGTACCGCCGCTTCTGGCAGCAGGTCGCCGATGAGAAGCGCTGGCCCGATAAAGAGATCGTCGTGGCGGAGCGCGAGTTGATCGTACCCCCGTAGCGACAAGCTGCCAGCTTGTCGAAATGACCCGACAAGCTGGCAGCTTGTCGCTACGGCAAAGGCGGGCGCCTCAACCTTCACCGCCGAGGTCGATCCACTCGGCGTCCCAGTCGGGCTCGTCGGCGGCCGTCCGTGACACGGCGAAACAGGCGGTTGGGCGCGGGTCAGGAATGACTCCCATGGTCACCTCCTCTGTGATGGGGTCGGAATGGATCGGAAAACCAGTCGGGTCGGCACCGGCCACCCAAATACCGGAGTGCTACGGTGGGTGGTGCCCACTCGACGCGCTGCGATGTCGCACCGCAGAACATCATCGGCCGCCCGCGCGAGGGGCGGTATGAAGCGGTTGGAAAACGTGAGGCGAGATTCCGACCGTGCCGCTTTTTCAGGCAGGATCGGAATCCCGGCCCACGATCGCAACCGGTTTCCCAACCGTCAATGCTGGAGCATGCAGGCGCGCCAGTGGTTCGGCTGAGTGTGGCGGTAGGTCCAGCCGGCCGGGCCGGTGAGGGGGGCGGCCTCGGCGGCGGTGATCGCGGGGCTCGGCGAAGCCAGAACGGCGGCGTCGGTTCGCCGGGCGGCGCGGGTCAGCAGGACGCCGGAAAGAAGGGCGGTGACGACAGACGCGACGAGAGCGAAGCGCTTCATGAACTCTCCTTGTCCGCACCCGAGCCGCCGCTTCCTGCGGCGGCGCTGAGATCGACGTGAGAATTGCATTCACTGCAACTCAGGTGCCGGGATCGGGCGGGGTCGTCGGGGCGTTGTCTCAAGCCCCGGCCGGACAACGGCTAACGAAAAAAGGACGTGGCCCCACAGGTGGGAGAACGGCTGTCGGGGAGGGATGTTTTACAACGGCGCCGCTGCCGCCCCTTACAAATCGTTGCGTTCCTGCTGCCCTTTTCGCCGCGGCGCCGATGTGATTGAATCAGTTGCATCTGAACATTGATTCACACCGGGGGCAGGTATCGGCTCGTGAGCTTCGAGACAATCTACGGCGTCGATTTCAGCGGGGCGAAGGAGGCGGGCCGCAACACCTGGGTCGCCGGGATCGAACCGGTCCGGCGGCGCCGGCCGGGCTACCGCCTGGCGGAGTTGGCGAGCCTGGAGGGCCTGTGCGGCACGGCCGAGCGCGGGGCGGCCCTGGCATACCTGGTCGGCTTGATAGCGGCCTCGGAAGGGGCGCTGTGGGCGCTCGACTTTCCGTTCGGCTTGCCCGTCGAGGTGATGGACCCCGGGGCGCCGTGGCCGCGGCAGCTCGAGTTCCTCGGCGCCTGGGGCGAGGATGCTTACGCGGCCGGCGTCGAATGTGTGCGGCGGGCACGAGCGCGGGGCGGGCCGATGCACGTCCGCCGCCAGACCGACGCCGAGGCGAAGACGCCGTTCGACTGCTACCACTACCGAATCATCTATCAAACATTTTTTGGGATGCGTGACGTGCTTGGTCCGCTACGGCTGCTGCGGCACACGGCCATCCTGCCGTTCCAGTACCGGCGTCTGGCGACGGCGCGGCGCGTGCTGGTGGAGGCGTGTCCGTCCTCGACGCTGAAGCGCCTGGGTCTGCCGCACAAGAACTACAAGCAGCCGCAGGGCGGGCCGCTGACGCGCAAGCGCCTTCGGACGCGGCGCCTGATCCTCGACGGGCTGGCGCGGCAGGTGGACTTCGATGACGGACAGCGCCGGCTGATGATGCGGAACGGCGGCGGCGACGCGCTCGACGCGGTGATAGCGGCTGTCGGGGCGGCGCAGGCGTGGCCGGCGGCCGATCACCGGGCCATCGGCCGCCACCCGCGCTACCCGCACGAAGGACGGCTGTTCGTGTGAGGCAGGCGCGGGCGACGGGACGGCTCCACCTCGCTCACGCCCCACCCGCCTTCCCCAGGATGGCCGCGCACGAGGCGCAGTAGCTGCCGTTGTCCCACGACGCCATTAGTTCCGGGACCGGAATCAAGTCCCCGCACAGTTCGCACACGCGCAGGAGGTATTTCTCCCGGACCTGTGTGTGGAACACGTGCTCCTGTCTCTCGGACAGGGTGCGCTCCCCACGAGCGAGGACCTGCCTGACGATCCCCTTGACGGCCCCATCGATGCGCTTGGCGTCGATGAGGTGTCGCAGGACATCGCCCTCGTCGCGGGGCTTCTCGTCGCGGTGCTCCAGGTGCATGATGGCCCTCCGTCCGCCGCCCGGGTGACAATTCCCTCTCCCCGGACATGTTAGCCAACTGGTCCCCCGTCGATCCAGGTTAGCCGGTCAGCGGGCCTCGCCGGCGGCGGTCTCAGGTTGTCAGCATCGGCGGGGGCGATAGGATGAGCCTTGTTGACTCCCCGACCGGGTGTCGAGTGTCAGTAGAGGTCTCAAAAGGGTGAAATCGACGCCGCGGTGAAATGACGGATAGTAGGCAGGAAAAGGAGTTAGAACGCGTAGCTCAGTCGGTAGAGCAACGGACTTGTAATCCTACGGTCTCACGCTTCAAGGGGTTGAAATACCATGAGTTAGCACCAAACGGGGTGCCGGGCGTTCCTTGGAAGAGGCTATTCGTAACGGGGCCAGACAGGGCGTCTGAGCACCGAAACACCCGAGAATTCGAGGGCTTTGTCGCTACGTCTGACGGCTTTCCGAATAGCCTCTAAAGGACGGGCCGGTACACAAGACGCGCCAGCGAGGGAGCGGCTGGTCCCCTCCCTGGCGCATCGGGCTCGTGTCGTACCGCAATGCTAACACGATCGGGCCAAACCACCGTTCAGTCCGAGGGGCACGCCACTCAGGAGATCAAAGCCATGCCGGATAGCAACAACATCGATCTCGCGTGCATCAACACGATCCGCACGCTCGCGATGGACGCCGTCCAGGCGGCCAACTCCGGGCACCCGGGCACGCCGATGGCGCTGGCGCCCGTGGCGTACTGCCTGTGGCAGCAGTTCCTGCGCTTCGACCCGCAGGATCCGATCTGGCCCAACCGGGATCGCTTCGTCCTCTCGGCCGGCCATGCCTCGATGCTGCTGTACTCGCTGCTGCACCTGACAGGGGTGAAGGCGGTCAGCAAGGACTACGAGGCCCTGGGCGAGCCGTCAGTGCCCCTGGAGGCGATCAAGCACTTCCGGCAGCTGGACAGCCGCTGCCCCGGCCACCCGGAGTACCGCTGGACCAGCGGCGTCGAGACCACCACCGGACCGCTCGGCAACGGTCTGGCCACCAGCGTCGGCATGGCCGTCGCCCGCCGCTGGATGGCCGCCCACTTCAATCGGCCGGGGTTCGAGGACCTGATCGACTTCAACGTCTACGCCCTGTGCGGCGACGGCTGCATGATGGAAGGCATCTCGGCGGAGGCCGCTTCCCTGGCTGGCCACCTGAAGCTCTCCAACCTGTGCTGGATCTACGACAACAACCACATCACCATCGAGGGGCACACCGCGCTGGCCTTCAGCGACGACGTGGCGACGCGCTTCATCGGCCACGGCTGGAACGTCACCCGCGTCGGCGACGCCAACGATCAGGAGATGCTGGCGCGGGCCTTCCGCACCTTCCTCGACACCCGCGACCGGCCGACGCTGATCATCGTGGACAGCCACATCGCCTACGGCGCCCCGCACAAGCAGGACACCAGCGCCGCCCACGGCGAGCCGCTGGGCGAGGAGGAAGTGCGCTTGACCAAGCGCGCTTACGGCTGGCCGGAGGACGCGAAGTTCTACGTCCCAAATGGTGTGTACGACCACTTCCAGGACGGTATCGGCAAGCGTGGCAAGGAGCTGCGTGAAACCTGGTTCGACCGGGTGCGTGAGTACCGGGCCAAGTATCCCGAGTTGGCGGAGCAGCTGTACCGCATGCAGCACCGCCAGCTGCCGGAAGGCTGGGACAAGGACCTGCCCACCTTCGCGGCGGACGCCAAGGGGCTGGCGACTCGGGATTCCTCCGGTAAGGTGCTCAACGCCCTCGCCAAGAACGTCTCCTGGCTGATGGGCGGCTCGGCCGACCTGGCGCCCTCGACCAAGACTCGGCTCACCTTCGACGGGGCCGGCGACTTCCTCGCGGACAGTCCCGGCGGGCGCAACCTGCACTTCGGCATTCGCGAACACGCCATGGCCGCGGTCCTCAACGGGATGGCCCTGGTCAAGGTCCGCGCCTACGGGTCCACGTTCCTGATCTTCAGCGACTACGCCCGGGGGGCAATGCGGCTCAGCGCCCTGATGGAGCTGCCGGTCGTTTACATCTTCACGCACGACTCCATCGGCGTCGGCGAGGACGGTCCGACGCACCAACCGGTCGAGCAGCTCGCCTCGCTGCGAGCCGTCCCGGGCCTGATCGTGTTGCGCCCCGCGGATGCCAACGAGGTGGCGGAAGCCTGGAAGGTCGCGGTTCGGCTCAAGGACAAGCCGACCGCCCTGATCCTGACGCGCCAGCCGCTGCCGACGCTGGAGCGCAGCCGCTTCGCCCCGGCTGCCGGGCTGGCGCACGGCGGCTACGTG
>DATFNV010000105.1:0-19458 GCA_035266225.1 Gemmataceae bacterium
GGTGCTGCCGGCGTGACCGGCCAGGGTGTCGATGCCGCTGAAGGCGGCCAGGCCACTGGCGCTGCTGCTGCTAAAGCCGGTGCCGTCCGAGCTGCCCAGGGTGACGACGGCCGCGCCGTAGCCGGCGTAGCTGAGGGTGTCGGGGCCGGCGCCGCCGTGGAGGGTCAGGCTGCTGTTGGTGCCATTGACGTCGAACTCGTTGGCGGTGGCGTTGCCGGTGGCGCTGGTGACGTCGGTGCCGCCGCCGATGGTAAAGGTGCCCAGGGTGCTGCTGGCGTCGCTGAGGGTGGCGAAGGCGGAGAAGGTCAGGCTGTGGCTGCCGTCGCTGTAGCTGTTGGTGCCACCCAGGATCCAGGTGCTGTCCGTCGCGGCCGCGCCGTGGAGGGTGCTGCCGGCGTGACCGGTCAGGGTGTCGATGCCGCTGAAGGCGGCCAGGCCACTGGCGCTGCTGCTGCTGAAGCCGGCGCTGGTCGAGGCGCCCAGGGTGACGACGGCTGCCCCGTAGCCGGCGTAGCTGAGGGTGTCGGGCCCCGCGCCGCCGTGGAGGGTCAGGCTGCTGTTGCTGCCGTTGACGTCGAACTCGTTGGCGTTGGCGTTGCCGCTGGCGCTGGTGACGTCGGTGCCGGCGCCGATGGTGAAAGTGCCCAGGGTAGTGCAGGCGTCGCTGACCGTGGCGAAGGTCGAGAAGGCGAGGGTCGCGTTGCCGTCGCTGTAGCTGTTCGCGCTGCCCAGGGCCCAGGTGCTGTTGGCCACAACCTCGCCGGTGAGGGTGCTGCCGGCGTGGCCGACGATGTCGTCGATGTTGGCGAAACTCGCGATCCCGGTGGCCGTGCCGCTAAAGCCGTAGCTCGGGGTGGGAAAGGTCTCGATGTCCGACCCGGTCAGGGTGACGCTCACCGCGCCGTAGGCGCCGAAGTTGAGCGTGTCGCTGGCGGCCCCGCCCGTGATGACGTCGCTCGTGGAGCCGTCGATGTTGAAGGTGTTGCCCAGGCTGCCGCCCTGGAGGAACGTGAAGCCGGAGAAGGTGAGACTGCTGTCGGTCGTGCTGTAGGTCGATTCGGTATTGACCGCCCAGGTACTGGACGAATCATTCAGGCCGATCAGTCCGTCCGCGCTGGCGTGGCCGATCAGCTGATCGATGGCCAGGAACGAGGCGAGGCCGCCGGCGTCCGTCTGGGTGCCGTCGTAGCCGTGGCCCTCGCTGGTGTCCTCCTGCTGCAGTTGGATGGTCACCAGGTTGGTCGGGTCGGCGTTGCTGTAGTCGAGGGTAGCCGAGCCGAATCCGGTGTCGTCGCAGGCGCCGCCGTCGATGTTGACCCCGCTCAAGTCGATAGTGCCGTCGATCTGGAAGACGTTGATCCCGTGCCCACCCACGAGGTTGAACACGGGCCGCGGGTCGGAATTGTTGCCGGTGAGTGTAAACGTGTTGGTGCGGTTGCTGGTGTCGTCGCCGGCGACTAGCGTCCCCATGTTCGCAAACGTGATGGCGGGGTTGCCGCTGCCGTCGTTGTAGGTGTCCACGGGCGTGCCGGAACTGATGTCCACCGAGAAGGTGCCGCCGACAGTCTCGCCTTTCAGCCGGTCCTCATCGTTCCCACCGCCTTGCACGGTGCCGACGTTGGCGAACAGGACCTTGTCGAAGTTGATTTGCCCCGCCGCGTAGCCGGTGAGCACCCAGGAGTTGCTCTGGGGCAGGGACGATACGGGTGTTGGCCCAACCAGGATGTTGTTGTTGTTGCCGCTGATCCCGCTGTCATAGGTGAGCTGTTCGTTGAACGACCACCTGTTGCCGAGAGTCAGGGTGCTCGTCGAGCCGGGCAGATGGACGATGACGTTCAGGGAACTGTTGCACACCAGGGCCGTCGTGACCACGTGATCGCTGAGGCCGCCCAGGCCGTAGGCCAGGTCGTAGGTCAACTTGCCGCCGCCGGTCTCGTTGACCAGGAGACTGTCGTCGGCGGCGTGCCCGGTGAACGTAATCGTTGAGCCGCTGATCGACGCACTCACGGTTGGGGCCAGACGGTTTTCCAGCAACTCGACGAGAGGGACGCTCAGCGGCGCGCGCCACCGGCGCGGCTCACGGCCGCGCTGCCCCCGCGTGTTCCCACTGAACCGTCGTGCGAGTTTCGCGAGCCAGGTGCGCATCGTAACGTCTCTCCCGAAGCGCCTGGCAGACGAGACGCCGGCGCCGTGTCAATTCTCCTCCGGTCCCCCGAGAGGTAGCCCGTCACCTGAACATAGAATATGCTCCGGCATGATGTTCAGAAATGACAGACGGCGGGCGTGATTATTCCTCCGGGGGGCGGCTGTTTGTCCGTTTTGCTTTGGTGAGGGCAGAAAAGTGCGGCCCGCCGCGAGTGGTGCCGCGGCGTGTCGCGCCGGGGGGGGGGAACGAGTCGATGGAGGGTTTGCTTGTGGGTGCTTGAGGCCGATCGCAACGGCGACCGGGCCAACGTTGCGATCAAGAGGGGAGCGGTGCCGCTGTCGTTACTGATCGAACATTCAGACGAGTTCTTGCCCGGCCTGAAAACTATTGCCCGGCCTTGCCGTCCCGGTCGCCTGGTCGCCTGGTATAATCATCGGGAGTCGCCCTGGCCCATCAGCGATGGGGGATCGTCATGCAGATCGGCATACACGACCGTGGCCGCGGGCCGGAGATCATCGGCACGCGCATCACGGTCTACGACATCATGGACTACCTGGAGATGGGCTGGCATCACACGCGCATCGCCGCCCGGCTGCGTCTCAGTTCCGACCAGGTAATCGCCGCCATCGAGTACATCAAGGGCCACGAGGCGGAGGTGCGCGCTGAGTACCAGAAGATGCTGGAGCGCGACGCGCGGGGGAACCCGCCAGAACTTCAGGCGAAGCTTGACGCGATCCACGCCAAATACGCCCCGCTCTTCGAGGAACACAAGCGCAAGCACGAGGCGAAAAAGAGCCATGCTCAGGATAATGGCCGATCATAACATCGAAGGACAGTTCGACGACCTCGTGGACTTCATCGAGGGGGGCGTCTGGCAAGAGTTCTGGGTCGAGCTCAAAATGCGAGTAGAGAGGTTTGCGACGCTTGGGCTGCCCGTGGATGCCCCAGACGACGTCGTCTGGCGCGCTTGTCAGGAACACGAGATCCGCTTGTTCACGGCCAACCGCAATCAGGAGGGCGACGATTCCCTGGAGGCGACCATTCGCAGGGAGCACACGCCGACGAGCCTGCCGGTGTTCACACTCGCCAACGTGCCGCGGTTCGAGGAGAGCCGCGAATACGCGGAACGCGTCGCCGTCCGACTGCTGGAGTACTTGATGGACATCGGTGCCGTTCGCGGCGCTGGGCGCATCTACCTCCCCTGAGAGGCCCGCGGCGCCCTGTCTGTGTGAAGCCGCAAGCGGCATTCTGCTCACTTCTTCTCCTTCACCTCCACGATGCCCACGTCGATGTACTGCCCGCCGCTCGTCTGGTGGCAATGGACCGCGAACACGTTCTTGCCCGGCTTCAGCGCCTTCCGCGCCTCCGCGCTGATCGGCATCTCCTCATAATCGACGACGTAGCCCGGCACCTTCAGCGCCAGGACGCCGTTGACGTAGACCTCCGCGTCCTCGTCGTGGTGGATCAGCAGCAGCAGGTCGTCCCACTTCCCTTCCGGCATCGTGAACTCGCGCCTCAGCCAGATGTCCTCGGTCTTCCACTCGGTGCGGACGACCGCGCCCGGCGTCCCCTTGGTGCCGAAGCCGCCGACGCCTTCCTTCCAATCCTTATCGTCAAAGTCCGCCTTCTGCCATCCCTCCGCCGGCTTCTCGGTGGTATAGTGCCACTTCTGCCCCTCCTCCTTCGAGGTCGGAACCACCACTTTCAGGTCCGGCACCTTCGAGAAGTCGCCCTTGTTGGCGGCGGCGACGCGGTCGGCGTCCACCTTCACCACGGCGCGGTCGTAGGTCAACAGGCCGTTGGCCTCGGTCTCCACGTCGGTCGTCTGCGTGTAGACGGCGGCGCTCAGGCCCGGCTTGTCCTTCAGCTCCCAGACGCGCCGCAGCAGTCGCTCGTACTTGCGCGTCAGGTCGGCGCTGTCCTTCGCGCCCTGGTAACCCCAGGTCTTGTTCTCCCAGGTGTGGCCATCGACCTTCAGGCCGAGGCCGCCAAACTCGCCGAGCACCGCGGCCCGCTTCTCCTCGGGCTCCGGCGAGCCGGGGCCGGGGTAGGCGTGGAGGTCGTGAACGTCGCCGCACGGGAAATCGTTCCAGCCGCTGGCGCAGTCCACCAGGCGCGACGGGTCGCGCTTCTTCACCAGGGCGACGATGCGCTCCGTGTCGAACTGCCCCCAGCCCTCGTTGAACGGCACCCACATCACGACGCACGGATGGTTGCCGCGACCGTCGATCATCCGCAGCAGTTCGTGTTCGTACTGCTTCGTCGATGCCTCGGTACGCTTGATCTCGCCCTTGCCGGGTGCGACGCTCGCATCGCCGCTGGGCATGTCCTGCCAGACCAGGACGCCGAGCTTGTCGCACCAGTGGTACCAGCGTTCCGGCTCCACCTTGACGTGTTTGCGGATCATGTTAAAGCCGAGCTTCTTGGTGATTTCGATGTCGTATTTCAGCGCCTCGTCGGTCGGGTCGGTGTACAGGCCGTCGGGCCAGAAGCCCTGGTCGAGCGGGCCGACCTGGAAGTACGGCTTGCCGTTGAGGAACATCCGCGTGACGCCGTTGTCATCCTTCTTGACTTCGATCTTGCGCAGGGCACAGTAGCCGGCCACCGCATCGATTCCTGTGCCCTTCTGATCGTCCACGAGGTCCACGGTCAGGTCGTAGAGAAACGGCGATTCCGGGGACCAGGGCAAGACCCGGCCGATCTCGACTTCCACGGGTTCCTCGAGTGGCACGTGCAGCCGGTTGGCGGGATCGACTTCCCGGGCCGAAACGGTGATCGTCACCTTGTGAGCCTTCCCGGTGCCGCGCCCGTGAACCGTGACGACCACCCTGCCATGATCCAGGTCCGGGACGATCGTGAGCGATTCGATGCTCGCCTTCGGCACCGGCTCGAGCCACACCGTCTGCCAGATGCCGGTGCTGGCGGTGTAGAAGATGCCGCCCGGCTTCTTGACCTGCTTGCCGCGCGGCTGCGTACCGCCGTCGATGGGGTTCCAGACGCCGACGACGATCTCCTGCGGCCCGTCCTTCTTGAGGGCGTCGGTGATGTCCAGGGTAAAGCCGTCGTAGCCGCCGCGGTGGGTGTCGAGCTTCTTGCCGTTGACCCAGACAGTCGCCTCCCAGTTGACGGCGCCGAAGTGCAGCAGCAGGCGCCTGTCGGCCCACTCCTTCTTCACGTCGAAGGTGCGGCGATACCAGACGCGCTCGGCCGGCTTCATGACGCCGGACAGCGCCGACTCGACCGGGAACGGCACCAGGATCCGGCCGTCGAGTTTTTTGGCGAGGGGCGGCTCCTCCTTCTCCTTCGCGGCGGCGAATTCCCAGAGGCCGTTGAGGTTCATCCATTCCTTGCGGACCATCTGCGGGCGCGGATACTCAGGATGAACTTTGTCGGGGGAAACGTCCTTGGCCCACTTCGTCATCAAGGGGCCCTTGGCCGGCTGCCAGTCGGCGGCGCGGGCCGGACCGGGACTGAGGGAGATCAGCAACGGCAGGATCAGCGCCAGAGGAGCTGTGCGCATGGAGAGACGCTCCTTCGAGAGAGGGCCGCGTTCGCGATTCGGACACTCAGGGTTGTACGGGAAGTGCGCCGGAATGTCAGCGGACGGCTACGCGGCGACGGCCTCGCGCAGCACGTCGAGTAACGGCCGACCCTGGCCGGCCAACTTCGCCTCCAGTTTCGCCGTGCAGTCGCACTCGCAGCAGGCCCACGGCTCGCTGCCGTTAAGGTCCCGGCAGCGGTGCCGGGCATCCGGATGGATGCGAATGCTCATGGCGCTTGCCCACCCGCCAGCGACTGCCGGATGCGTTCCAGGGCCTCATACGCATCGACCGTCACCGCCTTCCCCGAGTGAATCTCGTCGCTCCGCCGCTGGATCTCCGCGGCCCAGACCTCCTCCCAGTCGAACCCCGGCTCCTCCGCGTCGAGGCTGCGGATCAGCTGCTGCGCCAGGGCGGCCCGCTCCCCGGGCGGCAGCACCAGGGCGCGGCTCAGGCAATCGTCGAAGGCACTCATCACGACCTCTCTGCTAAGTTGGGGCCGGCGAACGCGGCCCGCTCCCTTATTCTCCCAAAGGACGACGGCGGCGCTCACGGCTTCTTTCTTGGTCCCTCGTTCGGCCCGGTCGTCTGCACCACCTCGAAGTCCGACCCCTTGAGCTTGCGCAGCTCGTCCAGCCCCTTGATGCGGCTGTCCGGCGCCACCGAAATCCGCCAGTCGCCGCCGTTGTCCGCCATGAACATGCCGTACTTCTTCAGCCCCTTCAGGATCGCCTGCACGTGCGGCGAACACCCCGACACGTCGAAGTCCTCTCGCAGCCGGAAGCGCTCGCCCATGCGCGGCAGGTCCTCGTCGGTCAGCCGGCTGGCGTGGTGCGTGGCCGGGTAGACGTAAGCCTTGCGCGTCCGCCGCACCGTGAAGCGCATGGCGTGCTCGACCAGGCCGCGCTCGCACTCGTCGAAGCGGATGACGGCCGGGAAGATCGGCAGCCCCGCCGCGTCCGACGAAGTCCAGCCGTCGGGCCGCAGCTTGTTGCTCTTGAGGTCGAACGTCGCTTCGCACGCCGCCTGCCAGTCGTCGCCGGTCTTGCGCCCCTGGTAGAACTCGTACAGCATGCGCTTGACCGGATCGACCACCAGGACGTGCCGGTCGCCCTCCTCCTTGGCCTTCTGGGCGGCCTCGAGCTTGCGCCCGTCCAGTGGCCAGTTCTCGATGGGGGCGGTGTCCGGGACCGGGTAAGGGCCCTTGTCCGATTCGTCGGGGTAGGCGACGAGCTTGACCGCCACCTTCTTCTGGTCCGGCGGCACCAGGATGAAGCCCATGTCGAGGTTGTAGGCCAGCTTCTTGTCGGCCCCGATGCCGGCGATCATCTTCTTCGACTTGGCATGAACGGGGAGTTTAGAGATGTCCTCGTTCCACGGGTTGTCCGGCGGGAACACCTGCAAGGCGGCGAGGAGCTTGTCGGCCTCGGCCGTGTTGAACATCACCGGCTTGGTGATCTCGGGCATCTTCGGCTTGTCGGCCGCCGGCACCGCCAGCGCCGCGGACAGGGCGAGGTTGAGAAACACGTTCATGGCCAGTGTCCTCTCGAAGACGGAACGCGGGGAGTTATCGTGAGGGCATTCATACCACAGGCGGCGACCCGCCGCACGCGCGAAGTGTGTTCTACAGTAAACTGGCGGCGCGCCTTTTGCACAATCTTCCTTCGTGCGGCAAACTCCCGGATGGAGGTTCCCTCTCATGCCCGTGCAGGACCGACACCCGGCCAGGCGGGTGCTCGTGGTCGATGACAGCCCGTTCAGCAGCGGCATGCTCGCCGCCCTGTTGCGGAAGGAAGGCCACGAGGTCCAGGTCGCGGAAGACGGCGAGGAAGCGCTGCTGCGCCTGCGCTGGTGGCACCCGGACCTCATCCTGCTCGACCTGACGATGCCGGTGATGGACGGCTGGGAGTTCCTCCGGCTGAGGGCGGAAGACCCCGCGACGGCGGCCATCCCGGTCGTGGTCCTGTCCGCCACGGACGAGTCGCTGTTCAAGGTGGCCTCCGGCCTGGGGGCCGGCCGTTGCCTGAAGAAGCCGTTGCGGGCGGACGACGTCCTGGCCGCCGTCCGCGAGTGCTGCCCCCGCTGAGACCATGGCTGGCGTTCTCATCATCGTCTCATGGTGGATTCATCGCAGTCTCACCGGGGACCGGTTAGAGTGTCGCCGCAATGTGCGACGTTGCCGCCCCCTCGCTGACCGGGAACTGGGCTACCGCCATGTACCCCCTCGACCTGCTGACGCTTCCGGCGACCTGGCTGCGCAGGACGCGGCTGTGGTATGCGCGCGGGCGCACCTGGCGGCCGGGGGCGAGCGAGGCGGGGAGCCGGCCGACTCTCGCCGCCCGCGCGGGGGCGAACCGGCGCGGAGTCGCCGCCCGCGCGGCTGGTTAGACAACTTCGCATCTCCCCTTCTCCTTTTCTCTGCCGGCGTTCGTGATCGTCCTTTGATCGCGCGGCCAAGGACTCGGCGGCGGCCGCCGCCGGTGTCCCGTGTGGTTCGGACGTCCGCCGGATTTTTCCTGTCGTAACACCAAGATGCATAACAGCTTCCGGCACGCATTTCCACTGGGCCACGTCGGCGCGGCGCGTTGGCGCGGGGATTGCACTTCCAGGTGACGCCTGACCCGCAGGCTATCCTCGAACACGAACTCGGATCCCTCTAACCACCTTGCTCGCCGCGGGACGACTCTCCGCGTGCCGGCGTTCGCCGTGCGCGCCGGGTCTCCTCCCCGGTGGCTGGGAGCCAGGCCAATGGCGTCGCTCTCCCTGTCTCTGCCCGGGGGTCTCCTTATCGATGGGGCGATCACCCATCTCCGCCGCGAGCGCGCCCGGGTCGAGCCCGCCCGCCCCAGGTCCCCCCGCGTGCCGGACCCCCGACCGATTCGGGTCCCGGGGATCAGCCGCGAGGTCGTGGTGAAGATCGCCTCGGAGCCGCAGGAGTGGGAGCAGGCGTTCGAGTTGGTGGGGGCCAACTACCAGAAGCGCGGCTACGAGGCGGCGACGACGAAGCTGTACCGCTTCACGCCCTACCACGCCCTGCCGGACACGACCCTGTTCGTGGCCCGCGAGGGGGAGCGTGTCCTCGCCACCTTCAGCCTGGTGCCGGACAACACCCTCCTCGGTCTGCCGATGGAAGCGCTGTACGCGGCGGAGATCGCCGACCTGCGGCGGCAGGGACGGCACCTGGCGGAGGTCACCAGCCTGGCCGTCAGCGACCTGGGCCAGCGCGAGTTCCTCCAGGTGTTCGTCACCATGATCCGCGTGATGAAGCAGCACCACGTCAGCCGCGGCGGCGACACCTGGGTCATCACGGTCAACCCGCGGCACCGCAACTTCTACTGCAAGATCCTCGGCTACCAACCGCTCGGGCCCTGCAAACCGTACGCCGCCGTCGGCAACGCCCCCGCGGAGGCTTACGTGCTGGACCGCGACCAGATGCGGACCAACGCCCCGGGCGCCTACGAGCGCATCTTCGGCGAATGGCTGCCGGCCGAGGTGCTGACCGGCGTCGCGCTCCCGCGCCCGTTCGTCCGCTACTTCGGGGCCCAGTCCACTCAGGCGGACGAAGCCCGGATCGGTGCCATCCTCCGCTCGGTGGCCGCGGCCGGCAGTCCGCGAGCCTGGTGATGCCGTCCCCCAACAACCCACCCTGAATCCGGAGAGGTCCGATGAACAGCCGTCCTACCGCCCCGAAACAGATCCTGATCGTGGACGACGACGCCCAGGCGCGCGAGGGCCTGGCGCTGGTCATGGAGGCCGCCGGGCACGCGGTCCGCACCGCCGCCAACGGGCTCGAGGCGCTGCAGCAGCTGCGCACCAGCCGGGCCGACGTCATCCTGCTCGACCTGGCGATGCCGACGATGGACGGCTGGACGTTCCGCATCCAACAGCTGGGCGACCCGGCGCTGGCCGACATCCCGGTCATGGTCCTCTCCGTCGGCGGCGATTCGCTGCGGCCGGAGGCCGCACGGCTCGGCTTCGTCAAGTGCTTCCGCAAGGCCTCCGCCGGCGACGAGATCCTCGACCTCTTGGGGGAGGTGTTCGACGTGCTCGACCAGGGCGGGATGGCGTAGCTTTCGGCCGCGTGAAGTGCTGGCCTGCACGAGGACCGTCTCCCGGGTGTTCCGCGGCAAGGTGCAGATCGCCTAATTCAGCTATTGAGGGGCCGCCTTCTCCAGCTCGCAGGCGGCCGCCTGGGCCGGCGCGCCCAGCGCCCGGTAGAGGCGGAACTGCGCCCGGTTATAGTCGCCGATGGCGCCGTAGTAGTCGGCGTAGGCCTGCGCCAGCGCCTGCACCGACGCCACCGCCTCCAGCGGCCGGATCACCAGCAGGGTCAGGGCGTCCGGCCCCTTGCCGGTGCTCTTCGTTAGCCCCATCCCTTCGAGGTTCTTGTTGGCCGAATCGACCGCGTCGCGCAGCCCCGCCTCGGCCTCCGCCAGCCGCGCCGCCGCCGACTCGAGCTGGGCGTGGGCCTGCGCCACCTCCGCGGCGACGCGGTCCTGGAGGCGGAACAGTTCCAGCACCGATACGCGGTTCTCCGCCTTCCGCTCCTCGACCCGGGCGCGGTTGCCGAAGCCCAGGTTCTGGAACTCCCAGAGCACCTGCACGTCGATGTCCAGGCGGCCGCCGAAGTTGCTCATCTTGTCGTTGATGCCGCCGCCGAAGTAGCCGCCCGCCAGGGTGCCGGTCACCGACGTGGAGGCGCCGCGCAGCAGCACGCTGGGGATCAGGGGCCGCAGCCGTTCGGCGCGCAGCCGCTCCAGCGTCGCCCGCACCAGTGCCTGCTGCGCCGCCAGCTCCGGCCGGCTCGTCAGCGCCAGCCCGATCAGCTCATCGACCGAACGGTCCGGGGCGATGAGGGCCACCTGCAAGTGCGGCGGCTCCAGCGGCTCGACCACGGCGGCCGCGTCGAGGCGCAACACGCGCGTTAGCTCGGCGCTGGCCGTGCGCCAGTGCTCGCGCGCCGCCAGCACCGCCTGCCGTCGCCGGGCCGCCTCGGCCCGCGTCCGCGCCGCCTCGGCCAGGGGCACCAGGCTTTTCGTCAGCTCCTCGGCCTTGTGCGCCACCTCCTCAGCGCGCCGGGCCGCGTCGATCGCCCCGGCCAACTCGCCCCGCGCCTGCTGCACGTTGAAGTACGCCTCGGCGGCGGCCAGCAGGCTGTCGTTGCGTGCCGTCTGCAGGGCGGCCTCGCGGGCGCGCAGCTCCTGCCGCGCCGCCAGCGGCTGAAACAAGGCGTCGCTAATGGCGAAGACGGCGCTCGGCCCCGCCCCGAACATCAGGCTGCTCTTGCTGGTGCCGAGGACGTTGCCGGCCACGTCCTGAATCTGCCCGTCGTGGCGGAAGTAGTCGCCGCCGACGTAGACCGTGGGCAGCCAGAGCACATTCGCCCGATCCAGCTGGGCCGACGCCGTGCGGATGCGCTCCGAGGCGATGCTGATGTCGATGGGGCGGACGCCGGCCAGTTGCAGGGCCGTGGGCAGGTTGATCGGCAGCGGCCGGTCGGTTGGCGCCGCTACGGGACAGGCAAGCGGCGCAGGCGCGGGCGCCGGTTCCTGCGCGTGTACCGCGGCCACGCCGGCCAGCCCGCCGAGGAGCACCAGCGTCGGCCACCACCGTCGGCGCACCAGTGACATGGGGTTCCCTACCTTGAGTGGATTGCCGGGGTTACCTATCCTGCCGGAAGAGCGATCCTGGCCCGGTATACATCATGTATCGGAAGCGCCGGGCTTGCCGGCACAGGAATTCGCAGCCCAAGGGAGTTTGCGGAGCGGTTCCAACGAGGGTAACAACCCCGGCAGAAGCCGACGCAACGAACTCCGTCACGGCGTGGGCTGGCCGTCGTCGTGGATAACGAGGTCGCACGCCTTGGCCTTCTGCAAGCGGTCGGACCCGAGAGCGAAGTCCACTTTCTCCCCGCCATAGCCGGAGGCTAATTCCGTCCGAACATCACTTGACTTCCCTTTGCGTAGAAGTTAACTTTGCATCGCAAAGCAATCGCGCCGAAAGTCAGGCCGGGACTCATCCCGGCCCTCTCTTGCGTCCGATACTTTGCGATACAAAGTTCTTGTTCTCATGAACAGGGCGATCGTGCAGGACGCGCGGCTCTGCGAGCCGCCGCTAAACGAGAGCACCTTCATCCTTCACGGAGGTCCCGATGGCCGGACGATGGTTCCCCGAGGCCATGTGCGTCGCCCCCCCGCTCGACGAGTCGGTGCGCCCCGGCCCGCCGCGGCCGCGCTCCGCCCTGCTCTTGAACCCCTTCTACCCCAAGGACCCGCACGCCAGCTTCGGCAAGCACGTCCTGACGCCGACCCTGGCGCTGACCAGCATCGCCGCCGCCACGCCGCCGGGGTGGGACGTGCGCTACTGGGACGAGAACCTGTTGCAGGGTCCGCCGCCGTGGGAGCCCTTCCCGCAGGTCGTCGGTATCACCGTCCACCTGACCTTCGCCGAGCGCGCCTACGCCCTGGCCCGCTGGTATCGCGCCCGCGGCGCGAAAGTGATCTTCGGCGGGCTGCACGTCCTCTCTTGCCCCGACGAGGTGCGGCCGCACGCCGACGCCGTCGTCGTCGGCGAGGGGGTCCACGCCTGGGCCGAGGTGCTGCGCGACGTCGAGGCCGGCACTCTGCGGCCGGCCTACCACGGCAGCTACCGCCGACCCTACCGCGACGACCCGGCGCCGCGCCGCGACCTGCTGCCGCGCGACAGTTTCCTGACGACGACCAGCCTCATCGCCACGCGCGGCTGCCACAACCGCTGCGGCTTCTGCTACCTCGCCACCGAGGGACTGCACATGCCGTACTTGATGCGCGACGTGGAACAGGTCGTCGCCGAGTTCCGCGCCGACGGCCAGCCCTACGCCGTGTTCGTGGACAACAACCTCGGCTCGCGCCCGGACTACCTGCGCCGCCTGTGCCGGGCGCTGCGGCCCCTGGAGAGAATCTGGAGCGCCGCCGTCACGATCGACGTGACCGACGACCCGTCGCTGGTGCGCGAGATGGCCCTGGCCGGCTGCACCGGCGTGTTCATCGGCTTCGAGTCGTTGCAGAACGACAACATCACCGACAGCAAGAAGAAGAGTCCGCGCACCGAGGACTACGCCCGCCGCGTCGCGGTGCTGCACGACAACGGCATCCAGGTCAATGGCAGCTTCGTCCTCGGCTTCGACCATGATCGGCCGGACGTGTTCGAGAGGACGGCGGAGTGGATCGAGGCGAACCGTCTGGAGTGCGCCACGTTCCACATCCTGACGCCGTACCCGGGCACGCCGCTGTTCGCGCAGATGGAGGCGGAGGGGCGCATCCTGCACCGCGACTGGGCGCTGTACGATACCGGGCACGTCGTCTTTCGGCCGAAGCACATGACGGCGGAGCAGCTGGCGGAGGGGTACGCCTGGTGCTACCGTCGGCTGTTCTCGCACGCCTCGATCTGGCGGCGCCGCCCGGCTGACGGGCGGGCCGTGCTGCCGTACCTGGCCATGTCGTACCTGTATAAGCGGTCGAACTGGCTGTGGTACTGGCTGATCCGTCGCCGGCTGACGGCGGCGGTGTGGCGCGGGCTGGTCGAGCTGACCCGGCGCCGCCACCTGACGTTCCGGCGCCGACTGGCGGAAGTGCCGGAGGCGCAATCGCTGCGGTCGGAGTGTGTGGTGTCGGCGGGGGTATGACGGCCCTATTTCGACGGAGACGGGTCCAGTTTCTGCTGCGCGGCCAGGAGCTTTTTCAGTTCTTCGACCCGCTGCGGTTTCTTCTCGGCGAGGTCCGTCTTTTCCGCGGAGTCGGCCCCGAGGTCATACAGCTCCGGCGGGGCGCCCGGGCGCCCCGGTACGATGAGCTTCCAGTCGCCGTCGAGGATCGCCCGGTTCCGGCCGTCGTTCCAGTAGAGCGTGGCGGCGGCCACGGCCTGCTTGTCGCCTCGCAGCAGCGGCCCGACGTCTCTCCCTTCGAGCTTCCAGCCGGCCTCGACCTCGGCGCCGGCGAGGCGGGCGAACGTGGGGAACCAGTCGAGGTAGCTGACGGCCTGTTCGACGGCGCGCGGGCCGAGTTTCCCCGGCCAGGACACGAACGCGGGAACCCGGATGCCCCCCTCGTACATTTCACCCTTCCAGCCGCGCAGCGGACGGTTGTCGCCCAGCGTGGGGTAGGGGCCGTGCTTGCCTTCGTACTCCGTTTTCGAGGCGTAATCGCGCTGGCCGCCGTTGTCGCTCGTGAAGAGGATCAGCGTGTTGTCGAGCAGGTCGCGCTTGGCCAGGGTCTCGACGAGGCGGCCGACGGCGGCGTCGAGGTGCGCCACGCTCGCGGCATAAAGTCGCCGTGACGGATCCTTGATCGACTCCTTGTAGGGGGCGAGCCATTTCTCCTCTTCCTGGACCGGGTGGTGGGGCACGCTGAAGCCGACCCAGAGGAAGAACGGCTCCTTGCGCTTGGTCGTCAGGAAGCGGACCGCCTCGTCGGCGATCAGGTCGGTCGCGTGTCCCTTCTCGTCCACGAACTCGTCGTTGCGATGCCAGGAGCGATCGCCGTTCTTGTAGCGGTGAGTGTACTGGTCGATCTGGCCGTGGAAGTAGCCGTAGGTCTGGTCGAAGCCGTAGCGGCGCGGCCCGACCTCGGGGCGGAGGCCAAGGTGCCACTTGCCGAACAGAGCGGTGACGTAGCCGCGCTCCTTGAGCGTCTGGGCCAGGGTGCGCGTCTTCGCCGGCAGGCTGTCGGTGCTGCGGTCGCTGATCGGCCCGTGAATGCCGAAGCGGCTGGGGTTGCGGCCGGTCAAGAGGCCGGCGCGCGTCGGCGAACAGGTCGGGCAGACGTAGTGCCGTTCGAGGCGGACGCCGGCCGCCGCCAGCTTGTCGAGGGTGGGCGTCTTGATGTCGGAGTCGTGATAGCCGACG
The DNA here is from genome assembly GCA_035266225.1 of Gemmataceae bacterium. Taxonomy (GTDB): domain Bacteria; phylum Planctomycetota; class Planctomycetia; order Gemmatales; family Gemmataceae; genus DATFNV01. The sequence continues at coordinate 14,567 of DATFNV010000105.1, forward strand.
TCGTGCCAGCCCAGGTCGTCGGCGATGACCACGAGGATGTTCGGCGCGGCTTTGGACTCGCCGGCCCGGGCGCCCGGCAGCGCGGCCAGGAGGGCCACGACGACCAGCGCGGAAACACATAGCGGGAGGCGGGATGCGGTCACGGCAGCGGCTCCTTCACGTTTCCCGGTCGCCTCCACCCTGCGACGAAGGAACCATTATCGGTGGAGGGTAAATGAAGGCTTCCTCGATGCCGACGTCCTCCCCATCCGCAAGGCGATGGGTGTAGCGGATGCCGTTCTTCGCCGGGTAGCGCCGATAGATGCTCAGCATCCGCTGGGCGATGGGGCTCGTCGGGCTGATGACCTTGACATCGAGCAGTCCGATCCAAAAAGGGTGGGGCATTCGTCGAATTACCGCCTGAACGCGTTTGTAAGCCTTGAGGGGGCTTTCGTCTCTGATCGGCGAGGCGACGTAAAGGCACCACTGTCCTTCATCATCGGAAGTCGTGAGCCAGCCGGCGGCCGTTACGCTGATTCCCTCCTGGATGAGGCGCTCGATAAGTCTCCGTCCGTCGTCAATCTGCTCAGTTACCAGTTCGATCTGATCCATGAGAGCACCCCCTTGTCCATTTTCTTGCCCCCCTTGGCGCGCTCCCGAACGCTCCCGGGCTCAGGATAGCACCTTCTCCAGCAGCGGGTAGCCGAGACGGCCGCTCCACTCGTGGCCGCCCTCGAAGCGATCCACCTGCAACTGGTCTTCCGCGCCGAGCGCCTTGTACGCCCGGCCCATTCGGGTCAGCGCCTCGTCCGCCCACTTCGGCGCGATCAGTCCATCGCGCGAGCCGACCTCCCAGACGCACGGCCGCGGCGCGATCAGCGAGCCGATCTCCGGCACGTCGCCGAACTTCAGCAGCCCGGGGATGACCTGGGCCCCGCAGCTGTAGTGACCCCCGATCCGCTCCTGCATCACGTTGAGCGCCCCGGAGACGACCGTAACGCGGATGCGCGGCTCCAGTGCCGCCGTCAGCATCGTCATGCGCCCGCCGTAGGACAGGCCGACGCAGCCGAGTCGCTTCGCGTCCACCTCCTCATGGCGAGCCAGCACCTCCAGCGCCCACAGGGCGTCGCGCAGGTTCTCGGCAATCAGCAGTTTTCCCAGCAGTTGCAGGCGCACGAAGCTGACGGCGCAGGGATCGTCTTTCTTGTAGGCGTCGGCGTTACCCAGGCGGCGGCCGAACGGCGTGAGGCAGGGGACCGCGACGACGTAGCCGCGCCGCACCAGTTGCCGGCCGTAATCGTAGTTGGCCGATTTGATCGCCTCGGCGACGCCCGGCACGTCGTCGCGGCCGGCGACCGGGTCGTGGCCGAACTTGCCGTGCCCGTGCAGGGCCACGATGCCGCCGCGCTTGCGGTCGGCCTTCTTCTTCGGCGTCAGCAGGTAGAGCGGCAAGGGCGGGCAGCCGTCCGCCTTCAGGACCAATTCGTCTCGTCGATGGTCGTCCAACTCCGCCGTCCGCTCCGTCACAGTCTGCCACTTCCGCGGCGGCGCGAAGTCGCCCAGCAATTCCCGTAACTTGGCGGCGAACTCGCCCTGCCACTTGCGGCACTCCTCGGCGCTGCTCCCGCGGAAGCGCATCGCCAGGGGGGCGGCCTCGGCGTCCTTCCTGATCCGCTCATCGATGGCCGGCACGTCGGCCGGCTCTCCCGCGCGCCCCGCGCCGGCCAGGAAACCGGCGAGGAGGGCCGCCCCCGATGAGCGAAGAAAATGTCGCCGCGATGCGTTCAGCCGCTGTTGCATGGCCCGTCTCAGGTGTGGGGTTGCGCTGCCGGTCGTCGCCTGGTGGGATAGAAATAGCCCGCGACGGCGAGGCCCCCGGCGCCGGCCCCGAAGACGACCAGGGCCGCGGTGCGGACCCAGTTCGGCTTGATGCGGTTGCCCAGGTCGTCGTGGGTGGGGCGGCCGTCGGCATCGCGGTTGTTCCAGCCCCGGCCGATCTGCCAGGGCCACACGGCGCCGCCCTCCTCGTTCACGTACGCCGGCATGAGGCAAGTGATCCCGAAGAGCACGGCGCAAACGACGGCACCCCAGTACCAGCGGCTCATGACGGGCCCCCTTCGCTCAGGTTCCTCCCGCCAGTGTAGCCAGGGACGAGGGCACTCGCCACGCCGGAGACAGTTCGGAGTGGCGGGGATTGTCCGTCACTGCGACCGGCTCGGCGGGGCCGCTCCCCCGTTGAATCCCCTCATCTGCATGTTGTCTCCGTTCCAGTCTCTCAGGGCGGGGCCAAGCGGGCCGCCGTCCGAGCCGTCACTGGCACAGCCGGCCCCGAAAGCCAGGGCCAACAGCAAGGCGCAGCACAGTACGCAGAGACGCTTCATGGTCTCGACCCCCGTCACGGATTGGATTGGAAGGCACCCCGGCCGCCCTATAGCCGGATCGGCCCGCCGAGGCAACGGCGACTTTCCGGCATCCGGGGCGGCGCGCCCTTTGCACCTCCGCCACCGGTGCGGCGGCGGGTTTCGTTTCTCACCCTCCCTGCGCCGCCGCGCCGATCCTCGCAAGACGCCGCCGCGGACGCCTGGCCCCTCCGGATCCAGGGGCCGGCGCCGCGGCTGGACTTCGGCGGCGGGGACGCCCGAGCGGGTTACAATAGAATGGCATGGTCGTCCTCGTGCGGGGGCAAGAGCGGTATTGTTGGACCCCGGCCGGCTTGCCCGGCCGGTGAAGCAGGTCGCAGGCTAGCGTCGGCAGCGCCCGCTTCCTTCTGCGCCCCGACCCCTGCCGGCTTGCCCGGCAGGTGAAGCAGGTCGGCAGCTAGCCCGGCGCGGCGGTCCTGACCCCGACCCCTGCCGGCTTGCCCGGCCGGTGAAGCAGGTCGCCGGCTAGAGTCGCGCGCCGCTGTTTAGCCCTCGGACCTGCTTCACCGGCCGGGCAAGCCGGCAGGGGTCGGGGAACAGAAGTAAGAGGGCGCCATCGACCCTAGCCGGCGACCTGCTTCACCTGCCGGGCAAGCCGGCAGGGGTCGAACAACAGGGCTCTCGTTCACACACTAGAATCCGGTTGATCCGGTCGCACCCGGAGCAAGTCCCCACCCGAACCCATCTCATGAAGTCGTCAGCCGTGACTCCTCCGACCGAAAAGTGCGTCGTCCTGGTCGGGGCGGGCAACGCTCATCTCGTCTTCCTCAAGCGCTGGGGCATGCGGCCGATGCCGGGCGTGGCCGTCACCCTGGTCAACGAGGCCACGGTGGTCCCCTACTCGGCGATGGTCCCCGCCCACGTCAGCGGCGACTACTCCTGGGACGACATCACCATCGACCTGGTGCGGCTCTGCCGATCGGTCAAGGTCCGCTTCGTCGCCGAGCGGGCCACGGGCCTCGACCCGGCGGCCCGCCGCGTCCTCTTTGCCGCACGGCCAGCCATCGCCTACGACACCCTTTCCCTGGGCGTCGGCTCGCTGCCCGCCTGTCCCGCCGACGCCGCGGCCTCCGGGTGCTCCTTCGTCATGCGCCCCCTGGCGGACTTCGTGCGCCAGCTCAACCGGCTGGAGGAACAACTCCGGCAGTCCCCGGGCCCGTTTCACCTGGCCGTCGTCGGCGGCGGCGCCAGCGGCTGTGAATTGGCCCTCGCCATCCACAACCGCCTCGGCCGCCACTCCGGCTTTCGCCTGACGCTGTTGCAGGGCAACGCCCGTCTGCTGCCGCACTTCCCGCCCCGGGTCGCACGGGCGTTCGAGGAGGCGTTCCGGCTCCGGGGGGTCGAGTGGCGCGTGAATGCCCGCGTGACCGGCAGCGAGGACGGCGGGCTCCTGCTGGACGGCGGCGAGCGGGTCGCGGTCGATGCCGTCCTGTGGGCCACCCAGGCGTCGGCACCCCGGCTCCTCCGCGACAGTGGCCTGGCCGTGGACGCCGGCGGCTTCCTGCGCGTCCGGGACACCCTCCAGTCGGTCGCCGACCCCGCCGTGTTCGGGACCGGCGATTGCGTCGCGTTCGAGTCGTACCCGGGCCTGCCGAAGAACGGGGTCCACGCCGTCCGCGAGGGCGGCGTCCTGTTCGACAACGTCGCCTCCGTTCTGAAGGATCGGGAGCCGCGCCCGTTCCGGCCGCAGCGCTACTGCCTGGCCCTGCTCAACACCGGGGACGGCCGCGCGGTGCTCAACTACGGCCCCCTGACCGGAAAGGGCCGGTGGGCGCGACGGCTCAAGGACCGCATCGACCGGGCCTGGATGATGAAGTTCACGCGCTTCGCCCCCATGACCGAGGCCGGCCCCGGGGAGGCGGAAAGCTCCTTGATGCGCTGCGGGGGGTGCGGCTCGAAAATCTCCAGCGACGTCCTTTCGGCCGTCCTGAAGCGGCTCGACATCCCCGACGACCCGCGCATCCTGCTGGGCTGCCGGGCCGGCGAAGACGCGGCCGTCCACCGCGTCCGGCCGGAATTGTTCGGGCCCGACCCGGGGCGGTTGGTCGAGGTGCAGACCGTCGATTATTTCAAGGCGTTCGTGGATGATCCTTATCTTTTCGGCCGCGTCGCCGCCCTGAACGCGGTCAGCGACCTCTACGCCATGAACGCCCGCCCCTTCACGGCGCTGGCCGTCGCCACCCTCCCGTACGCGCGCGGCCCGGTGCAGGAGGCGCAGTTGTACGAACTGCTCTCCGGCGCCGTCGAGTCGCTGCGGCAACTCGGCGTGGTCCTGACCGGCGGCCACACCACGGAAGGGAGCGAACTGGCCCTGGGCTTCGCCGTCACGGGCTTCGCGGAGGAAGACCACCTCTTCCAGAAGGGGCGGCTGCAAGCGGGTGACAGGCTGATCTTGACGAAGCTGCTGGGGAGCGGGGCGCTGCTGGCGGCGTGGATGCGCGGCGAGTGCCGGGCGGCCTGGTTCGAGCCGCTGACCGCCAGCCTGCTGCGGTC
>DATFNV010000106.1:0-9002 GCA_035266225.1 Gemmataceae bacterium
ACTGATTACGTCAGAGCGGGCGACCGGTTACGCCCAAAAGCTGGAGCTGTTCCTTTTCGTCGGCAGAGAACATAGAGAATCCCCTGGGCGAATTCCTGTCTCAGTCCCGTTGTGGTTATGACCTGCGGATTAACTCCGAAGTTCGCGCGACCGCTGAATCCTGGTGGATTCTACTTCTTCTCGATGATCACCTCGCCGTGTGACGCTCCGATCGAGGCCGGGTCCTTCTCCATCGAGAACTTGAGGTGGTCGAGGAGAGCGAGCGGCTGAAGGAGCGCCCGCGGGAGGAACGCCGGCATCGCGGGGTTCGGCACCACGACGGGGTTGCCAAGGAAGAAACACGACACGACGTACTCGGTCGCGTCCATCCCGTGGATGCGGAACCGCAGGAGGCCCGAACGCACCTCAAGGCCGGTCGGGTCGTGGCGTACGGGCGAAGGGTTGATCGGCACGGGGAGCCCGATCTGCCGAGCGTCGTAGGCCGGAAAAGTCGTCACGTCGGTGGCGGAATCGATGCGGAAGTCCCGCTTGACGAAATTCCCGACGTTGTCCTTGAGGGCCAGCGTCACGAAGGCGCGGAGCGTCACGTCGCCCGTGGCGTAGAGTACCTGGCCGCGAACTGGGATGACGAGTCGCGACATCAGTACCCCGGGTAGCTCTCGAGCATTCGCTGCTCCTCTTCCGGCACCGCCTTCTGGAGCGCCAGCACCTCCGCAAGGCCCACTGCCAGCACCTCCGGGCCTTGCGGCGTCCGCCGGTAGGTCACCTCCTGGTGGAGGTTCTCGAAGTACCAGCTCACGGTCCAGTCGTTGAGGAACACCTCCCGGGCGGCGGCGAACACCTCCGGCCGGTGCTTCGCGCGTTCTCGCTCGACGAGTTCTTGCACCTCGGGCGGTATCGTTAGCAGACCGTGAGGCAGCTCCTCGGGGGGCTTGCCCTTGAGGTCCAGGGCGGCGTTGTGCAGCGGAAAGGTGAGCATGATGGTGGTCCTCCTCGACCTCCAGAGTAACGACTCAAGGCCGGAATGCCGATGGCTTCGCGGCCTCGCACGATTCGGCACGCTTCGGCAGAAAAAACGCTCAGAGAGGGTCCGTCTCGATCGCCGGGACGATGTTCAGCGGCGGCTATTGAAATCCCGGCGGATTCTACTTCTTCTCGATGATCACTTCCCCGTGCGGCGCCCCGATCGAGGCCGGGTCTTTCTCGGTGGAGAACTTGAGGACATCGAGGAGGTGCAGCGGCTGGAGGAGCTTTCGCGGGAGTATCGCGCGCGGCGTGCCTGGCGCTGGTGGGGTGTCGGGGTCGCCGAGGAAAAAACATGGTACGGCGTAAAGCGTCTGATCCATTCCTTGAATGCGAAAGGCGATCTGCCCCGACCGCACCTCAAGTCCGGTCTGCTCATGGCGCACGTTAACGGGCTGGGGCTGGAGGTACAGGCCGAGCTGCTTCGCGTCAGACGCGGGGAAGGTGGTGATGTCGGTGCCGCTATCGACCTGGAAGTCGAAATCGACGAAGTTCCCCGCGCCGTCCCGCACCGAGAGCGTCACATCGACCCACAACAGAATGTCCCCGGTGGCGTAGAGTGTCAGGTGACTGACCGGGACGGCAAGCCTCGACATTAGAGGAAGCCCCGGAAAGTCTTGACGGCGGCGGGGCGCACGTCGTGCGGCACCCGGGCGTTGTAAGCCGCCACCTCCTCGCGCCCGACCGCCAGCACGTCAGGCCCTTCGGGCGTCTCGCGGTAGACGACGGGCACGGCCAGATCGTAGAAGAACCACCCGACGGTCTCGAAGCAGAGTCTCCCGGCCTCGTACGGCGCGTGCGCCTCGGGCGGGTACTTGGCGAGCTGCCCCGTGACGATTTCCCGCACCTCGGGCGGTATCGTGAGCAGGCCGTGGGGCAGTTCCTCCGGGGGCTTGCCCTTGAGGTCCAGGGCGGCGTTGTGCAGCGGGAAGGTGAGCATGGCGGTGGTCCTCCCAGATGCAGGGTAGCCGCTCACGTCCGGAATGTCGATGGCTTTGCGGCCTGGCACGCTTCGGCAGCAAAACGCTCAAAAAGGGTGCGCCTCGATCGCCGGGACGATCTCCACTTGCGTTGTTGCCCTTCTGTCGCAAGAATCGATCTGCACACTCCTGGCGATCCTGAGGAGCAGGCTCGCTGTTCGCTTCAGCCCGCTGAGGGTCACCTGCATGCCCTGGCGCCGCCTTGCACCGCTCCTCTTCGCCGGCCTCCTGCTGCCGTGGCACGGCGCTCCCGGGGAAACCCGCTTGCCGGCCGACGACGCCGGCCTCCTCGACTTCTTCCAGCAGCGCACCGCCCACGCCACGCCCGACAACCTCCGCAAGCTCATCGAACAGCTCGGCGATGCTTCCTTCGAGGTGCGCGAACAGGCGTCCGACCGCCTGACGGCCATCGGCGCTCCGGCGCTGCCGGCGCTGGCCCGCGCCAGCACCGCCCCCGACGCGGAAGTGCGCCGCCGGGCTGACGACTGCCGGCACCAAATTGAAACCGCCCCCGACGGTCCCCTCGTCCGCGCAACCGCGCGGCTCCTCGCCGAGCGCAAGCCCACCGGCGCCGCCGCCGTCCTTCTCGACTACCTCCCCGCCCGCGCCGATGAGCCCACCGCAGAGGCGCTCCGCACCGCCCTCGCCGGCGTCGCCGTGCGCGACGGACGGCCGGAGCCCGCGGTCGTCCGCGCCCTGACCGACGAGTCGCCGCCGAGCCGGGCGGCTGCCGGGGTCGCCCTGTGTCGTGCCGGTGTCAAGGAGCAGTTGCCGTCCGTCCGCAAGCTGCTGCAGGATCCCGAACCCCGGGTGCGACTGCGCGTCGGCCTGGCCCTGGCCGAACTCGGCGACCCGGAGGCCGTGCCGGCCCTGATCGGCCTGCTTGACGTGCTGCCGCGCAATCTCCTGGCGCCGGTGGAAGACCTCCTCTACGCCCTGGCCCGCGACAAGGCGCCGGCCCTGGCGATGGGGGGCGACGCCGCCTCACGCCGCAAGTTTCGCGACGCCTGGGCCGACTGGTGGAAGAAGAAAGGCGGCGCCGCCGACCTGCGCCGCGCCCGCGAACCCCCCCTCCTCGATCACACCCTTGTCGTCCTGCTCGACGAGGGCAAGATGATCGACCTGGACGGCGACGACCGGCCGGCCTGGGAGCTGACCGACCTCGGCTTCCCCCTCGACCTGCAGGTGCTGCCGGGCGAGCGCGTGCTGGTGGCCGACCACCACGGCAGCCGCGTCGTCGAGCACCACCACGACGGCACCGTCCTGTGGGAGAAGAACGTGAGCGGCCCGCTGGTGGCGCAGCGGCTGCCCGACGGCAACACCTTCATCGCCAACCAGTCCGAGCTGATCGAGGTAGACCGGGCCGGCACGGTCGTCTTCTCTTACGTCCGACCCGACGGTGAGGAGATCATGCGCGCGGCCAAGCTGCCCGACGGAGACATCGCCTGCGTCAGCGGCCGTATACCGCGCGGCCAGCACTTTGTCCGCCTCGACCCATCGGGCCGGGAAAAGAGCCGCTTCGCCGTCACCGTGCAGACGTCCGGTGGCCGCATCGACGTGCAGCCGGACGGTCGCGTTCTCATCCCTCTCCTGGGGGAGAATCGCGTCGTGGAATACGACCCCACCGGCAAGCCGCTGCGCGAGTTCCGTGTCGGGCAGCCGATCGCGGCCCTGCGCTTGGCCAACGGCAACACCCTGATCACGTCGATGAACGAGAAGCGGGCCGTCGAGTTCGACCCGGCGGGCAAGGTGGTCTGGGACTACCGCGCGAACACCCGCCTTAACCGGGCCTGGCGGCGCTGAGCGTAGGTCAGGCTTTCCAGCCTGACATGAAGAACAGTCAGGCTGGAAAGCCTGACATGAAGAACAGTCAGGCTGGAAAGCCTGACCTACGCGGTGAACGGAGGGCGAGGCATGCGACTGCGACCGTCGGCGCTGCTCCTCGGCCTTGGCCTGGCACTCGCCTCGTTTTCGCCGGCGCCTCCCAACGACCCCGCCGGCCGACCCGAAGCGCATCCCGAACGAGTGGCCGCCGACCCGGTCCAACTCGCGGTCGAGGAACAAGCCCTGCAGACCGCCGCCCGCGCCGACGACGCCGCGGCCGCCCTCGACTTCTTCCGCAAGCGCACCCCACCGGAAGCGCAGCGCCAGCGGTTGCAAAATTTGATCCGCCACCTCTCCGATGTTGAGTTCGAGGTCCGGCGGAAGGCGAGCGCCGACCTGGTCGCCAGCGGCCCGGTCGCGGCCGGCCCCCTGCGCGCCGCCGCCCGCAGTCCCGATGCCGAAGTGGCCCGGCGTGCCCAGACGTCCCTGGCGCAGGTTCGCCGCGACGGCACGGCGCCCGTCGTCCTGTCGGGCGTGAAGCTGGTCGTCCGCCGCCGGCCGCCGGACACGGTCGCCGTCCTGCTCGCCTACCTGCCGTTCGCCGAGGACGAGGGCGTCGCCGAGGAAATCCGCACGTCGCTGGCCGCGCTCACGGTCAAGGACGGCAAGGCCGAGCCGGCACTTTCTCAGGCGCTCGAAGGCGCCGACCCGGAGCAGCGCGCCGAGGCCGGTGTGATCCTCGCCCGTGCCAACCTGGCCGACACCCGCCCGGCCGCACGCCGACTCCTGAAAGACGACGACGCCTCCGTGCGGCTGCGCGTCGGCCGGGCCCTCGTCGAGGCAAAGGACAGGGACGCCATCCCGATCCTCATCGATCAGTTCGGCGACCTGATGGGGGACGATCGCTGGGACCTCGAAGACCTGCTGGAGCGTGTCGCGGGGGAGAACGCCCCGGCGCTGCCGCGCCACGACGCCACGTCGATGCGCCTTCGGCGCCGTGACGCCTGGCGCGCCTGGTGGCAGGAGCACGGCGACAAGGTCGATCTGACTCGCCTGGCTGTGCCGCCCCGACCCACCCCCCGCACGCTGCTGGTGCAGGCCGACCTACTCACGTCCGACGGGCAGGTGTTTGAGGTCGGTGCCGACGGCAAGGCGCGGCGACACATCGACGGCCTGCAGGGGCCGATTTCTGTGCAAGGGGTGGCAGAGGACCACGTCCTGATCGCCGAGTACACCGGCAAGCGCGTCACCGAGCGCAACTTCGAGGCCAGGATCCTGTGGGAGAAGGAACTGCCGGCGAGCCCCGTGGCCGTCCAGCGCCTGCCGAACGGCAATACATTCGTTGCCTGCCGCAACCGACTGCTGGAGATCGACCGCGACGGCAAGGAAATCGCCACCGTGCAGCGGCCCGTGCGCGACGTGCTGGGGGCGCGGAGGCATCCCGACGGCTCGACGGCCCTGATCACCCACGATGGCCTCTGCCGCTGGCTAGACCCGGCCGGCAAGGAGACGCGGACCTTTCCGGTCGGCGGCCCGCACGTCATGGGCGTCGGCATCGACGTGTTGCCGAACAAGCGCGTGCTGGTGCCGTGCTTCGGGGACAATCGCGTGACGGAATACGACGCGGCGGGGCGCGTACTCTGGGAGGCGATGGTTCCGGGTGCCGCGACCGCCGAGCGCCTGCCGAACGGCCACACCCTGGTGGGCAGCACCGCGCCGCCGCTGGTCGTGGAGTTGGACCGCGTCGGCCGCGTGGTTTGGCAGTATCAGGCGGAGCGCGCGGTCATCCAGGCCACGCGACGGTGAATCCCGGTTACGTTTCCCCGCCGCGCCGAGGTTATTACTCCGGCAAGGAAAATGCTCACCCACGCTTGTCCCGTAGCCGCAAGCTGACAGCTTGCGCACCCGGAACAAGCCCGCAAGTTCGCGGCCGACCCGTCCCTCGGCCACCGCACGGACAGCTCCTTGCGCGGCGGCCGCCTCTGGCTGGCGGACTACGCCCGCGCCGGCGGCAGCCATTTCGTGGCCGTCGCCGAGCAGCCGTACCCGTGGGAGGTCCACTTCATCCTCTGCGGCGCCGCGGCCGGGACGGCGGTGGCGCTGGGGGCGGCCGTGCGTTGGGGCCAGGCGCGGCTGCGGCGGGCGCGGCCGGCGCTCCGATCCGGATAACAGCCTCATGCGCACCGTCTTCCCGCAGGCCTCCGCCAATCGCCGTCCCCGCCGGACCTGACGGCTACGCCGACGCCTTCCGCAGTGCCGTGTCGAACGTCTCCTCGCCCAACAGTCCGCGCCAGTCGAGTTGCTTGCGCACCGTGACCAGGTCAGCCATGCTCACCTTATCCTGCGGGCGGTAGGCCCGGAAAAGGAAGAAGGTATCCGACTCGGCATCCCGGAACGCAATCGAGGGGACCGGCACGACGGACGACGCCGGCAGAGCTTTTTCCTCGAAGCCCAGGTCAAGCAGGAGCTTCCGCAAAACGGAAAACGGCAGGTCACTGAATAACATTGAAGGCAAGCCTCTCGGCCTCTCCCCGAAGACGATTCTTCTCCCGAGCCAGATACCGCATCGCGTTGCGGTCCAGTACGTTCCCACGTGGAATCGACACCGACACCCTCTCCCCACAGCGGGCCAGGTCAAACCCCGCAAGCTCGGCAAAGTAGCGGCGCACGAGGAGCCAGTACCCCACGTCCGCCTTCGCGTCGTACAGGACCAGGACGACGAGGAGGGGCTCCGCCAGCCAGTGGGCAAGGTCCGCCCGCTCGATACGGCAGGACACGGCCGATCCCCCAGCGAGCACCTTGATACGGTCGGTTCCCTTGAGTTGGAAGAGGATGCGGCTGCCCTCAACCTCCCCGCGACGGTTGAAGGTTTGGACGATGAGGTCAATGCCGTAGTCGAGGCGGACTCGTTCGGCGGCAAACGCGCACAGCAGCGCCTGTTTCTCGGTATGGTTGGCGCTCAGGTCGGCCAGCACCCGCGTCCGGATCTTGCGCTCGCTGGCGCGCCGTCGTCGAGCCATCGCCAATCCCCCTTGCGAGTCGCGTAAGCCTTGTGCGGCGCCGTCGCGCCACACTTCCCATTGTTGGCGCCGTCACTGCCGCTGGTCCAGAGCATTTCCCGAATCAGCCGGCTTCCTCCGTATAACAGCCTCATGCTCCCCGTCGATCCCCACCCGCTGCTCGACCTGCGTGCCTTCGTCACGACCTTCCCGCGCCCGCTCGGCCAATCCCCGTCGCCGCCGGACGTCACGGCCCTCCTCGCCGAGGGCGCCGCCGCACCGCTCCAGAGCGACGACGCGGTGCGCGAGGCGGTGCGGGTGCTGCTGCGCCAGGGCGGCTTCAAGCCGACCGGGCGCAGCAAGCCCGCCTCGGAATACCTCCTCAAGGCGGTGCGCGACGGGCTGCTCACCCCGATCAACTTCGCCGTGGACACCTGCAACGTCGTCTCGTTCCACAGCGGCCTGCCGATCAGTGTGGTGGACCTCGACCGGGCTCGCGAGCCGCTGCGCGTCGGCATCGCGCCGGCGGGATCGTCCTACGTCTTCAACGCCTCGGGGCAGACCATCGACCTCGGCGGCCTGCTGTGCCTGTTCGACGCCGACGGACCCTGCGCCAACGCCGTCAAGGACGCCCAGCGCACCAAGACCTCGGCGGACACACGGCGCACGCTGTCTCTGGTCTGGGGGACGACCGCACTGGCAGGACGGGCGGAAAAGACGGAGGCGTGGTATCGCGATTTGCTGGAGAAGCACGGGGCCGGGACGGAATCGGCCACCCCCGCCGCGAGGTGACCGGGCTCAGCGACGAGTACCGCCAGACCATCCACGAGTTACTCGCCCCTGACATCTTCCCCGTCGAGGTTGCCCAGACCCTTACCCGCGCGCGACAGGTCGTCCTCGGGTTCGCGCTGTTCTCCGGCTACTCTTCGGGTTCACTCGGGTAGACCGGCCCGTTTTCTCGTCTCCTGCTCGTAGAACGCCACGAGTTTCCGGGCTACGTCCGTGATGGGGCGTTCGTGATCGGTGACGAGAATGCCCCGTTGCCAGTAGTTCAGCAACGGAGTGCGCGAGATCTGCTCGGCGGTTAGTCCCTGAAAAACGGGTATAATGTACGGAGAGCGGACGTTAACCCTGGGGTTTTGGCTCGCCTCGAGTATCTCGGCGTAGGCCAACTCCATCCAGACCCAGCCTCGGTTGTTCGTCAGGTACGCCGGCGTGCCCCACAGCACCACGTACTCAGAGCGGGGGATGAACTCCTTGATGACACCGAGAATATCGTTGCCGATCTGCCAACTCTCGACATCGAGAAAGCAGGTAAGAGGGAGACGGCCGCCGGTGCTCGACTGGCTTCGGATTTCCGCTGCGAGTGCCTGTACCGCCTCGTTGTCTTCGCGGACGTGCGAGATGAAAAAGGCGTAGGGCAGCGGCCCGCTCTGCCGCTTGGCGTTCCACACCGGCTCCTTCTTGGGTTTCGCCACAGGTGAACCCTTCCCTCGTCAGGGTAGATCGGGGAAGGGGGGGACGCCGTTCGGCGAATCTTCACTTCCGGCGAGTTCGTTGATGAGTGCCTCGCCTTTTACTGTCGGGGTGAGGAAGGTCAAGGAATCTTCCCTGATTAGCTCGGCCTTCTTCAGGTTGTCAGCGATCTGCCGTACTTCCTGCGGGCTATAGGGGTATCGCGTCAGCAAGGAATTGTAAACGCTTCCCAGAGGGACGGCAGAGACAGCCACCACCGATCGTCGCGTATCGATGATCGGCTTCAGGGCCATCATGAAGTCGAGATAGACTTCGGGGATCTTCTCGATCTGCTCTTTTGTCCACGTCACGATGATCGCCCTCCTACCTGCATCCAGGCGGCGAGGAAAGTTCCGACCGTACCGACGAGGCCGGCCTGAAGCTATTCCTTATTCTATCCGACGCCAGGTTGCCGCGCCAACATTCGACTTCGCCTGCGATCAAGCAATCACGGCGCTCCCCCTTGGGCAAGCAAACCGGCCGAGTCACGTCAGCTCCGCGCGCAGCTCGTCGCAGGTGACGGTCGCGGTGCCGACCTTGCCGACCACGATGCTCGCAGCCCGGTTGGCGAGCTGGATGGCCTGCTCCAGCGGGGCGCGCGCCGCCAACCCCATCGCCAGCGTGCCGGCCACCGTGTCGCCGGCCCCGGTCACGTCGAAGA
>DATFNV010000107.1:0-21542 GCA_035266225.1 Gemmataceae bacterium
CGATGACGGCCCACCCCATCCTCATCGTGCCGACGAAGTTCCCCCGGACGCCTTTGCCGGCCGCGCTGCCCTGGAAGCCGTTCGAGCCGGCGGAGGACGGCTCGCTGGCCCTGTGGCAGCTCCCGGTGTCCCGCGCGGTCATCGTGGTCTTCGGCGAAGGGCCGCGCGTGATGCCGGTCGGATGGCAGGGCTCCGACGAGCGGACGGGGGCGACCCTGCGGGCCGAGCAGGTCGTGCTGGCCGGCCAGGGCCGCAGCGCCGTGGGGCTTCACCCGCCCTGGCGCGAGCGCCGCGTGGGGACCGTCGCCGTCGAGTTCCCCCTGGCCTTGCCCCGGACGAAACCGCTGCGGCTCGTCTTCGCCAACGGCATGACGCCCGAGGGGCACGGCGACGGCGTGACGTTCCGCGTCCGCGTCCTCCCCTGGGAGGCGCCTGACGGCGAGTTGGGCCGGGTCGTCTTCGAGCGGCACACCGACGCGAAGACCTGGCAGGCCGGCGAGGCCGACCTGGGCGCGTTCGCCGGCCGGAAGGTCCGCCTGCAGCTGGAGTCGCACCCGGGGCCGAAGAACGACACCGGCTGGGACCACTCCTACTGGGCCGAGCCGACGCTGATCGCCGGCCGACCCGCCGAGCCGCCGCCGTGCCCGCCCCGCGACGATTCCGGGTCGCGCCTGCTCGGCCGGCTCGCGCGCGGTAAGCAGACTTACGAGGTCCGCCTTTGGCCGGGCCGCCGCGGGCTGCTCGACGCCGTGATCGGCTTCGCCGACGGCTCGCGGCGACTCTCCTTCCGCGGCTTCGAGGTGCGGGTGCCCGACGGCCGCCTCGACGACCCCCGTTCGCCCGTCGCCCTGCTGGGCGCCCGAGACGAGCCGTGCCCCGGCGGCTGCCAGGTCCGCCATCACTTCCGCGCCATCAGCGGCACGTTCGACCTTGTGGCTCGCTTGTGGGTCGAGCAGGGCGTGCTGCGGGCGAGATTCCAGCTGGAGAACACGCCTCCGCCGGAGCCGTGGCGGGTCGTGTACCTGCAGGACGTGGCCGCGGGGCCGTGGAGCGACGCGGCCGCGCGGGTCTACGCCGGCGCGGGCAACGTGGTCCGCGGGCCGGGGGCGTTTCGGCTGAACTTCGACGGGCACCGGCTGTCCACGTCGTTCGTCGGTCTCGACTTCGCAGGAGGCGGGTCGCTGGTCCAGGGCGTGGACGTGCCGCCCGAGCTATTCGACGTCCGCCCGGGGGACCGGCACTACTCACTGCACGCCCCGCACGCCTCCCTCTGGACCTTCATCCCCGCCGAGAACGTGTGGGACGGCGTCCGGCGCTGGCACGACGTCAATGGCCTCAAGGCCGCCGACGGCGTCCCGCGGCTAGCGGGCCGCTTCGTCTTCGACCTCTGGGGCGGCCGCTATGCTGAGTCGGCCGAGGCCCTCCGCCGGGCCTTCCGTTACGGCCTGACCGACTCCCTGGTCGTCTGGCACAACTGGCAGCGCTGGGGCTATGACTACCGCCTGCCGGAGATCTACCCCCCCAACGCGCAACTCGGCACGCCGGAGGAGATGCGCGACCTCGTCCGCACCTGCACGCGGGCGGGGGCGCTCTTCGCCCCACACGACAACTACATCGACTTCTACCCCGACGCCGCGGGCTTCTCCTACCGCAGCGAGGTCGCCTTCCGCGCCCCGGGCGAGCCGGTGCGGGCCTGGGACAACGAAGGGCGAGCCGCCCAGTCCTACCGCTTCCGCGCCGACCGGGTCGAGCCCTACCTGAAGGAGAACGTGGCAAAGATCCGCGCCGGCCTGGCGCCGACGGCCTACTTCATCGACGTCTGGTCGAGCATCGCGCCGTACGACTACTGGACCGCCGACGGCCGCTTCTTCGACCGCGTCCGGACCCGCGACACCTGGGGCCGCCACTTCGCCTGGATTTCCGCCGCGCTGGCCCCGGGGGCGCCGCAGGTCTCCGAGAGCGGCCACGATCAGCTCATCGGCCGGCTCGACGGCGCCCAGGCGAACCACCTCCGCGTCGGCAAGCCGCTGCCCGGCCGCCACAGCGGGTGGACCTGGGACGTCCCCTGTGCGGACGCCGAGCGGACGCCGTGGTTCGACGCCGCCCACCACGACCGCTTCGTCCTGCACGGGGCCGGCTACCCGGGCCGCTACGAGGGCGGGCTGGAGCCGTCGCGGCACGGCCTCTTCAGCGACGACTACGTGGCCACCGAGGTGCTGACCGGCCACCCGGCGATGGTCTCCCGCCCCTTCGGCCGCGACGTGGTCCGCACGTACTGGCTGCTGCACGAGCTGATGCGGGCCCTGGCCTCGAGGCGGATCGAAGCGGTCGAGTACGCCGGCGGCGACCTGCACCGACAGCATGTCGTCTGGGGCGGCGGCGGCCAGGTCTGGGTCAACCGCGGGGCGAGCGATTGGGACGTCGAGGGCGTGACCCTCCCCGAGTACGGTTTCTACGCCCGGGTGCCGACGGACGAGGGCGCCGTCGAGGCGTCGCTCGCGCGGCGCGGCGGCCGGGTGGCGGAGATGGTCCGCTCACCCAGCGGGCTGTACGTCAACGGCCGGGGGCCCGACGCCGAGGTCACGGACTTCGGGGCGGTCCTCACCGGCGGCGGCTGCCGGCTGAGTCGTGAGGGTGCGGCCGTGGTCGTCACCCCGCTGCCGGCCGACCGCCCTGCGCCGTTCGAGGCTCGCCTTCGCTGGTCGAAGCTCCCCTGGCAGCTCCCCGAGCCGACCCACGTCGAGCGCCTGGCCGAGGACGGGCGGGTGTTGGCGCGCGAGCCGCTCCGCCGCGAGGGCGGATTGCTGGTCGTCACCTGCGACGAGAAGGCGTTCTGCTGCCGTCTGCTGAAGCCCTGATTGGTGTTCGTCGAGCCGCGCCCCCGTGGCTTCGCCCGACAGGAAACCCACCATGAGACGCTCCTCTGTGTTGATTGCGCTGGCCCTGCTGGTCGGGCCGGCCACGTTCGATCCCTCTGTCAGCGCGGCCCCACCCTCGGAGGCCGACTTACTCGCGGGGGCCGCCGCCCGCGGCGACGTGGCCTTCCGGGCCGCTTTCGAGGGGGCCGACGCGCTGCGCGGCTGGGAGGGGGGAGAGCGCCGGGCCCGCCTGGTGCCGGGCTTCCAGAAGTCCCAGTCGCTGCTGATCGACCGCCCGGCCCGGGAGGGGGCGGGCCAGCAGACCGTGCGCGCGGCCCTGCCCCTGGACAAGGTGCGCGGCACGCGCGTCCTGGTCGAGGTGATGGCACGCGCCGAGGACGTGGCCCGGCCGCCGCACGCCTACAACGGCATCAAATGCACGCTGCACACGGTCGCGCCCGCCGGCCCGCGCTGGTCGCAGCAGGACAACCTCTTCGGCACCTTCGACTGGAGGCCGCTCCGCTTCGCGGCCGAGGTGCCCGCCGACGCCACCGAGGCCTGGCTGGTGCTCGGACTCGAGGAGACCACCGGGCGGGTGTGGTTCGACGACCTCAAGGTGAGCGTCGTCGGCCTGCGCCGCCGCGTCCCGGAGCGGCGCCCCGCCGGCCCGGTCGCCCGCGGACACGACCTGCCGCGCCTGCGCGGGGCCATGATCAGCCCGAACGTGACGGCCGAGGACCTGCGCGTGCTGGGCAGGCAGTGGCAGGCCAACCACGTCCGCTGGCAGTTGCTGTGGGGCGGCTTCCCGCACGGCCCCGCCGACAAGGGCGACCTTGCCGCTTACGACGACTGGCTCGAGTCCGCCCTGAAGCGCCTCGACGAACTGCTGCCGGTCTGCCGCGAGGCCGGACTCCTGGTGCTGATCGACCTCCACACCCCGCCCGGCGGCCGCAACGGCGCCAGCGAGTGCCGCCTGTTCCACGAGAAGCGCTTCCAGGACGTCTTCCTGCGCGCCTGGGAGAAGATCGCCCGCCGTTACAAGGGCGACGCGACCGTCTGGGGGTACGACCTGCTGAACGAGCCGGTCGAGGGCGTGGTGGCCGACGGGCTGCTCGACTGGCACGCCCTGGCCACGCGGGCGGCGAAGGCCGTCCGGGCGATCGACCTGGACCACGCCCTCGTCGTCGAGCCGGCGCCGTGGGGCAACCCGGAGGCGCTGGACTGGTTCGAGCCGCTGGACGTGCCCGGCGTCGTCTACAGCGTCCACATGTACCTGCCGCACAAGTTCACCCACCAGGGGGTTCACGGGGGCGCGACGGGGATCAACTACCCCGGCCGCATGGACGGGCGGCAGGTCGGCAAGGAACAACTGCGGGAGTCCCTGCGGCCGGCCATCGACTACGGGCGCGATTACAACGTGGCGATCTACCTCGGCGAGTTCAGCGCCATCCGCTGGGCGCCGGGCCCCAGCGCGTATCACTACCTGCGCGACGTCATCGACATCTTCGAGGAGCAGGGCTGGGACTGGGCCTATCACGCCTTCCGCGAGTGGGACGGCTGGAGCGTGGAGCACGGCCCCGACCCGAAGGACCACACCCCCAGCAGAACGCAAACTGACCGCGAGAAGCTCCTGCGCTCGTGGTTCGCCAAGAACAGCAAGCCCGGCGCCGGCCGCGCGACGAAGTAGCGCGGTCCCCTGGCCGCTGGCAGCAAGGAGGGGAGGCCGCATCGTGTCGCAAACGAGAATTCCCCGGCAGAGGACCGCGTCATGAACCGTCGTCAATTCCTCCAGGTGGTGGCCGCCACGGCCGGAGCCGGCTCGCTGGCCGGGGCCGCTCCCCCACAGGCGGAGGTCGAGGTCGCCGCCGCGAAGCTCCCGCGCTGGCGGGGGTTCAACCTGCTCGAGAAGTTCACCGCCCAGAAGAATGCCGCCTTCGTCGAGGCGGACTTCGCCTGGCTGGCCGAGTGGGGGTTCAACTTCGTCCGCCTGCCGCTGTCGTACCACTGCTGGTCGGACCCGAAGGACTGGAAGCGGGTGCGCGAGCCGGTGCTGAAGGAGATCGACCAGGCGCTGGACTTCGGCCGGCAATATCGCGTCCACGTCAACCTGAACTTCCACCGCGCCCCCGGCTACTGCGTCAACCCGCCGGCCGAGCCGATGGACCTGTGGGCGGACGAGCGCGCCCGGGAAGCCTGCGCTTATCACTGGGGCCGGTTCGCCCAGCGCTATAAGGGCGTCGCCAACACGCGCCTCAGCTTCGACCTGCTCAACGAGCCCGGCAAGGTCCCCGAGGAGACCTACGTGCGCGTCGTCCGCCGGCTGGTCGAAGCGATTCGGGAGGAGGATCCGCGCTGCCTGATCATCGCCGACGGCCTGGAGTGGGGGACCAAACCGGTCACCGGGCTGGCCGAGCTGAAGATCGCCCAGAGCACGCGCGGCTACGACCCGATGGAGGTCAGCCATTACAAGGCGTCGTGGGTCAAGGGCTCCGACCGCTGGCCGGAGCCGACCTGGCCGCTGGAGGGCCCCAAGGGCGAGAAGTGGGACAGGGACTGGCTGCGCCGGCGGCGCATCGAGCCGTGGCAGGCGCTGGAGCGGAAAGGCGTGGGCGTCCACGTTGGCGAGTGGGGGGCCCATCAGGACACGCCGCACCAGGCGGTCCTGGCCTGGATGCGCGACGGCCTGGAGCTGTGGAAGGAGGCCGGCTGGGGCTGGGCCCTGTGGAACTTCCGCGGCAGTTTCGGCATCCTCGACAGCGGGCGCCGGGACGTGGCTTACGAGGAGTTCAAGGGCCACAAGCTGGACCGCAAGATGCTGGAGCTGCTGCGGTCGTTGTGAATCCAGAGGCCCCCGCGCCAGCGAGGGTTACGGGGCGGGCCTCGTCCGTGGGGAACTTGTAGCCCCACTCCCGCGCCGCGCCGTCCGCGCCTGCACCTCGAAGAGCCGCTTGAACCGGGCCGAGTCGTCCCGCCAGAGCCGCGAAACATCGAGAGGTTCAGCTCGTCACTCACGGCTCGTGTCCCCGTCACGAGGCTTTAGCAGTCCACGGTGAGTACGCCGGAGTCGCACGCCCCGGGCGACGACCCGGAGAACACGGCCGCCTCCCGGCCGGTCTCTCCGCGGTAACGGTCGGCGATGTCGGCGACCGCCTCGCCGGCGCCGGCCCGCCCCAGGACGGCGACCGTGCCGCCGCTGCCGCCCCCGGTGATCTTGGCCCCGTACAGGCCGGCAGCCGGCCCGGCCTCGCGCACCAACTCGACCAGACGGTCGGTGCCCGCCGCGCCCAGGCCGCAGGCCGAGTAACTGACGTGCGAGGCGTACATCAGCTCACCCATCGTGCGCAGCCCGGCCTCGTCCAGCGGCCCGGAGAGCAGTTCGGCGTAGCGCCGTACCCGGGCGTGCTCGTGGATGGGGTGAGCGGTCGGCCGGCGGACGGCGTAGGTGCGTCCCGGGTCGATGCGCGTGACCGCGTCGGTGCTGCCGCCATACCGCCGCAGGAACTCGTCGCCGCGGATCGTCTCCGGCAGCCGATCCGCATAGAGGCCCGCAAATTCCTCCGGGGTCAGGTTCGCCAGGTAGCCCTTCCAGCGCGGGTCCTCGAAGCGCAGCGTACCGTCCGGGCCGGCGAGCGGGGTCAGCCCGGCCAGGTCTGCGATGATGCGGTAGCCCATGAAGGCGCCGGCCCGAACCGACGTGTAGTCGCTGCCGCTGACGGCGTGGCGGATGCCCGAGTCGATCCCCCAGAAGCCGACCGAGGGCGGCAGCGGGACGAAGCCGCGCACCTCGGCCGGCTGGCACAGCAGGGCCAGCAGCTGATCGGGCCGGCCCAACGCCGCGGTCCGGCCGCGTCTCCCCGGTCCAGGGCCGGTTATTGCGGTGGGCGGCCACGATCACCCACTCCTCGCGTAACGGGTGCCAGCGTTGTTCCCAGGTCATGCCGCTCTCCCACCGGAGCCAACGAGCGTCGTCAATACGGCCGCCCGGTCACGCTCTGCGGACCGACCCGCCGTCGCCGGCCGGCGACCGCCCCGGCGCGGTCGGGCGAAATCCGAACGCCGGGCCGAAGCTGTGCGGGTGAGCGAGGGAAGCCGGCGGCCGGGACGGGGGCACCGCAAGCGAACTCGGAACATTGTCAGTTGTTGTATCCAGAATCCCGCAGCCGCGGACCAGGCTCCCCTCGGAACTTCCCGTCGGTCGCACCCCATCGCAGGTGCCAGGGGCGCACCAGGAACACATACAGGGCCGCCAGGGCCACGACCCCGGAGACCCTGGCCGAACAGGCGAGAAGCCAGCCGCTCATCGCTCACCTCGCATCTTGGTTGGGCCCGCGATGTCAGTTCCCCGTTCCCCCCTTCCCCGGAGTCACCGTTTGCCACACGCGCACCCAGTTCACCTCCATCGTCGTCTTGCTCTCCCCGCGTGGGCCATAGCCGCCAGCGGGGATGTCGCCAGCCCAGCCTTTGTCCTCGATCTCGCAGGTCAGCAGCAGGAACTCGCTTCGCTTCGACACCGCCTTGTCCGTCTTCCACTGCTCCACGCCGTCGAGGGAGAACGTGTAACCCTCGGCCGTCCACAACAGGCCGTAGGTGTGCCAGTGGCCTCGGAGCGACGCCGCGCCGGCCGGTGCGGTAGTGCTCTGCCCGGCGTGCTGGTGGACCTTCGGCTTGTAGCCGTCCCAGTGCAGGTTCATGGCCAGGAGGTCGCTCACGTCCTTGCCCTTGCTGTCCCGGGCGCGGTGCTCGACGATGTCGATCTCCGTCCCAGCCTTGGCGGGGTCGCCGACCGGCTTGCCGATGGTCGGCGAGTGCAGCCAGAACGCCCCCCACTGGCCGGGCGAGCTGTTGAAGCGGATGCGCGCCTCGAAATAGCCGTGGGTCGTCTCGAACTTCCCTTTCGTCGTGATGAAGCCGGTGTAGTGCTTGCCGCCCTCGGTGTAGGTCGTGATGGTGAGCACGCCGCCCTTGACCGTGACGGCGTCCGCCGACAGCGGATTCCCGCGGCGGACGTACGTCTCCGGCGTCCATTTCGCCTTGTCCAGCTGGTCGCCGTCGAAGTTGTCCTCCCAGACAAGGCGGTATCCCTTCGGCGGCTCGGCGCGGACGGCGGTGGCCGTCAGCAGGACGGCCAGAAGGATTGCGCTGCGAGGCATGGCAGGTCTCCTCATACACGCACCAGGTGATGTTGTTCGTTTAGCCGCCCCCCGCAGGGGGCGCGGGAGAAACGGCCCCCTGCGGGGGGCGGCTAAGTCATGCGGGTAAGTTTCCCTGGCTCGTCCAGGGCGTGGAAAGCTCGGTGAGCTACGAGCGGGGGGCGCATTTCCTTGGCGGGCACGTTGCCGCCGGCCGTTGGATAGCAAACCGCGTACCCGCAGGGCAGACGAGCCGGCGAAAACGCGCCTGCGCTCCGCATCGCCTGGGCTGCGCGGTTACTTGCGGTCGATCCGAGCAATTGCGGCGTCTGAGGGGGGCGAAAGCGGCTGGGTGTGTGCGTTCTCGGGTCAGTCGTGTGCCAAATGAGGCGCCGGCACCGGATCACCCGGGCATCGTCGGCAATCGCGTCGGCCACACAGACGCGGGGTTTCTGCCCCGGGCCGGCAAACGGCCGAGGGCAGGAACAGGATTTGCAAGCCGACCGCCCCGCGCCTGGACCACGTGCGGATCCTGGCCGTCCTACCCGATTCCCTCCGAGGGCTTGTCCGATGAAATCGCCATTGATGATGGTCGTCGCCGCGGTGGGCGGACTGCTGTTACGGGGCGCGGACCTTCGCGCCGATCCGCCGCAGTCCCAACCCGCGCGGGTCACGGTCGAGGCGGGTAAGACGGGGGAGCCGATCTCGAAATACGTCTACGGGCAGTTCATCGAGCACCTCGGCCGCTGCATCTACGGCGGCATCTGGGCGGAAATGCTCGAGGACCGCAAGTTCTACCACGGGGTGGGGAGCGAACCGTCGCCCTGGAAAACCCTCGGGGGCGCCGGCGGGGTTGTCATGGACAAGGGCAGCCCCTTCGTGGGCAGCCACACGCCGAACATCACGGCCCCTGGCGGCATCGCCCAGGGCGAGCTGGCCCTGCGTAAGGGCCGCACCTACGTGGGCCGCATCTGGCTGGCTGGCGACGCCGGCGCCGCGCCCGTCAAGGTGAGCCTGGCCTGGGGCGACGGCCCGGCCGGGCGGCAGACGGTGACGGTCAAGACGTTGACGGCGGACTACGTCAAGACCCCTCTCTCGTTTGTCGCCGGCGGCGACACCGACCAGGGGCGCCTGGAGGTCGTGGCCGCCGGCAAGGGCAGCGTGTTGGTCGGGACGGTGTCGCTGATGCCGGCTGGCAACATGAGCGGGATGCGCGCCGACACCTTGGAGCTGCTACGGCAGCTCGACGCCCCCGTCTACCGCTGGCCGGGCGGCAACTTCGTCAGCGGCTACGACTGGAAAGACGGCCTCGGCGACCCCGACCGCCGGCCGCCGCGCAAGAACCCGGCCTGGCAAGGGGTCGAGCACAACGATTTCGGCCTCGACGAGTTCCTGACCTTCTGCCGGCTGGTCGGCACCGAGCCGTACGTGACGGTCAACAGCGGGTTGGGCGAGGTGGCCGGCGCGGCCGAGGAACTCCAGTACGCCAACGGCGCGGCGGATACGCCGATGGGGCGGCTGCGCGCGAAGAATGGCCATCCCGAGCCGTACGGGGTGAAGTGGTGGGCAATCGGCAACGAGATGTACGGCCGGTGGCAGCTGGGGCACATGCCGCTGGCGAAGTACGTCGCCAAGCACAACCAGTTCGCCGAAGCCCTGCGGTCGGCCGACCCGAAGGTCAAGCTGATCGCCGTTGGCGACGCGGGACCGTGGAGCGAGGGGATGCTGAAGAACTGCGCCAGCCACATGGACCTGCTCAGCGAGCACTTCTACGTCCACGAGAAGAAGGATCTCGCGGCTCACGTCCGGCAGGTGCCCGACGCCATCCGGGCCAAGGTGGCCGCCCACCGCCGTTACCGGCAGCAGCTTGACGCCCTCAAAGGGAAGGACGTCCGCATCGCCATGGACGAATGGAACTACTGGTACGGCCCGCACGTGTTCGGCGAGTTGGGGACGCGGTACTTCCAGAAGGACGCGCTGGGCATCGCCGCCGGGCTGCACGAGTACGCACGGCAGAGCGACCTGGTGTTCATGGCCAACTACGCGCAGACGGTCAACGTGATTGGCTGCGTCAAGACCAGCAAGACGGCCGCCGCCTTCGAGACGACGGGCCTGGTGCTGCAGCTCTATCGCCGGCATTTCGGCACCCTCCCGGTCGCGGCGACGGCCGACGCGCCGCTGGACGTGGCCGCCGCCTGGACAGCCGACCGCAAGGTGCTGACCGTGGCGGTCGTCAACCCGACCTTGCAGAAGCGCGACGTCGCCCTGGAGGTGCGGGGCGCCCGCATGACCGGGGCGGGGCGCCGCTGGCAGATCGCGCACGCCGACCCGCTGGCGTCCAACGACCCCGGCAAGCCGCCGCGGGTAGCCATCGAGGAAGAGAAGGTCAGCGGGGGCGCCGCCCGGCTGTGGGTCGCCCCGTGCAGCGTGACGCTCTACGCGCTGAGCGCGGACTAGGCCCGCCATCGGTGTGGCCCGGCCCGTTCCTCGGGCCTGCCGCGGCAGGCCCGAGAACCTCCTTCGCTCCCGGCGGTCCAGCAGCTCAGTCCGGCAGCCGGACGATTCGGAAGTCCGAGAAGCGCATCCAGTGCTCGGCCGCGGGCGGGCCGTTGTAGCACTGGAGGCTCACCTTCTCATCCTTCCCGGGCGCCAGCTTCCCGGAGGCGGCCGTCTGAAACTCCCCTTTGGCGCCGGGGCGGTACTGGGCCACGTACTCGTCCTTGCTCACAACCAGCCGCAGCTGCATCAGCCGGGTGTCCGTG
Source organism: Gemmataceae bacterium (assembly GCA_035266225.1). Lineage (GTDB taxonomy): Bacteria > Planctomycetota > Planctomycetia > Gemmatales > Gemmataceae > DATFNV01. The sequence goes on from DATFNV010000107.1 coordinate 10,750, forward strand.
GGCTTCTTGCCGGGGATGACGTAGGTCTTGCCGTCGATGAACTCGTGGACCAGCTTGAACACGGGCTTGCCTCCCTGGTACCAGGTCAGCCCCGCCTGCTCGTACTGCTGCGCCGGCGGGGAAGTGAGTTCCACGGTTACCTCGATGGCGTACTTCCCGCGCGAGCGGTCCGGCGCCTGGCGCAGCAGCGCGTTCTTGACCGTGTCGGCCAGTCCTGGCTCAACGCGGACCTCCAACCCCTTGTCGGAGTGGCGCCAGGTCTTGGGGTTCTCCCTCAGCCACTCCCAGCCGGCGCCGAGCTTCCCCTTCAAGGCGTCCTCCAAGACCACCTCGGGCTCCGCACCGCGGGCCGGCGGCCGTGCGACGAGGAGGACGAACAGCACGATCAGGGTTTCTCTCATAGGTCACCTCCCACCTTCATCCCACAAGGGCCGTCGGCGGCAAACACAAGCGAGCCCGCGCCCTTGGCGTGGTTGTCCCGAGAATCGCCGCCCCCAGCAGCCCGGCCGCGGGACTCATACCCGGGACCCTCCTGCCGGGATATCTTATCCAGAGTCCTGCTCCGGCGAGAGACGCGCGTGCGCATTTCGACGGCCGTCGCCTCGGGGCCGTCGCCCGGGGGCATGCCCGTCTCTCCTGACGATGCGGCAACTCGACCTGACCGCTTCGCCGAAGTACCTGACGATCCGGGAGGGCACGCGGTGAGGAGATGCGGTGGGGCCGGCGGTACTGTGCCCCCAGGACAAGCAGATCCGCGCCCGCCTCATCAGCACGTAGACGGGGACCCTCCGCGACACGTGACGGATGAGGTGTCGTCCGTGCTCGACTCGGCGACGGCCATTGCCGGGCGAATAATGGGTAGGGGATTAGCTGCGATGGCCTTGCCCTTCTGGAGAGGGGGCGCCGCGCAGCTCCGCCCGACGGCCGAGTGACGCGGCTGCTCGCGTCAGGAGGCTCGACCCACTGCCCCGCACCAGGAAAGGAAGCCCGCGTGCGGTTGCTCACGTTGAGCAATTTGAGGCCCGGATCGCCATCATCTACTCGCCGAGTCGGTCGGACCGGCATGCCCTGCCAGCGCCGATCCCTGGCAGGAGAAGAAAAGCGGCGCCGCGATTTTGTTGACAGCCACTTTGTCAGGCGCTTTTGGCCCTATTGGCTGCGCTGGCCTGCGACGAGAAACAAGAAGTGCAACACAAGGAGCAGCCGGCTTTGCCGTCAATCCACCCGCCCCCCTCGTTTGGCCACGAGGATTCGCCATAAAAGATAATTAATTTCGTTTAACGCTACATAAGCGGGTTTCGTACCTCGGCGCAATCATGCGGCGTCAGCCGTCAGGCGCATCACCTCCCACCCGGGACTGCACACCTCAAGCATCACCCAGCCGCCCGGTCGGGAACCTCGACGTGCCTCGGCGCATCTCCCGCTCCCGTTGCGTTTGTGCGGGCCGAACCCCGACACGACCCGGGTGGCGCAGCATTTCAGGCGTTGTGACGAGCGTCCTCGACCGCTCGCCGTCCGAGTTGCTGTGGGTGACGGGCGACGGCTGGGGGCCGCTGAAGGGATCGTTGCTGAACTTCTCCTACGGCTACGGCAAGGTCTACGTGGTGCCCTACGAGAAGATCGACGGCCAGGTTCAGGGTGGGATGTGTCAGCTGCCGATGCCGCAGTTTCCGACGGGGGTCATGCGCGGCCGCTTCCATCCGGAGAATGGGCAGCTGTATTGTTGCGGCCTGTTCGCCTGGGCCGGCAACCAGACGCAGCCCGGCGGCTTCTACCGCGTCCGCTACACGGGCAAGCCGGTCCATTTGCCGATCGGTTTGAGCGCGACGAAAAGCGGCATGACCATCACATTCAGCGCGGCGCTGGACCCGAAGATGGCGGGCGACCCAAAGAATTATGCCGTGCAAACCTGGTCCCTGAAGCGGAGTGAGCAGTACGGTTCCAAGCACTACGACGAGAAGCTAGCCAAGGTGACGGCGGCGAAGGTGTCCGAAGACGGCAAGCGGGTGACGCTGGAGATCGCCGACATGAAACCGACGTGGGGCATGGAGATCAAGTACAACATCAAGGCGTCCGACGGTTCGACGGTGCAAGGCTTCCTGCATAACACGGTGCATCGACTAAGCGAGTGAGGTCGGGCTCTCGGCCTTTCGCTGGGAAAGATCGGGTTAGAGCTTCTTATCGCGGTTTGTGATCCAAATGCGGGTCGAGCCAGGCGAAGGCATCGTCCTGCATGGCGCGCGTGAGAGGAGGTTCGCCGTGTCCACCCGACTGGGTCCGATCCTGATCGACTGTGATGCCCCACCTTACGCGATCGTTCAGGCGTGCGAGCGAAGGGGCCTCCGGTCGCCCCTCGACGTTCGCTGGTGTCGGGGGGCCGCACCCAAGGACAAGGCGTTCGACCACACGGCGCAGCTCGACAAACTGGCTGGGGCCGAGAAGAATCTCGTGCGGAAGTGACGCCGGACGTGGCATAATGGGGCCATTCGTCCCCGGCCCACACGGCCGGCCCCTTGGGATGGATGAGTCATGCACGATACGACCCGCGGAGATCGGCCCCCCGCGAACGACCCGGCGCGGACGGTGGGAGCCGTGCCTGCCGAGGCGGAGACCGTGCCGCCGGGGGCGGCGCGGGAAGCCGCGGCCGCCCTGGTGCCGATTTCGCTGGGCCGCTACCGCATCACGGGGCGGCTCGGCGCCGGCGGCTTCGGCACGGTCTACAAGGGCTACGACGAGATCCTGGCGCGGGAAGTGGCCGTCAAGGCGTTCCACCCCCGCCACGTCGCCTCCGCGGACGACCTGGCCGCCTACCTGGCGGAAGGCCGCGCCCTGGCCCGCCTCGATCATCCCGGCATCGTCCCCGTATTCGACGTCGGCCGCACCGACGACGGCCTCTGCTACCTGGTCTCCAAGGTCATCGAGGGGGGCGACCTGAAAGGCCAACTGCGGCGCGGCCGGCTGACCCGCGCGGAGGCGGTCGCGCTCGTCGTCGCTGTCGCCGAGGCCCTGCACTACGCCCACCAGCGGGGCGTCATCCATCGCGACGTCAAGCCGGCCAACATCCTCCTTGACGCCGCGGGCCGCCCCTACGTCGGCGATTTCGGACAGGCCCTGCGCGAGGAGGCATTCGGCACGGGGGCCACCATTACCGGGACGCCCGCTTACATGAGTCCCGAGCAGGCCCGCGGCGAAGGTCACCGGGTGGACGCGCGCACCGACGTGTACAGCCTGGGCGTCGTCCTCTACGAGTTGCTCACCGGCCGACTCCCTTTTCAGGCCGAGGACCACACCGAACTGCTCGAACAGATCCGAACCGGCGACCCGTGCCCACCGCGCCAGTGCGATGCCACCCTTCCCCGCGAGTTGGAACGCATCTGCCTGAAGGCGCTGAGCAAGCGGGCGTCGGAGCGCCATCAGACGGCGCTGGCTCTGGCCGAGGATCTGCGGCACTTCGAGCAGTTCCTGCTGGGCAAGTCGGCGCCGACACCGCGGCCGGCCTCGGTCATCCCCCGGGGGCTGCGCTCGTTCGACGCCGCCGACGCCGGCTTCTTCCTCGTCCTGCTGCCGGGGCCGCGCGACCGCGACGGGCTGCCGGAGAGTATCCGCTTCTGGAAAGTGCGCCTGGAGGCGACGGACCCGGACGAATCGTTTCGCGTCGGGCTGCTCTACGGCCCCAGCGGCTGCGGCAAGTCGTCTTTGGTGAAAGCGGGCCTGCTGCCGCGCTTGGCCGAGAGCGTGGTCCCGGTGTACGTGGAGGCAACGCCGGACGACCTGGAGGCTCGCCTGCTGGGCGGCCTGCGCCGGCGCTGGCCGGGTCTGCCCGACACGGCGGGACTGACCGAAACCCTCGCCCTTCTCCGGCAGGGACGCGGGGCTCGTAGTGACCGCATTCATGCGGTCGGTGACGAAGCCGATGACGAAGCCGCCCCGATAAATCGGGGCACTACGAGCGCGGCCAGGGTGGTGCTCGTCATCGACCAGTTCGAGCAATGGCTCCAGGCCCACGCGGGGGCGCCCCCCGGCGAGTTGGTCGCGGCGCTGCGGCAGTGCGACGGCCGGCGCGTCCAGGCGCTGCTGCTGGTGCGCGACGACTTCTGGCTGGCCGTCAGCCGCTTCATGCGCGAGCTGGAGGTGCCGCTGGTCGAGGGCCACAACACCGGCCTGGTCGATCTGTTCGACCCGTCGCACGCGCACAAGGTGCTGGCGGAATTCGGCCGGGCCCTGGGGTGTCTGCCGGCCCGCCCCGCGGAACCGGTGCCGGAGCAAGAGCGCTTCCTGGACCAGGCCGTCTCAGGGCTGGCCGCGGACGGCAAGATCATCCCCGTCCGGTTGAGCCTCTTCGCGGAGATGACGCGCGGGAAATCGTGGACGCCGGCCACCCTCCGTGCCGTCGGCGGGACCGAGGGCATCGGCGTCCTCTTCCTGGAAGAATCGCTCGGTTCCCGCGCCTCCCGGCCCGAGCACCGGCTTCACCAGGACGCGGCGCGGGCCGTACTCCGGGCGCTGCTGCCGGAACAGGGGACGAACATCAAGGGGGCCATGCGGTCGCGGGAGGAACTGCTGGCCGCCGCCGGCTACGCGCGCCGGCCGGAGGAGTTGAGCGCCCTCCTGCGCATCCTGGATACCGACCTCCGGCTCATCACGCCCACGGATCCGGAAGCCCACGGGTCGCAATCTGCGGGCTTTCAGTACTACCAACTCACGCACGACTACCTCGTCCCCGCGCTGCGGGAGTGGCTGACGCGCCGGCAGCGCGAGACGCGGCGCGGCCGTGCCGAGCTGTGCCTGGGTGAGCGGGCCGCGCTGTGGACCGCCCGGCCCGAGCGACGCCATCTTCCCTCCGGGCCGGAGTGGTTGAGTATCCTGCTCTTCACTCGGAAAAAGGACTGGTCGCCGCCGCAGCGGCGGATGATGCGCTCGGCTCACTACTGCTACGGCCTGCGCCTGGTCGTGACGGCCGTCGTGGTCGGCCTGTGTCTGTGGGGCGCCTGGGAGGGCCGCGGCTACCTGCGGGCGGCGACGCTGGTCAGCGTGCTCAGGTCGGCCGACACCGCCGATACCCCGGAAACGATCCGCGACCTCGCCGCCTACCGCCGCTGGGCCGACCCGATGCTGCGGCGCCTGGCCGACGACGCGGCCCCGGACTCGCGCGAACGGCTCAACGCCGGCCTCGCCCTGCTGCCGTCCGACCCCGGCCAGATCGCTTATCTCCGGGATCGCCTCCTGCGCGCCGGCCCGCGCGACCTGGCCGTCATCCGCGACGCCCTGCGCCCGTATCGCGCCGGCGTGAGTCCGCGGCTCTGGGAGGTGCTGGAGTCCGACACCGCCGCGCCGGGCGAGCGCTTCAACGCCGCTCTCGCCCTGGCCGGTCTCGACCCGCCCGACGAGGAACCGCGCTGGCAGCGCCACGCGAGCTTTCTCGTAGACCAGTTCCTGGCCGCGGCGCGTGCCGACCCCGGCTCCTATGCCGTCCTGGCCGAGGCGCTGCGTCCGGTGCGCCTCCTGCTGATCGAGGCCCTGGGGGTAGTGTTCCGCGACCGCCGCCGTCCTGATTACGACCGCCTATTGACCACCACGCTGCTCGCGGACTACGCCGCGGATCGCCCCGACGTGCTGGCCGACCTGCTGAAGGACGCGGACGGGGAGCAGTACGCGGTCCTGCTGCCGAGGCTCAAGCCATTCCCGGATCGGGCCGCCGTCGCGATGCGCGCCGAGCTGGCACGCGAGGTCGATCCCGCCGCGCCGGACCCGGACAAAGACGCGCTCGCCAAGCGGCAAGCCAACGCCGCCGTCACGCTGCTTCACCTCGGCGAGCCCGACCCGGTCTGGTCGCTCTTCATCCACCGCGCCGACCCGCGGTTGCGGAGTTACCTGATTCATCGGCTCCGCCCGCTGGGGGCCGACCCGCGGCCGTTGGCGGAGCGGCTGCTGACTGAGTCCGACGTCTCGGCCCGCCGCGCCCTGATCCTGAGCCTGGGCGAGTATGCGAGCGACGGCCTGCCGGCCGTGGCCCGTGGTCCGCTGATGGCACGGCTGGCGCAGTGGTATCGCGAAGACCCCGACCCGGGCATTCATTCCTCGGTCGAGTGGCTTTTTCGCCGCTGGGGGCAGGCCGTGCCCGATGGCCTGCCGATGGGCAACGAGCCGGTCGCAGGGCGGCGATGGTACGTCAACCACCAGGGGCAGACCTTCGCCGTGTTCCGCGGCCCCGTCACGGTGGACATGGGTTCGCCGCCCGGCGAGCCGGATCGCGAGAACGAGCCCATCGTCCGCCGCAAGATCGCCCACTCGTTCGCCGTCGCGACCACGCCCGTGACGCTGGCGCACTTCCAGCGCTTCCTGCGCGAGCACACCTACACGCACAAGTACTGCCCGGACGAGGCTTGCCCGGTCACCGCCGTCAACTGGTTCATGGCCGCCCAGTACTGCCGCTGGCTGAGCGACAAGGAAGAGGTGCCCGAACAAGAGATGTGCTTTCCGCGAATCGATGACATCAAGGAGGGAATGAGGCTGCCGGCCGACTACCTGAGCCGCACCGGCTACCGGCTGCCGACCGAGGCGGAGTGGGAGTACGCCTGCCGGGCCGAGGCGGTGACGAGCCGCTTCTATGGCGGCTCCGAGGACTTGCTCGGCCAATACGGCTGGTACGCGGGCAATTCGCGGGTGCGGACGCACCCGGTGGGAAGCCTCAAGCCGAACGACTTCGGCTTGTTCGACGCGCACGGCAACATCTGGCAGTGGTGCCAGGAGCGGGCGCTGGCCAGTCGGCCGTGGGCAGGTCAGCCGGCCCCGGCCGAGGACCGCGAGGACACCGAGCCCGTGGCGGAGTTGCACGGCCGGGTGCTGCGCGGCGGCGCGTTCTACGACCACGCCTCGTTCCTGCGCTGCGCCGCGCGCTTGAGTAACCGGCCCTACATGATCGACGACTATTTCGGCCTGCGCGTGGTCCGAACGATCCGGTTGCGATGACGCCATTCCGCAAGGGATGGCAGGCACTCCAGGCGGTGGGGCGGTACAAGCCGGGCGGGTTCCCAACCGCCTCGGCATACGTGGCTGGATTCCGGCAAACGGCAAGCCGGCGCCGCGCCAGCCGAAGAAGGAGGGCCCCCGGGGGCAACGATGACTAAAAAGGCCCTCGAGTTCCGTCGATCCGGCTCCCAGAGGCAAAGCAAACGGGGAGAAGAACCCATGAAACCAAGCGGATGGGTCTTGCTCGGTATTGTCCTGGTCGCATCGTTCGGTAGCCGCGCCTGGGCCGAGCCTGCCGCAGCGCCGCAAGTAGGCCGGCCCAACATGGTCTTTGTTCTGAGCGATGACCAGGGCTACGGCGACCTGTCGTGCCACGGTAACCCGATCCTCAAGACGCCCAACCTCGACCGGCTGCACGACGAGGGCGTGCGCTTCACCGACTTTCACGTCAGCCCGACCTGCTCGCCGACACGCTCGGCCCTGATGACCGGCCGTCACGAGTTCAAGAACGGCGTCACGCACACCATCCTCGAGCGCGAACGGCTGACGCTGAAGGCGACGACCGTGGCCCAGGTGCTGAAGTCGGCCGGCTACACGACCGGCATCTTCGGCAAGTGGCACCTCGGCGACGAGCCCGCCCGCTGGCCGGACAAGCGCGGCTTCGACGAGATGTTCATCCACGGCTGTGGCGGTATTGGCCAGAGCTACTCCGGCAGCTGCGGCGACGCCCCCGGCAACACCTACTTCGACCCGGCCATCCTGCACAACGGCAAGTTCGAGAAGACCAGGGGCTACTGCACCGACGTGTTCTTCGGTCAGGCCCTGGCGTGGATGGAATCGGTCAAGGGCAAGAAACCGTTCTTCTGCTACCTCGCAACCAACGCCCCGCACGCCCCGCTGCATGTGCGGCCCGAGGACGAGAAACGCTACGCCGACCGGGTGAAGGACCCGAACGTGGCGAAGTTCTTCGGCATGATCGCCAACATCGATGACAACGTCGGCCGCCTCCTGGACAAGCTCAAGGAATGGGGCATTGAGCGCGACACGCTGGTCATTTTCATGAACGACAACGGCGGCACGGCGGGGGTGAGCGTCCACAACGCCGGCATGCGCGGCGCGAAGGTCACGCCCTGGCTGGGAGGCACGCGGGCCGCGTCGTTCTGGCGCTGGCCGGGCACGCTGAAGGCCGGCGACGTGGACCGTCTGGCCGCCCACATCGACTTCTTCCCCACCGTGGCCGAGATCGCCGGGGCGAAGCTGACCGACGAGGTGAGGGCGCAGGTGGAAGGCCGGAGCCTGGTGCCGCTGTTGCGCGACCCGAAGGCCGTGTGGCCTGAGCGGATCCTCTTCACACACGTCGGTCGCTGGCCGAACGGGGCGAAGCCGGCGGAGCACAAGTACGCCCATTGCAGCGTGCGCAGCCCGCGCTGGCACCTGGTCTGCGACACCAGGGACGGCTCGAAGGAGTGGCAGCTGTTCGACGTGAAGGCCGACCCCGGGGAGAAGACCGACGTGGCGGTCAAGCACCCGGAGGTAGTGAAGGAACTGGACACCGCGTACGACAGCTGGTGGGACTCGGTGCAGCCGGGCCTGGTGAACGAGGACGCTGTCGGGCCGAAGGTCAACCCGTTCAAGGAGTTGTACGAGAAGCAGTTCGGCGGCAAGCCGAAATAGACGACGGGAGGACCAAGCGACGCTCGCTGCGCCGATCTGCTGCCGGAGTCAAAGACCAACCCCCGACAAGAGAGGGATCGGAATCATGTCATCGTCGCGGCCCTTGAGACGGGGCCTCCTCATGCTCGCCGCTCTGCTCCTGGCTCCGCTGGCCACGTTGCGGGCCGCGGATGGTCCGGCCAAACCGAGCCCTGGCGGAGCGTCGCACGAACTGCCTCGAGTCATGGACGCCGGGGCCGCTCACCTGCCCGTCGCTGGTAGTCGGGGACGTCCGGGCCCGCCGACCACCCGTGCGCGGGCGTGACGTGGTGGACTGCTGGCCGGGTGCCACCACACGGGTTACTCCCCCGCGACGACCTTCAAGACGTGTTGCCTCGGCTTGCCCTTCACGTCCCCAACCGTCGGGGTGACTGACACGCGGTAGGTGCCCGGCTTGTCGGGCCGGAAGACGAAGGTTACGACCCCGACCTCTACCTGCTTCGGGTCGGGCCGGGAGACGACCTCGGGCTTCGGGACCGCCTTGCCATCGATGGCCACTTCGAGCCCGGAAATGACCTGTCCGGCAAAGCCGTCGTAGCGAAAGACGAACTGCACTTCTTGACCGACCGTCGCCTCGCAGTCGCCGGCCTTCGTCACCTTGACGACCTCCGGCTCGGCCGCGATGCCGAGGCCCGGCATGAGGGCAATCGCAAGTCCGAGGGTCGGCACAAGGAACTTCTTCATGGGGAGACCTCCTGCGCCCGAGAGGACACTTTGCCTGTGAAGAAGACGAGGGGACGGCCAGGTTCTAACCCCGGCGGGGGAAGCTAACTCTTCTTGAGGCGCCAGCCCTGGCCCTTGACGTTTTCGACGTTGTTCATCTGGCCCAAGGCGGTCCACACTACGCCGGTGAAGTCCTTGCTCTTGGTCTGGTAGCCCGTCGCCAACACCTGCTCGGCCAGGTCGCGCGCCGCCACCGGCTTGCGGCTCTTCTGGAGCAGGTCGGTGAGAAAGGACCGGAGGGACGGCTGACCATTGCGAAGACCAGGCCGGGACGGCAGGGCAGCTACCGTCGGGGGCGCAATCTTTCGGGCAGCCTCCTTCGCGGGCGCCGCCGGACTACCTCGGAGACCTTTGGGTGCGGCCGCCTTCGTCCCGTCGCGGGACCCGGCGAGGAGGACACCCGGCTGGCCCTCGGCACGGCGGAGAACCCCACGATTGACCAGGTCCGACAAGCGATTTTGGACCAGGTTGGTGATGTTGCCACTCGTGGTCGGAAACTTGCGGCGGGTCAACTCCTCGCCCAGCTCCCTGGCCGTCAGCGGCCGGTTCACCTCGCGCAGCACTTCCACGAGGGCGTCGCTCAGCGTCGGGCGAATCGTTGGCTCGGGGGACGAGGCCGGGGGTGCGGCCGCGGCGAGTCCCTGCCCTCCGGTCACAGCCTGGATGTCGTCTTCCACCTGGCGGAGTTGAGCCTGGAGCTCTTCGCGGTGTCGGGCCAGTTCGGCCAGGCGCGCCTGCCGCGCCTCGTGCTGTTGTCGAAGGCGTTGCAGCTCGGATTCACGCTGGGCGATTTGTTGGGTGAGGTCATCGAGCGGGAGGGTGGCGTCTGACATGGCTGAGATGAACTCCGGGGAACAACGTCTCAGGGATGGGCTCCCTGCTAATCTCGCCGACTCGCCAGGCCCCGTCAAGGCTTCGGGCCGACGTGGACTCCGCAAACAGGGGGCCCATTGCCGAAAGAAAGCGTTGCGCCGCCTACGCATGTACCGACCGCGACCCGCGCCGGGCCGACGCGCGGCGGCCCGGCGAACGTTCGGGGCGGACCGAGCGTGCTCGGCCACCGGTTCGCCATGACGGCACCGCCAGGCCGACGAAGCGTTTCGCAGACCACCACGCCGCTCACTCCGCAAGAATGGCGGCCGATGGCCATGCAGCGACTCGGAAATGGAGTATCCCGCCGTAGCTCCCTGCGGTCTGCTGTGCAGCGTCGCCAGCGAGCAGGTCGGCCTCAAATCGCGCACGGTGAGCAATATGCCGGACGCGACGACCACCAGTTGAACATCTGTGTGGTGGCAGGTGGATGCGGCCAGTTACGTTCAGAGCACGTAGGCGTCCGCGCATTGAGGACGTGGGTGTCCTCTGTCCCAGAAGGGACCAGAAATGCGGTC
>DATFNV010000108.1:0-19855 GCA_035266225.1 Gemmataceae bacterium
GAGGCTCACGTTCGTTGCTACACCCGCCCGGCGCCCGCCAGGGGATGCCACGGGCTTGCCCCGTGGAGGCTCACGTTCGTTGCTACACCCGCCCGGCGCTCCCCCAGTAGCAGCGACCCTAACCAACCACGGGACAAGCCCGTGGGATTGCTCGGGAGCGCGCTCCCCCAGTAGCAGCGACCCTAACCAACCACGGGACAAGCCCGTGGGATTGCTCGTGCCGAACACTATTGGCGTCCTCCGTGGTGAGGACGGCCGGAGAGAAACGGATTGTCCGCCGCCTGGGCGTGGCCTGCGGACTCGCCCGGCAGGGGGCTTGTCTCGGAGTATTGTGTCAGCTCGCGGGTTGGGTGAAACAATACTCCGTTGCAGCAAGTCGTTGCAAAGCCATTAGTTGCGCCGCGCGGCGCGAGTATTGTGTCACTGCCGGCGGGTGTGAGACAATACTCCGGCAGCGGCTGCGGCACCCGCCCGGCGGTGGCACAGAAATACCTGCCGCTCGCCTTACGGTCCCGCGGCCCGGCGGCCCCGGGCGGCCGGGTTCTTGAACAAGCCGCGGTAGTCGATGTGCAAATTGCCGATCTTGTACCGTACCATGCGGGGGGTGATGCCCAACTCGCGCGCCGCGGCGCTGACGTTGCCGCCGGTGCGCTTGAGGGCGTCGGTGATCAGGTCGCGCTCGAAGCTCTCGACCAGGACCTTGAAGCTGCCGGAGGCGGTGCGGTCGCCGGCGCCCGGCATCTGCAAGGTGGGCGGCAGGTGGTGGCCGGCGATGACGCCGTCGCTGCTGAGGACCAGGGAGTACTCGACGCAGTTCTCCAACTCGCGGACGTTACCGGGCCAGTGGTAGGCCATCATCATGTTGATGGCCGGCGTGCTGATGCGGCGCACGTCCTTGCCGAGCTTGCGGGCGTACTTCTCGACGAAGAAGTTGGCCAGGGGCAGGATGTCGTCGCGGCGCTCGCGCAGCGGCGGCAGCAGGATCGGAAAGACGTTGATGCGGTAGTAGAGGTCCTGGCGGAAGCGGCCCTCCTCCACGGCCTTCTCCAGTTCGCGGTTGGTGGCGGCGAGGATGCGGACGTCTGCTCGCCGGGTGGCGTTGCTGCCGACGCGCTCGAACTCGCGCTCCTGCAGCACGCGCAGCAGCTTGACCTGAACGGCGGGTGAGAAGTCGCCGATCTCGTCGAGGAAGAGCGTCCCGCCCTCGGCCTCCTCGAAGCGGCCGAGGCGCGTCTGCAAGGCGCCGGTGAAGGCGCCCTTCTCGTGGCCGAACAGTTCGCTCTCCAGCAGGTTGTCGCTCAGGGCGGCGCAGTTGACCTTGACGAACGGGCGCTGGCGGCGCGGGCTCTGGAAGTGAATGGCCGACGCCACCAGTTCCTTGCCGGTGCCCGATTCGCCGCGGATCAGACAGGTGGTGTCGGCGCCGGCCACCTGGACGATGCGCAGGTAGACCTCGGCGATGGCGCGCGAGTTGCCGATCATGTTCTCCGGGCGGAACTTCTCCCCCAGGGCGCCGCGCAGGCGCAGGTTCTCCGACTCCAGGGCCTGCCGCTCTTCCCGGGCCACGCGCCGGGACTTGACGTCGTGGGCGATCATGCTGGCGACAATGGACAGCAGCTGCGCCTTCTCCTGCAGGCCGGCGGGCTCCTGGCAGGGCAGATCGACGGCCAGGGTGCCCACGACCTCGCTGCCGAGCAGCACCGGCACGCAGATGAAGCTGATTTCCTGTTTCAGCCGGCCGTTGCGGGGGTAGATGCGGCCCTGGAAGCGCGGCTCGTCCGCCACCCGCTGGACGACGATCGGCCGGCCGGTCTGCACCACCTCGCCGGTGATGCCCTCCCCCCGGCGGTACCGAACCGTTTGCCGGACCTCTTCGTCCACATTCTGGGCCGCCGCGATCTGCAATTCCGACCCGTCCGGCGCGAGGAGCATGACCGTGCCGCGCGTCATGCCCAGCTCTTGCTCCAGCACCTTGAGGGCGTCGAGCAGCATCTCGCGCTGGCCGGGGCGCGCGGCCAGAACCTCCGCGGTGGCGTACAGGGCCCGGAGGTCCCGGTGTGGGGAGCAGACACGCTCCTCGCAGCGGGGCCACACCGGATCCTCCTGATTGAGCAGTTCCATGAGTGCCTCCGCGCCTGCGTGCCCGGCGGGGAGAGAGGGAGAAGAACCGGCACGTGGCCCTCAACTCGCATTCCGCCCTTCCCAGATGAGGGGAAGCATCGATCTTTGCGACCGGTACCAGAAGCAAGCACGTTAGCGGAAGTTAATTAGAATGGGCAAATGTCATGCCGGCCTCCCGACGTGCCGCGCCCTGAGGGCTGGGAAGCCGTGGGCCGACGACGCGGGCGGCCGTCGCCAACCGGGCACGGCGGTCGGGGCCCGACGGAACCGGAGACCGAACGGAAGGCTTAAGTAGATGAGGGCACAGCAGCTTAGGTTATGTCACGGGCGACGGCGCGGCGCCGCGCGAGGGACCGGGCGCGCCTCAGCGGGGGCGCCCGCGCCAGGGTCGGCGCCGAGCGGGGTTGGGCGCAAAGGGGACGGTGTCCCGGGCCCGTCGTGCCGCCCAAGGTATGGTCACCGCTGCCGCAAGATGAGGCAACTTGCAGGCACTGGCGGCGGGTTAAGAAAGTGTAACAACAAGGACTTGGCCGCTTGCGGCTTCGCAATCGTTCCTGCGAAGCCGCAAGCGGCAAGAGGGGTGTTGATACGTGCCGTGATGCGGAAGACTCCACCGACGACCGGGCGCCGAGCCGGTAGAATAGCGCGGTCCGCACGGACGATCCACCGGCACCCGCCAGGGAGAGGGCCCCGTGAAGACCGCCTACCGCAACCTCGTCGAACTGCACCGCCGCCAGGCCGAGGCGCTCGGCCCGCGCATCGCCCTGCGCTTCAAGCGCCATGGCCTGTACCACGACTACCCCTGGGACCGCTACCGCGCCGACGCCCTCGCCTGCGCCGCCGCCCTCATCGACGCCGGCGTGAATCCCGGGGACCGCGTCGGCCTCCTTTCGGAAAACCGCGTCGAGTGGCTCGTGGCCGACGTCGGCCTCCTGACCGCTGCCGCCGTCAACGTGCCGCCGCACGCCCCGCTCCCCGCCCGGCAGGTCCAGTTCCAGCTCGCCGACTCGGGAGTGTCGTGGCTGTTCGTCTCCTCGCGCGAGCACCTCGACAAGGTGCGCGCGCTGCGCGCCGAGCTGCCGGCCCTGCGCGGCGTCGTCGTCTTCGACCGCGCCGCCCGGGACGACGAGGCCATTTCCTGGGACGGGTTCCTCCAGCGCGGCCGCCGCGCCCTGCCGCGCCTGGCCGCCGAGGTCGCACGGCGCGAGGCGGCGCTCGGGCCGGACGACCTGGCCACCATCATGTACACCTCGGGGACGACCGGCAACCCGAAGGGCGTCATGCTCACGCACAACAACCTGCTCAGCAACGCCCTGGCCTCCGTGTCCGTCGCCGGCTGCGGGCCCGAGGACGTGCTGCTCAGCTGGCTGCCCTACAGCCACATCTACGGCCGCACCGTCGATCACTACGCCAGCCTGGTATCGACGATGGTCGTCTGCCTCGCCGAGTCGCAGGAGACGCTCGTTCTTAACCTCGCCGAGACGCGGCCGACGCGCATTACCGCGGTGCCGCGCTTCTACGAAAAGCTCTACGCCGCCCTGGCGACCTCCGACCCCAAGGAGACGAGCCGGCGGCTGCGTGCGGCCTTCGGCCCGCGCCTCGACTTCCTCGCGTCGGGCGGGGCGCCGCTGGCGAAGTCGGTGGCCGAGGCGTACCGGGCGGCCGGGCTGCTGGTGTTGCAGGGCTACGGCCTGACCGAGAGCAGCCCGTGCATCGCTTTCAACCGCAAGGACGCCCACAAGCTCGAAACCGTCGGCCCGCCGATCCCCGGCATCGAGGTGCGGATCGCCGACGACGGCGAGGTGCTGACGCGCGGCCCGCACGTCATGAAGGGCTACTGGAACAACCCGCGGGCGACCGCCGAGGCGGTCCGCGACGGCTGGCTGCACACCGGCGACCTCGGCGCGCTCGACGCCGACGGCTTCCTGTCGATAACCGGCCGCAAGAAGGAATTGCTCGTGCTGTCCAACGGCAAGAACGTCGTGCCGAGCGAGGTGGAAGGCCGCCTGCTGACCGACCCGTGCTTCGACCAGGTCGTGGTCTACGGCGAGGGGCGCAACTTCCTGGCGGCCCTCGTCGTGCCGCGCTGGGACAACCTGCGCCGGAGCCTGCGCGAAGGGGGCACCGTGGTGGAAGGCCAAACCGACGAAGCCCTGACGCGCCACCCGGCGGTGGTTGCCCTCCTCGAGAAACGGATGGCGGCGGCCCTGGACGACCTGGCGCCGTGGGAGCGCCCGAAGCGGTTCGTGGTGTTGCCGCGGCCGTTCAGCGTCGCCGCCGACGAACTGACCGTCAGCCTCAAGCTGCGCCGCAACGTCATCTTCGAGCACCATAGCACAAAACTTGAATCTCTGTATCTGTAATAAATCACAGCAGATGTGTGCGGGAACGCCGCCAACGGAAATGAGGCGGGCCGCTTGCGGCTTCGCAGGTCGTGCGAAGCCGCAAGCGGCGGGCGGCGCCTTACAGGATGCCCGCGCCGAAGCCTTCGCTGCGGCTGTCTTCGCGGGTCGAGCCGTTGCCGTTGGAGTGCGTGCCGCGGGTCGGCGGGTGGGCGCTGTGGCTGCGGTAGTTGCCGTTGCCGTTGGCCCGCGCCGCGTTCATCTGGACGACCTGGGCGTAGCTGGTCACGTCGTCGTAGTCGCTGTCGTAGTCGTCGTAGGTGCAGACGTACCCGGGCTGCTTGGCGCGCTCGCGCTCCTCCTGGTACGCCTTGAGGACGGCACCCTGGATCACCTCGCGGCAGGCCGAGTTGATGGGGTGGGCGATGTCGGCGTGCAGTTTGACACGGCCGTCGGCGTCGCGCGTCGCCCGACTCTCGTCGAGCTTGCCGCCGCACTGGTTGCAGAAGCGGGCCCGCAGGTGGTTCTTGCAGCCGCACTGCGGGCAGTGGTCCGTCAGCTTGCGGCTCGGCATGGCCACGAACGAACCCTTCGTCCCCTCGATGATCTTCAAGTCGCGCACCACGAAGGCGTCGTCGAAGGTCACAGAACAGAACGCCTGAAGGCGCTCGTTCTCCTGACCGCCTTCCATGAGCTTAATCCGAACTTCGGTGATAACCACAGTTGTACTCCTTATTTCTGTGGCCCACTCAGGAGCAACTCCGAACCACGTACACGCGTAGCGGTTGCAATTCGCGGGCGATCCGCTGGGCCTCGCCCGAATCGCGGCACAGGGCGAACAGGCTCGTCCCGCTGCCGCTCATCATCTGCCCGGCCGGCCCCTGGGCGCGCAGCCGTTCGAGGCCGGTCGCGATCTCCGGCCGCAGCCGCTCGGCCGCCTCTTGCAGGCGGTTGTGCAGCCGCCGGCCGATTTCCTCCACGTCTCCCGCCGCCAGCGCCCGCCGCACTTCCTCGCCGGTCTCCGGCCGGTCCGGCACGGTCACGCCGCGGTACACCTCGGCGGTGGACAGCCCCACCGCCGGCTTGGCGATCACGAAATCGAGCGGCCGGCCCAGCGCCACGGGCGCCACCACCTCGCCGCGGCCGGTACACCAGGCGGCGGGCGTGTGGAAGAAGAACGGCACGTCGCTGCCCAACTCGCCGCCCAGCCGGACCAACTCGTCTCGCGCCAGGCCGAGCCGCCACAGCCGATTCAGACCCTGCAGGGCCGCCGCACAGTCCGTCGAGCCGCCGGCGAGGCCGGCGGCCATCGGGATGCGCTTGCTGAGTCGGACGTCGGCCCCCCTCGTGCATCCGCTGCGCTGCCGCAGCAGGGCGGCGGCCTTGCAGACGAGATTGTCGGGGCCGGTGGACAGTTCGGCGGCGTCGCAGCGGAGTCGGATCGCCCCGGACGGGTCCTCCTTGAATGCCAGGGTGTCGTAAAGGGAAACGGCGACCATGAGGGTGGCGACCTCGTGGTAGCCGTCCGGCCGTTTGGCCAGGACTTCGAGGAAGAGATTCACCTTGGCCGGGGCCCGCACCACCAGCACGCCGTCACGGCGTTCGCTCAGCATTTGTCAACCCGCCCCCGGCCGTGGGGCCGGGGGAAATGTGCGGCTCGGGGGAGAGGGGAATCCCATCCCTGGGTCGAAGAGGCAATCATACCCGGAAAAATCCTTTTTTCTGCGGGTCGTCGGCCGGTCTGGGCGAGAGCGGCCGGGTTCCCAAAGGTGCGTCTCTTGAAGCAACGCCCGGGATCATAGCCAGAGGAGCCAG
Organism: Gemmataceae bacterium; assembly: GCA_035266225.1. GTDB lineage: Bacteria > Planctomycetota > Planctomycetia > Gemmatales > Gemmataceae > DATFNV01. The sequence continues at coordinate 6,279 of DATFNV010000108.1, forward strand.
AGGTCGTCAAGTGCGGCTTCCCTCAGCGCTTGTCGGCGACCGCCGGCCCACCCCGTCCGCCCGCGGCGGTCAAGGCAGATTGCGGGTACACGGGACAATGGCGCGTTCGCCTTGACTCCGTCGGCGACGGTCCGCTATAGGGGGCGGCCCCAGGGGAAGAGTCGGTTCCGAAAGCCGCTTGCGGCTTAGCGGAAGCCTGGAAGCCGCTAAGCCGCAAGCGGCTGTCGCTACAGACTCTGAGAGTACACGAGCTCGTTCCTCTCCCGAAAGGACGCGTGACTGATGTCCGAGCACGCCCTCAAGCGGATCCTGATGTACGTGCCGCACGTCGTCGCGGACGGCTCGCGCCGCTACCTGGTGGAGACGGCCCGGGCCCTCGCCGCCGCGGCGCGGAACGCCGGTCGGGATTTCCGCGTCCTGGGGCGGGCGTTCGACTCGGCCGGCTACCCCGTGCCGTGGCCCGCTTCGGTGTTCGCGCCGCTCCGCGCCGTCGCCCCGCCGCAGCGCGAGGCCAACAGCGTGCCCCAATCGCTCGAAGACGACTTCCGGCAGCTGGTACAAGAGGCGGGGCCGTTCGACGTCCTGTACCTGCCGCAGCCTTGGGGCTGTCTGCCGACCGAGCACGGCGTTCCCCTGCCGGCGCCCGTCGTCGCCGGCCTCGGTGACCTGCTCTTCGACCGCTTCGACTTTGGCGCCCGGACCGATCGCTTTCGTCGGGAGATGGAGCGGCTGACCCGCGCGGCCTGCGGCTTCGTGTTCGGCTCCGACGCGGTTCGCCGCGAGGTCGTCGATCGTTATGGGCTCGACGCTGACGGCACGTACGTGGTCCACCGGGTGGCCCACTTCCGCGAGGGGTCCGCCGAGGGGGCGCGGCGGCACTACCGGTTGCCCCTCCGCTTCGCCCTCATGGCCGGCTGGACGCGGCCTGCCAAGGACGGACTGACCCTGGTGCGGGCGCTGGCCCACCTGCGGCGGCAGGGGCCGTTGCCGCTGCCCGTCGTCGTCGTCCGCGGGGTCCTCGACGCCGCGGCGCTCGCCGGCCCGGACCAGCAGGAGTACGCGGCCCGCTGCCGGAGGGAGGCCGCCGAGGCCGGGCTGGAGGAAGACCGCGACCTGATCGACCTCGGCGTCGTCGATGAGGAGGACGTGCCCGCCCTGGTCGCGGCCGCCTCGGTCCTCGTGGCCCCGGCCGGCGGCGCCGCGGGGCTCGGCTTCTCGCTGCTGACCGCCCTGGCGTGCGGCACCCCGGTCCTCCACGCCCGCATCCCCCCGCTCACGGAGCGCCTTGGGGAAGACGGGGCCTTCGCCCTGGGCTTCTCCCCCGACGAGCCGGCCGAACTGGCGGCCCGGCTGCGGGAGGTTGCCGCCGCCCCCGAGGCCGCGCTCGCCCGCGCCCGACGCGCCCGGGAGCAATTTCCCAATCACTCGTACCTGTCGGCCCCGGGCGAGCGCTTGCTCGAGGTGCTTGACCGCGCCGCCGGCTGCCCCTGGCTGACGCGCCCGCAAAGCAGTCCCGGTCGCGTGCCGCGCGACAAGCGCGTGGCCTGGCTGATCAGTCACACCACCTTCCGGGACGCCGAAGTCCCCCTGCTCCGCTCCCTCGGGCTGGAAGTCTACACCAACAAGGTGCTGCCGCCGAAGCCGCGGGAAGAATATCGGAGCAATAGCGTCGATTTCTCCTGGGACGACGACAGTACGCTGCCGCCGCACGTGCTGAACCACTTCAACCGCTTCAGTTTCTACGAGGACCGCATCGACCCGGAGACGGCCGAATTGCTCAACGGCTATTTCGGGACGGTGATTTGCGCCCCCGACGCAGTGCTGGTCCGCGAGCTGGTGAAGCACTACCGGGGGCGGATCCTCATCCGGGCCTGTGGCCTCGATCACCCGCGGCGGTTTGGCGACCTGTTCGACAAGGAAGCGGACGGCTGGTTCTGGACGCGGTTATGGCAGATCCAGCACCGCGTCTGGCTGGCCCCCTCTTACGACTCCATCCCGCTGATCGAGGAGCGACTGCTCCGCGAGCGCTCCGTCGTCCTGCCGCTGGCGCTGCCGGAACGCATCCTCCGGGCGGGGGGCTCCTGGCGGGGGGGAGACCGGCGGGTGTTTTTCGTCTGTCCCAGCATCCATAGCACGCCCCTGTACTACGGCCAGATTTACGAGCGCTTCAAACAGACCTACGGCGACCTGCCGCACGTCATCGGCGGCAACCAACCGCTCCCCGTCCCCGACCCCTGCGTCCTGGGGTTCGTCCCCGAGGAGCGCATGGTGCAGATGTACCGGACCCTCCAGGTGATGTACTACCACAGCCGCGAGCCGCGCCACCTTCACTACCACCCGCTCGAGGCCATCGCCTTCGGCATGCCCGTCATCTACATGCGCGGCGGGCTGATGGAGGCGTACGACAAGGGGAGCCAGGCGGGGGCCTGCGACACGGACGCGGAGGCGCGAGACAAGCTGAGTCGCGTGCTGGCCGGCGATCAGGCCTTCATCCGCGACGTTCAGGAGGGCCAGCAGACCATCCTCGAGCCGTTCCTGCCCGACCGGGTGCGCGAGCAGTGGGAGACGTTGTTCGTCGATCAGGTGCTGCGGACCGAGTGCCTGCCCGACGGCTCCCTCGCGGCGGAGGCGGCCGCCTTTTGCTCGCCCCTGGCGGGGAACGAGCGTTTCGGGTGCCTCGAAGGGCCCGAGATTCCCGCGGAACGGCTGACGCCGCCCGAAGCGCGGGCCGTGCCGGCGGAACCCTCGCGGCGCCCCCGGTCGCGCGCGGGGCGGCTCATCGACGCGGCGGTCTGCGAACCGGCGCGCTGGGGCTATAGCGCGTTCCAGGTGGCCTGGCTGTACGCGCAGGCGGCGCTGCGCCAGCGCACCTTCCTCCCGGCGGCCACGGGGATTTATCGCTACCTGCCGGCCCGGGTGCAACAATCGGCCGTGTTCCAGGCCGTCGGACAGTGCCGGCCGGGCAGGAAGACACGCTTCGTCGATCCGGAGGCGGTCCGGGCCGACCACCGTTACCTGGTCGATCCTCCGTCCCTCCCGCCGCGCCGGGTGGGCGCCGGCACCGCGGCGCTGCTTCGCCTGCGGCAGTCCCTGGCCGCTCACGACGCGACCCTCGTCGTCGATCCGGTCGGACTCCTGAACCCAGATTTTGACCCCTCCCTGTTGTCGGAAGAACCCCTGGTGCTGCTGTGGACCGATTCGGCCCTGGACGGTACCGACGCCCTGGGCACCTGGACGCCGGCCGCCGTCCGCGAACGGGAGTTATGGTGCCGGCTGGCGAGCCGCGTCGTGTTCGGCAGTGAGGAGGACCGCTACGAGGCGCTGCGGCGCGGCGGCATCCCTGCCGAGCGGACGCGAGTGGTCCCGGCCTCGGTCCTGAGCGGCGGGGTGGCGCCGGCGTCTGCCCGGGAAGTCCGGGCGTTCCGCGAGCGCTGGGCCCTGCCCGACCGCTTCCTTCTGGGGGTGGACTCGCCCCGCACCCGGGACAACACCCTGCTGCTCTTCCAGGCCGCGCAGGTGCTGCGCTGGCGCGGCTACGCCTTCCCGCCCCTCGTCCTGACCGGCGCCGAGCCGCGCCGGCGGCCGGAGCGACTCAGCGCCGCCTACCGGAAGGAACTGGAGCGCTCGCGCGCCGCCGCCCGACTGACCCCCGGAGAGGACCTCTTCCTGGTACACGCGCCGGAGGATCCGGCGCACGGGGTGCTGGAGGGGGCCGCCCTCGTCGCGGTCGTTACGGACCGCTGGTCGGCGCACGCCTCCCGGCAGGTCTGCCGCGCCGCCCTGCAGCGCTGCCCGGTCATTGCCTGCGACACGCCGTTCGTGCGCGAGCAGTGGGGGCCGTCGGGGGATTGCGTCCTCCTGCTCCCCGCCGACGACCCGGTGGCGCTGGCCGACGCCCTCGTCTACACCCTCGAACATCCGGAGGAAACGGCCCGCCGCGTCGAGCGCGCTCACCGGCGGGCCCGCGCCGACAACGACCCGCGCTGGCTGGCGTTCGTGAATGACCTGCTCGAAGAGGTGGCGGCAGAGGCCGGCAAAGGCCGCCTGGCGTTCCGGACCCGGAGGGTGGCCTGATTCGATGGATCGTTTCGCGAAACGAGGAATCAGAGTCTGTTGGGCGAGCCGCTTGCGGCTTAGCGGAAGCCCGAAATCCGCTAAGCCGCAAGCGGCTCGCCCAACAGACTCTCAGCGCTCGCGGCTCAACGGCGCAGGTGCGGTTGACTGTCCCGTCGCAGTTATGGTACAGCCTCGCTTGCTGACCCGAAACGGAGTTGGGTCGTCTTCGTCCCGGCAGGGAGGCCCGCGATGAAAGAATCGCCTTTGGAGTTCTGCCAGGTTGCCGGCCGGCACGAACGGCCCCTCGCCGCCTTTTTCCAGGACCTTCGCGCGCACGGCGACGAGCGCTGGTTCCACCCGCACCCCCTTTCGGCGGAACACGCCGCCCGGCTAGCCACCTACCAGGGGCGGGACCTCTACTACGTGGCCACCCGGGGCGAGGCCGTGCTGGCCTACGGACTGCTGCGGGGTTGGGACGAGGGTTACGACGTCCCGAGCCTGGGCATCGCGACGCATCCGGACGCGCGGGGCTGCGGCCTGGCCCGGCCGTTCATGCTGTTCCTCCACGCCGCCGCCCGCCAGCGCGGCGCCCGCCGCGTCCGCCTCAAGGTCTACCCCGACAACACTCCCGCCCGACGGCTCTACGAGTCGCTCGGCTACCGGCTCGAGTCGGGCGCCGACGGCCAGTTGGTCGGCTTCTGCCTGTTGGAGACCTCGCATGGTTGATACTCTCGTCCCCCGGCGGCTCGGCGACAACCTCGCCTGGGCCCGACAGACCGGCGCCCCGAAGGTCTGGGCCGACGTCCTGGAGCTGTGGCCGGCCGCGGAGAACGAGTTCGTCCCCGGGGCGTACCGCGTCTTGCTCGGCCGGGCCGCCGAGGAGTGGGAGCTGTGCCACTGGCTGCGCTTCCTGGCCGAGGGCGGCGAGCGGGCCGAATTACTCCAGGTCCTGGCGACTTCCGACGAGGCGCGGCGGCGAAACCTCGACACCTCCTGGCTGGCGCGCCTGGCGAGCCTGTCGTCGGAGGGGTGCTGGGCCGAGGTGGTTCGCCTCTGGCCGCAGCCCGAGGAGCCGTTCGTCCGCGGGCTCTACGAGCTGCTGCTGCTCCGCCCCGCCGAGCCGCGCGACCTGACGGCGTGCCTCGCCTTCCTCGCCAAGGGGAACGCCCGGGCCGAGCTGGTACAGCTGCTCACCGCCACCGACGAATTTGCCCGGCTACGGCTGCCGACGCCCTGGCTGGAGCGGCTGCCCTGGCTGACGCGGGACGGGGTGTGTCACGAACTGTTGCGGGTGTGGGGCGATGCCGATGGGCGCTTCGTCGGGCGCCTCTTTGAAGTGATCCTGCGTCGCCCGCCGGGGGCCGGCGAGCTGGCGGACAACGTGGCGCTGCTGCGCGGCGGCGGCGCCCGCCTGGACCTCGTCCGGACACTGGCCCTCGGCGACGAAGGCCGGCGGCACGGCCACGACGTCTCCTGGTTCGAGGCGCTGGAGACGAGCCTGAGCGAAGAAACCTGGTCGGGGTTGCTGCGACTGTGGCGCGAGCCGGACCTGCCCTTCGTGCAGGGCCTTTACAAGCTCCTGCTGCGGCGCCCGGCCGACCCGGGCGGGCTGGTCCGTCACGTTTCGGCCCTGAAGGCGGGGCGCGAGCGCGCGGCCATCGTTCGGGCGCTGGCCTCGGGCGAGGAAGGGCGGCGCCTGATCCCCGGCTCCTCCTGGCGGACGTGGCTCGACTCGCACCGGGGACGACGTGTACTGCGGGCGGGGACCGGGGCGACGGGCCGGGGCGAAATCGGGAAGTTGCTCCATCGCTTCCCGGTTTCTTCGGACGTTCGCGTTTTCGTGCGGCGGGCCTACCTGGAAATCATGGGACGACAACCGACGCCGGAGGAGTTCAAAAAGCAGGTCTTCCGGCTGCGCTTCGTCCCCCTGTACACGAGGGGCTTTTTCCTCCGCCGACTGCTCCGCTTCCGGGAAAGCCTCCGGGCGGCGTGAGGCGGCGCGGGGCCTGTTTTTGGGAGGAGGCCGGTGCGCATCTTGATTGCTTCGACGTGCGTCCCTTTCATCAAGGGCGGCGGGACGAAGATCGTGGAGAACCTGGCGGGCGTGCTGCGGGCGCGGGGGTTCGAGACCGACACCGTCCTGATCCCCTTTCACTCCGACTGGCAGGACGTCCCTGCGCAGACCTTGGCCCTGCGCCTGCTCGACGTGACCGAGAGCTGCGGCCGGCGGGTGGACCGGCTCATCACGATCCGCTACCCGGCGTACGCCCTGAATCACCCGAACAAGGTGGCGTGGTTCATCCATCACCATCGCGAGGCGTACGACCTGTGGGGTACCCCCTGGAGCGCCATGCCGGACACCCAGCTGGGCCGGCACTACCGCGACATGATGCACCGCTCCGACGAGTGTTACCTGCGCGAGTGCCGCAAGGTCTTCACCAACTCGCGCGTGGTGGCCGACCGGCTCCGGACCTTCAACGGCCTCGAGCCCGACGGCGTCCTCTACCCGCCCCTCGGGGACGAGACGGCCTTCCGGCCCGGCCCCTTCGGGGACTACCTGTTCTACGCCAGCCGGGTGACGCCGATCAAGAGGCAGTCCCTGGCCGTTCACGCCCTGAAATACACCAGCCCGGAGGTGCGGCTCGTGATCGGCGGTGCCCCCGACCTGGCCGGGTACCAGGAACAGCTGCACCGGCAGGTCGCCGAGGAGGGGTTGGGGGCGCGGGTGCGGGTGCTCGGGTGGATCTCGGAGCGCGAGAAGGCGGACCTGATGGCCGGCTGCTGCGGCGCCCTCTACCTGGCCCACGACGAGGACTCCTACGGCTACGTGACCCTGGAAGCGTTCCACTCGGCCAAGCCGGTCATCACGCTGACCGACTCCGGCGGCCCGCTCGAGGTGATCGAGGACGGGCTCAACGGGCTGGTCGCCGAGCCGAGGGCCGAGGCGCTGGCCGCCGCGATGGATCGCCTGTGGAAGGACCGCGCGGCCGGCCGGGCGATGGGCGAACGGGCGCGGCAGACGCTGACGAAGTACCGCATCGACTGGGACCACGTCGTGGAGAACCTGACGTCGTGAAAATCGCCATCGTGAATGTCCAGGTTCCCTTCGTCCGCGGCGGGGCGGAGTCCCTGGCCGACAGCCTGGCGGGCCGGCTGGGGGCGCGGGGGCACGCCGTCGAGGTCATCCGCATCCCGTTCAAGTGCTCTCCGCCGCGGGCCGTCGCCGACCAGATGCTCGCCTGCCGCCTGCTCCGCGTCGATGCCGGCGGGGCGGACCGGGTCGTCGCCCTGAAGTTCCCCGCGTACCTGGTGCCGTTCGCGAACAAGACGGTCTGGCTGCTGCATCAGTTCCGCCAGGTCTACGAGCAGTGGGACACGCCGGCCGGGATGCCGGAGGACGCCGAGCACCGTGGCCTGCGCGACATGATCGTCCGGGCCGACGACGCCTGTCTGCGCCAGGCCCGGCGGGTGTTCACCGGCTCGAAGGTCGTCGCCGGCCGGCTGAAGCGGTTCAACGGCATCGCTGCCAACGAGGTGCTGTACCCTCCGCCGGCCCACCCCGAGTTGTTCCGGCCCGGGGAGTTCGGCGACTACTTCTTCTGCCACGGCCGGCAGAACGCGGCCGGGCGCCAGCGCCTGGCCGTGGAGGCGATGCGGTACGTCCGCTCGCCGTTCCGCCTGGTCCTGGCGGGGGCGCCCGACTCGGAGGGCTACGGGCAGGAACTCGGCGACAAGGTGGTCTTCCTCGGATGCGTGTCGGAGGAAGAAAAGGCCCGCCGGATGTCGGAGGCCCGCGCGGTGCTCGACCTCTCTCACGACGAGGATTGTTGCGTGTACGCGACCCTCGAAGCGTTCCACTGTCACAAACCCGTCGTGACGCTGAGCGACTCGGTCGGGGCCAACGAACTGATCGAGGACGGTCGCAATGGGCTGGTCGTGGAGCCGTCGCCCCAGGCGCTGGCCGAGGCCCTGGAAGCCCTCTATGCGGATCGCGGCCGGGCGCGCGAGCTGGGCCGGGCCGGGCACGACACGCTGGCGGAGCGCCGCATCGACTGGGACTTCGTGCTGGACCGCTTGACGGCCGCATGAGGCCGGCCGCGCCCGTTCACGCGCCCGGTAATGTTGTCCGGTTTCATTCTCGTTTAGCGGCCGCCCTCGGGGCGACGCGGAGTGCGCGCTCGTAGTGACCGCATTTATGCAGTCGGGCGTGAGGTCGTCCCGGACCCGATAAATCGGGTCACTACGAGCGCTAAACGGACAGGAGGCGTGTCATGAAGATCGGTTGGTTCACCCCGTTCGACCCGGGCAGCGCCGTCGGCGACTACAGCGAGGCCGTCATCGCCGGCCTCTCCGCCGCCGGCGACGAGGTGACGGTTTTCGCCACGGAGGCACCCGCTCATGGCGAGCCGCGGCCGTCGCGGTTCCCCGTGATCCGGCCGGCCCCTCCCCTGCCGCCGTCCTTCCTGGAACGCCTCGGACGGTTCGACCTCCTCGTGTTCAGCCTTTGTAGCTCGCCGCCCGACCATCGCACGGTCGCCGAGGTTGCCGCGCGCCGCCCCGGGCTGGTCGTCCTGCACGATCTCGCCCTGTTGCAGCCGGCCCTGCGCCGCTGCCTGGGTGTCGTCGTCCATTCCGACTACGCCCTGCGGCGAGTCCGCGAGGCGGTGGCCGCGCCGTCGGCGAAGATCGACTTGCCGCTGTGTGGGCCGGCCGTACGCCTGGCCGCTCGGCTTCCCGCGCCGGCGCGTCCGGCACACGATCGCGTCCGCCTGCTGACTGTGGGCGACATCGCCCCCCAGCGGATGGTTCACGCGACGCTGCGGGCCATCCGCCGCAGCGACCTTCTCCGCGAGCAGGTCAGTTACCGCGTGATCGGCAAGACCGCCGACGAGTCGTATGCCCAGCGCCTCCAGTCGCTCGTCCGGCTGTACGGGCTCGGCGGGGAGGTCGAATTGGCCGAAGGCCCGCCCGCGGAGGCGCTGGCCGGCGCGGATGTCGTCATCAGCCTGCGCAATCCGGACCTCGGCGACAACCCCGCCGGGCTGATCGATTCGCTGGTGGCGGGGCTGCCCACGGTGGTCTGGGACCACGGCTTCTTCGGGGACTTCCCGGCGGATGTGGTCTGCAAGATATCCTTGGAGGAGGAAATCGGGCCGCTGCTGGAGCGGCTGGTGGGCGACCTGGGCCGGCGGCAGGAGCTGGGTCGGGCGGCCCGCGCTTATGCCCTGGAGCGTTTCCACAGCGGCCGCTACTGCGAGCGCTTCCGAGCGTTCGCGGAGCAGGCCCTGCGGCACGGGCCGCTGCTAGGGCTGGTCGATCACGTGTCCGACCGCCTGCTGGAACTCGGCACCGAGCCGATGGACGGCCTGGCCGAGCGGCTGGCGGCGGAGTTGTCCCTGTTCGCCCCGGACGAGGAGCGGCCGGCCGCGCCGGCCCGCGCCCGCGTCCCTCAGATCCCCGAGGCATTGGCCGGCTGAGCCGGGAGGCGCCGTCGCTCCCGGCCGGCCGGAACGAGGAGGTAGGAACCGTGCATCCGCAGATTCCCGTCGCGTCCGCGGACCTCAGCGGCAACGAGGAGGCGTTCGTCGTCGCGGCGATTCGCAGCTCCTGGATATCCTCGACCGGCCCGTACGTGGCGCGCTTCGAGGGCGAGTTCGCCCGCCTGTGCGACGTCCGCTTCGCCCTGAGCGTGTGCAACGGCACGGTGGCCCTGCACCTGGCCCTCCTGGGGCTGGGGGTGCGGCCGGGCGACGAGGTCATCGTGCCGTCGCTGACCTACGTGGCCACGGCCAACGCGGTGCGCTACGTCGGCGCCGAGCCGGTCTTCGTGGACGTCGATCCGCAAACGTGGTGCCTGGACCCGGCCCGCGTCGAGGAGGCCATCACGCGGCGGACGCGCGGCATCCTGGCCGTCCACCTCATGGGCCACCCGGCCGACATGGACCGCCTCAAGCAGATCGCCGCGGTGCATGGCTTGTGGGTGGTCGAGGACGCCGCCGAGGCGCTGCTGGCCCGCTACAAGGGCCGGCCGGTCGGCAGCCTGGGACACGTCGCCACCTTCTCCTTCTTCGGCAACAAGCTGTTCACCTCCGGCGAGGGCGGGGCGGTCACGGTCAACGACGAGGGGCTGAACACGCGCATGCGCATCCTGCGCGGCCAGGGGATGGACCCGCAGCGGCGCTACTACTTCCCCGTGACGGGCTACAACTTCCGCCTGACCAACGTCGCCTGCGCCATCCTCTGCGCCCAGCTGGAGCGCCGCGAGCAGATCATGGAGCGGCGGCGGGCGATTTACGCCACCTACGACCGCCTGCTGGGCGGCATCCCCGGCATCGCCCTGCAACCCGTGGCGCCGTGGGCCGAATTGTCCCCGTGGATGTACGTGGTGCGCATTGACGCGGACCAGTTCGGCTGCACGCGCGACCAGCTGATGTCGCACCTGGTGCAGCAGAACATCGAGACGCGGCCGATGTTCGTGCCGCTGCACACGCTGCCGCCGTTCCGCGAGGAGTCGCGCCGCCGCGGCGAATGCCTGCCGGTCACCGACCAGGTCAGCGCCAGCGCCGTCATGCTGCCGACCTACACGCAGCTGACGCCGGGCGACCAGGGACGCGTCGTGGACGCGATCGCCGCGGTGCAGCAGCAGTTCGGGGCCCGCGGCACGGCCCAGCGCCGGGCCGCCTGATGCCGGCCCTCCGCCGTTGGGCGGAACGCCCCCAAAGCGGGGGAATTCCGCCCAACGGCAGACTCTACCTCCGCGACTGACAGGACATCCTCCCTTCGATGAGCCGGGCATCCGCAAGGAGTCCTGCCCATCGTCAATCGCAGTATTCTGACCGTCACCGATTTTGGGGTGTGGGCGGCCGCCGGTGGCAGCAGCGGCCGGGTTCGGAGGCCAGCGCCGGCACTGAACGCATGTTCCGCGCGGAACCTTGGGGAAGCGGGGAGGGGTCGGCCGGCTGCGCCAGCGGGGGGAAGCGGCCCGGTACGCCAAGAGGTGCGTGCCACGGGCGAGTTGTGTGCCACGGCGTGGCACACAACTTTTCTGCCGCTATTCCTTGTGCTGCTTGATCTTGCGCCGTGCGCGCCGAGTTGTGTGCCACCGTGCCACGGTGACTGGGGGTGGCACACTACTCCCCACACGAGGCCGGTCCCGGGGCGCGAACCGAGAGCCGACCGGCCACCCTACAATCCGTGACGGTCAGGAATTATTATATAAGCCTTTGGGGACAAAGGACCTGTGTGAACTGTCCCCAGCCGTCCCCCAAGGGGGAGGGGCTGACGTGCAAGGCGGTGCTGACGTGACGAAAAGGTGCGCGACATCGGATGTTGCCGTAGCCGCCCCGCCTGTACAATGGCTTGGTGAAGGGAGCGGCGCCGACGAAGGGGCAGCCTGAATTATTGTTCGGCAAAAAGCGCGCTGTCCCCTTTTGTTTGCCCTGTCCCCTTTTGTTTGCCCCCTTATCGGTGCCCCTTATCGGCGCGGATGAGCTGCTGCCGGACGCGGGCGAGTCAGGGCCGGGGCCGTTTTTCGTTGGGGCCGTGGCCAGCGGCTAGAATGGTCGCAAGCACATGAAAGACCTGCTGCCGAACCACGACCTGGGTGGCACTGCGGCGTCGTCCATCCGTATCACCGGGGGGGTGGCTGTGCGTCGCGGAGCGAACCAGGGCTGGTTGACGCCGTTGCAATGCAGCGGTGAACAGGGCACCCGCGGCAATGTTGCACTTCGCCTATCCGCCGCGGATCCGGCATCCTTCTGAGGCCAAGTCGGCTGCAACCGCGGCCTATTATTCCTTGACGGTTTCAAGAATGGAACTGAGGAACGCTTGCCATGCTGCTTGACGATGCACACGAATGGTTGGGCTGGCCCAGGCCCCAGGACATTCTGGATCCTCCGGGAGAAGGGGCGAAGGTCTATCAGGATTTTGCAAGGCGCAAGCTGGAGGCGGCGCTGAAGAGAGAATCTCCACAGCTCGTACTAAGGACCGGTGTCCTGGCCGCGAACCCACACGCGGCCGACTCCTCCGCACCATTAGCCGTCGTCTGCGACTTCCAGCGCGGGGCAACCGATCGAGTACTCGATGAAGCGCATCGGCTCGCGTGGAGTCTCTCGCGCACCGCCTTGCTTGTCACCTTGGAGCCCCATCGGCTCATCGCCTGGTCCTGCTACATCGACCCGAATCAGCCCAGTGAGCAACGTCAGCTATGCGTATTGCCCACGCCGAATGGGTTCAGTCCGACGGGAAGCCCTGAACAACGGAGCGTTCGCGATCTCTTGCACTGGGTGAGCCTGATCACCGGCCATTTTCAGCGGCAGTGTCCGGAAAAGTTCCGCGCGGACGGGCGAGCAGATGAGTTGTTGCTTAAGAACCTCCGTTACGTTCGTCGTAAACTGCGCAACGAAATGGGCCTGAGCCAGGAGTATTGTCACGACCTGCTGGCCCGCATCATCTTTACGCAGTTTCTCTTTCACCGCCGCGACAGCGACGGCACTCCATTCTTCAGTGCCAGTCTGCTTGAACGCCTGCAGGGAGATGTGTTGCGTAACAAACATGAGACCCTGCCTTCCATCCTCCGGGACAAGGACGATACATACTCCCTGTTCCGCTGGCTCGACGCCCGATTTAATGGGGACCTTTTCCCAGGCAAAGTTGATTCCACGGACGAGGAACGGGAAATAGCCTGGCAGGGGGAGCGGGATGCCGTTCGTCCAGAGCATCTTGCCCTTCTCGCCGACCTCGTTTCTGGGACGATTGATACCACTGATCGTCAGCTTCAGCTTTGGCCACGATACTCATTCGATGTGATTCCCTTGGAGTTCATCAGCAGCGTCTATGAAGAATTCCTGAATGAAGCCAAATACAAGAATAAGGCTTTCTATACCCCCGCTCATCTTGTCGATTACGTGCTGGACGCCGTGCTGCCCTGGCAAGGTGATGATTGGAATTTGCGCATTCTCGACCCTTCTTGTGGCTCGGGGATCTTTCTGGTCAAGGCATTTCAGCGGCTTATCTATCGATGGCGGCGCGCTACTGGTCGAGAGCCGCTCGTCAGCGACCTCAAGCCGATCTTGGCCGAGAATCTGGTCGGGGTCGATATCAACCCCGAGGCAGTACGGGTGGCGTCGTTCAGTCTTTACTTGGCGATGGCCGATGCCATTGAGCCCAAGCATTACGTCACTCGCGAAAAGGTGTTTCCGCGGCTCCGGGGCACGCGACTCATTGCCAACGATTTCTTCGACGAAACGACTCCAGGGTACCGAACGAAGGAGGATTCAAAGTCATTTGACCTGGTAATTGGTAATGCGCCCTGGGGTGAATCATCCATCAAGAAGACTTCCGCCGCTGCCCCGACCGATGATCGAGGGCATCAATATGTCAGCAACGAAGGTCCGACAAAGGCGGCGCTGTGGGCGGGCAGGCATTCCTGGCCTGTCGTAAACTACGACATTGGACCTTTGTTCTTGGCAAAAGGACTGGAACTAATTGGGCGTAACCGGTCGCCCGCTCTGACGTAATCA
>DATFNV010000109.1:0-6544 GCA_035266225.1 Gemmataceae bacterium
TCAACCCAGGGTAATTGCTCAGAAGGTTAGTAGAAAATACAATCATGCCTGATGTTAGCGGTCGTAACTCATTTTCAATGAATGACTTGCGCCACGCGCTGTTGAGATTCACCCAGAGACTCTGAGCAATTACAACCCAGGAGTGGCAGGACATGCCCGAGCGGGCCGCGCGTGTGCTGGTCGTGGACAGCGAACCGAAGGTGCTGGGGACGGTGTCGTCCCTGCTGCGCCAGGAAGGCCATCAGGTCGAAACCGCCAAGGCGCTGGGGGCGGCCCTGCGCGACTGCGCCGCCAACCCTCCCGACGTCCTCCTGACCGAACTGAGCGTCCCCGAGATGGACCTGCTCAGCGAGGTCCGGCGCGTCTGGCCGGGGACGGTGTGCGTGCTGTTGACCGGCTACGCCACCATTGAGTCGGCCGTGGCGGCCATGCGACGCGGCGCCTACGACTACCTCGTCAAGCCGTGCGTCGTGGAGCACCTCAAGCAGACGGTCGCCCGCGCCATCGAGCACGGGCAGGCGAGCCTCCTGGCCGCCGAGCACGAACGCCGCCTGCGCCAGCTCAACGACGAGTTGGAGGAGCGCGTCAAGGCGCGCACCGCCGAGCTGGCGCGGGCCAACGACCGCCTCGCCGAGGCCAACGCCGCCAAGGACCGCTTCCTGGCCACGCTGTCGCACGAGCTGCGCACCCCGCTCACCCCGCTCCGCGCCGCCATCGACCTGCTCAAGCTGCGGCACCAGAGCGACGCCACGGTGGGGCCCGTCCTGGAGTCGATGGAAAGCAGTCTCAATCAGGAGACGCGCCTGATCGACGACCTGCTCGACATGGCGCGTATCAACACCGGCAAGTTGGCGCTGCATCGCGAGGCGGTGGACCTGCCCGCGTGCCTGCGCGCCGCCGCCGCCGCCCTGCGCCCCCGGGCCGAAGCGAAGGGCCAGACCCTCGACGTGACCCTCGACTCGTTCCCGCTGCTGCTGGCCGACCCGGTGCGCCTGCGGCAGGTGGCGTCCAACCTCCTCGACAACGCTATCAAGTTCACCCCCGAGTGTGGCCGCGTCGCCCTGGAGGCGCGCCGCGAGGGGAGCCGGGCGGTGCTGCGCGTTAGCGACACCGGCCCCGGCATCGCCGCGTCGTTCTTGCCGCACGTCTTCGAGCCGTTCCGCCAGGCCGATTCGTCGTCGCGGCGGCAGCACGGCGGCCTCGGCCTGGGACTGAGCATCGTCCGGACCATCGCCGAGCTGCACGGGGGGCACGCGCAGGCGGTCAACCTTGCCCCCAGGGGGGGAGCCAGCTTCAGCGTGACGTTCCCGATCGTCCCCGCGCCAGCGCCGGCTCCGGCGCCGCCCTCGGTGGATCTCGGCCCGCTGCGCGTGCTGCTGGTGGACGACTCGGCCGACACCGTGGCTGTGCTGTCGCGCCTGTTGGAGGCGAAGGGGTTGCAGGTGCGCCAGGCGGTGCGCGTTTCGCAGGCGCTGGCCCTGGCCCGCGCCGACCCGCCCGACGTCATCATCACCGACATCGGCATGCCGGAGCAGGACGGCTACGACCTGCTCAACCTGCTTCGCGCCGACCCGCGCCTGCGCGAGGTGCCGGTGATCGCCGCTACCGGCTACGTCGGCAGCAGCGAGCAGACGCGCATGGCCGAGATGGGTTTCGCCGCGGCGTTGTCCAAGCCGTTCGAGCTGGACGAATTGCTGCGCGCCCTGGCGCAGGTGCGCCGGGGCTAATTCGCCAAGCGCGATTCGGCACGGTCCTCAAGCTCCTGATAGTCTGTCCAGTTCCGCTCGATCAGAAAATGATTCCTTCTTGATCGCATCTCCGGGGCGGTGATAATGAAGGGGTGGACCTGACCCACCCCGTGGTGACCCCATGAGCACGCACACGCCCAACGCCGGCTTCACGCCCTCGTCGCTTGGCGAGCCGTCCACCTCCCTTGCCACCACACGGCCAGTCTCGGGCGCGGCCCACACGCCCCCCCAGGTCGGGGAGGCGCCCGGCCGCACCTTCGGCCCCTACGAATTGCTGGAGGAGATCGACCGCGGCGGCATGGGCGTCGTTTACAAGGCCCGTCAGCCCGGCCTCGACCGCCTCGTCGCCCTGAAGATGATCCTGTCCGGGCCGGCGGCGGAGCGCGAGGAAGTGCTGCGCTTCCAGCGCGAGGCCCGGGCGGCCGGCCGGCTGCGGCACGCTAACATCATCGCGATCCACGACGCCGGCACCATCGATGGCCAGCACTACTTCACCATGCCGCTGGCCCGCCACGGCAGCCTGGCGGTCCACGTCAAGCGCCTCGGTGCCGACCCGCGCGCTGCCGTCGCCCTGGTCGAGAAGGTGGCCCGCGCCGTGCAGCACGCTCACGACAACGGCATTCTGCACCGCGACCTCAAGCCGGCCAACATCCTCCTCGACGAGGGGGACGAGCCTTGGGTGGCCGACTTCGGCGTGGCCAAGATCCTCGACGCCGACGAAGTGCTGACGCGGACCGGCCGGGGCCTGGGGACGCCGGCGTACATGGCGCCGGAGCAGTCCGGCAAGCACGTCGGCACCAGCGGCCCGGCCACGGACGTGTGGTCGCTCGGGGTGATCCTGTACGAATTGCTGAGCGGCCGGCGGCCCTTCCGCGGCCGCTACGAGACAGTGGTCCACAAGATTAACAGCGACGAGCCGCGGCGGCTGAGCCGGCTGCGGCAGGGGATCGACGTCAACCTGGAGGCCGTCGTCCTGAAGTGCCTGAACAAGGACCCGGCGCGGCGGTACGCCTCGGCCGGGGCCCTGGCGGACGACCTGGCGCGCTGGCTGCACGGCGAGCCGCCGCTGGTGCGGCCGGAGGGTTGGCCGCGGCGGGCGGCGCGGCGGGCCTGGCGACATCGGGCGGCCGTCCTCGCGGGCGTGGCCCTCTGTGCCCTGACAGCGGCGGCGGTCCTCCTGGGGGCGAGGCCCTTCCGCCGCGACCCCGAACCGCCGCCGCTCCCGTGGCCGGGAGAGTTCCAGGCGGCGCTCGACCGGCTACCGCCGCCGCTCCCGTGGCCGAGGGAGTTCCAGGCGCGGCTCGACCGGCTGGCGGAGCGCGAGGAGATCGAATTAGTGGGCGAAACGCGCGGTCCGCTCTGGCACCGCTGGCCCCTGGAGGCGGGGCGCGTCGCCCTGGTCGATGAGCCGAACCTGCCCTTGATCGTCAAGAGCGTGACCTTCACCCCGATCGAGCTGCTGCCCGAGGCGCCACGGCCGCCCTACCGTCTCGAGGCTGAGGTCTTGCGCAGGTTGCCCGTGGAACAAGGTGAGGCGGGGCTCTTTTTCGCCCACGACACGCTGGCGGAGGGCGAGCGGCCACACCATTTCTTCTGCCTGTACGGCCTGGCCGACCGGCCCAACGCCGCCTCACTTACCCTGACGCGCTGCCGGTTCCGCGAGCCGGGGACGAAGCTCATCGGCTCGGTCCTCACCCGCGACCCGGCCCCCCCGGGCGGGCCGGAACCCTGGCGCCGACTCGCCGTGGCGGTGACGGCCGACGACGCCACCCTCTTCCTCGACGGCGCGCTGGTGGGCCGCGTCCCTTACCCCGAGATGATCGCCAAAACGGACTCTCTATTGAAGGTGAAATTGCCCGCCCCGGTGCCCGCGGTCAACCCGCGCGGCACACCGGGGATTTACGTGATCGGCGGCGCGGCGTCGTTCCGCTGCGTCGTCGTGAAACCGCTCCCCTGACCCCATGACGTTCCGAGGAGGCCCTTCGTGGAGAACTCCAGCTCCCCCGTGGTCAAGGTCCAGGTCGAAGTTTCGTTCCCACAGCCGACACAACTCGCGGAGGCGCCGCACAAGGCGCTGCCGGTCCCCAGCGAAGCGATCCTGCTCACCCCACCGCCCTCCGACGGACAGCAATCCGGGCTCGGCGCCGGCAACACCCTGAAGGTGTCGGGCATGGTCACCCCGCCCTCGCTGGCGACGTCGAGCGCGATGAAGGCCTGGCTGACCGCCGACGGAGGGACGGGAGTGACGACTGCGGCCCTGGCCTGGCAGAGTGGCTCGACCACCTCCGGGTCGTTCGTCTTCAGCCTCGCGGGCCTCACCAACCCGTTCGTCAACAACTGGATCGCGCTGAATGTGACCGCCGACGATTCGGGATCGACCACCTTCCTCGGGAAGTCGATCTCCGTGTTCCTTGTCCCTCCGCCCATGGGCTCGGGGTCCATGCCGAGGGCGCAGGAGTAGGCCGGCCCCGGTTGTCTGCCGTTCCGAGATTGGATACAGTGACGGCACGTCGTCCCTGCCCGCCGGGGAACGGAGGCCATGCCATGCGCCCCCTGCTGCTCTGCCTGGTCCCCTGCTACCTGCTGAGTGCCGCCCCGTCGGCCGCGCGGAGCGGCGCGCGCCCTCCGGAGCGGCCGCTCCCGGTCATCAGCGACGACCACAAGCCGCTGCCCGACGCCGTGGACATGGAGCGCCTGGCCGGCGAGCGGCCCACCGAGTTCCTCAAGGAATGCCTGCTCCGCTACAAGCGGGACGTCAAGGGCTACCGGCTGACGATGTCCAAGGAGGAGCGCATCGCCGGGCAGCTCGAGCCGCGCGAAGTCATGGAAGTCGCCTTCCGGGAGAAACCGTTCAGCGTCTTTCTTAAATGGGACACGGGATCGCGCCGGGCCGAGCGGGCGCTCTACGTGGCTGGGGAGAACCAGGACAGGGTGCTGGCTCGTCCGACGAAAGGGTGGTACTGGATGGCGAAGGCCGCGGGGCGCCTGGACCACGACGGCCTGGCGGTTGAGGACGTGGACGGCGAGGCCGCCCGCCGCTCGGGGCGTTTCACCATCAAGGAGTTCGGCGTCTACAACGGCCTGGCCCGACTGCTCGCCGACTGGGAGGCGGCCCAGAAGAAGGACGCGCTGCACGTCGAGTACCTCGGGGTGCAGGGCGTCGCGTGGGCGGCGAATCGCCCCTGCTGGGTCCTGCGGCGGACGCGCTTCCTCAAACCGGAGCGCGACGGCGTCACCGAGCAGACCGTGTACATCGACAAGGAGACCTGGCTGCAGGTCGGGTCGGTGGCCGGCGGCAAGGACGGCCTCATCGGGGCCTACTACTACCGCGACGTCGAGATCAATCCCGAGTTCGCGCCGGACCAATTTCGGCCGGCTGGGCTGAAGAAGTAACGGCATCCCTGACGGCCCTCTCTCAGGACCTCACCATGCGATTCGCGATCCGAGTGTCTCTGCCGGCGGCGCTGCTGGCGGTGCTGCCGCTGCTGTGCGCGGCGGAGCCCACGGCAAAGAAGCGCACCTTTCTTTTCACCTATTCCGGAGCCGTCACCGGACTGAAGCCCGGCGAGAAGGCGCGAGTCTGGCTGCCGGTGCCGCCCGCGAACGACGACCAGGAAGTCAAGTGCGACGCGGAAGAGCTGCCCGCCGGGGCGAAGGAGGGCAAGGATCCGCAGTACGGCAACACGGTCCTGTATTTCGAGGCGGCTGCCGACAAGGACGGCACCGTGCCCTTCTTGCGCACCTACCGGGTGACGCGCCGCGAGGTGAAGGGCGCGGCGAAGGACGGTGCGGACGCTGACCTCGTCAAGCGCTTCCTGCAGCCGGACAAGCTCGTGCCGCTCGACGGCAAGCCGCTGGAGCTGCTCAAGGACCGGACGTTGCCGAAAGACCCCACGGCGGCGGCGAAGGTGCTGTACGAGGTCGTGAACGGCCACATGAAGTACGACAAGACGGGGACCGGTTGGGGCCGTGGCGACTCGGTATGGGCGTGCGACAACAAGCGCGGCAACTGCACCGACTTCCATAGCCTGTTCATCTCGCTGGCGCGGGCCAACAAGATCCCGGCCAAGTTCGAGATCGGCTTCGGCCTGCCGCAGAAGCGTGGCGGCGGCGAGGTGGCCGGCTACCACTGCTGGGCCAAGTTCCGCGCCGAGGGCAAGGGCTGGGTTCCCGTGGATATTTCCGAGGCGAATAAGGATCCGAAGATGAACGAGTACTACTTCGGCAACCTGACCGAGGACCGGGTGGCCTTCAGCACGGGCCGCGACCTCACACTGGTGCCGAAGCAGGACGGCGAGCCGTTGAACTACTTCGTGTACCCGTACGTCGAGGTCGGCGGCCAACCGCACCCGACGGACAAGGTCCGCAAGAAGTTCTCGTACAAGGACGTGGACTGAGCGAGGGGAAGTTGGCGGGCCATCCGCCGGGCTCGCTGCCCTGCTCGAGCCGCGCACGGAGTGACCGGGTTGCCGGAGGCATGAGGCCATGAATGAATGATGCGGCTCTGAGGATCGACTCTCGTCGGGGGTATTGCGATGGCGAACGGGCGGCGTCGGCCGATGGTGATCTCTCCGCTGTGGTTCCAGGGGGTAATCCTAACCTTCGTGATCGGGTTCGCGGTGTTGGGCTACCTGGCCCTACGCGTCTACCAGGACCACGCCCCCATCCCCGAGAAGGTGGTTTCCGAAGCCGGGCAGACCGTCTTCACCGGCGAGGACATCCTCGTCGGCCAGCAAGTGTTCCTGACCTACGGCCTGATGGAATACGGCTCGATCTACGGCCACGGGGCCTACCTC
>DATFNV010000110.1:0-44065 GCA_035266225.1 Gemmataceae bacterium
GACCCGGCCGGCCGCTTCCTCGTCCTGGAGGACAACGGCCGCACGCCCTCCGGCGTCAGTTACGTCCTCGAGAACCGGCTGGTGATGAAGAAGGTCTTCCCCGGGCTGTTCCGCAGCTGCCAGGTCCGTCGCGTCGAGGACTACCCGCAGCGGTTGCGCGACGCCCTGTGGTCGGTGGCCCCGGAGGGAGCCGGCAACCCGCCCTGCCTGGTGCTGCTGTCGCCGGGGCCGTACAACTCCGCCTACTTCGAGCACAGCTTCCTGGCCCGCCACATGGGCATCGAGTTGGTCTTCGGCCAGGACCTCTTCGTTCACGACGACAGGGTGTACCTCAAGACGACGCGCGGCCCGCAGCGCGTGGACGTCATCTACCGCCGCATCGACGACGACTTCCTCGACCCGGAAGCGTTCCGGCCCGACAGCCTGCTGGGCGTGCCCGGCCTCTTCCGCGCCTACCGGGCCGGCAACGTCACCCTGGCCAACGCCGTCGGCACCGGCGTCGCCGACGACAAGGCCATCTACCCCTTCGTCGAGGACATGATTCGCTTCTACCTCACCGAGGAGCCGATCCTGTCCAACGTGCCGACGCACATCTGCGCCCGCCCGAAGGACTGCGCCTACGTCCTGGACCGCCTCGACCAGCTGGTGGTCAAGGCGGTGAACGAGTCGGGCGGTTACGGCATGCTGATGGGCCACTTGGCCGGCGACGCCGAGCGGGCCGAGTTCCGCGACAAGATCCGGGCCAACCCGCGCAACTACATCGCCCAGCCGGTGGTGACGCTGTCGGCCTGCCCGACCTGGACCGAGGAGGGCCTGGCGCCGCGGCACGTCGATCTGCGGCCGTACATCGTCACCGGCAAGGCGAGCTGGGTGCTGCCCGGCGGCCTGACGCGCACGGCCCTGGTCAAGGGGTCGCTGGTGGTCAACTCCAGCCAGGGCGGCGGCAGCAAGGATACCTGGGTGATGGAGAACGGAAAGTAGTTTAGCGGCCGCCCTCGGGGCGGCGCTCCCCAGAGCGCCGCCCCGAGGGCGGCCGCTGAACGGGGAGCGCAGAAGATGATCTCGCGTGTCGCCGAGCACTGCTTCTGGCTGAGCCGGTACCTGGAGCGCGCGGAAAATACCGCCCGCGTCCTGGACGTCAACCAGACGCTGCTCCTCGACCTCGACGTGCCGCTCGAGCAGCGCTGGCGGCCCGTACTGATCATCAACGGCGTCTACGACATGCCAGGCGAGCCGGAGGCCGAGGCCGTCCAGAATTACATGACCTGGGAGAGCGCCAACATCTCCAGCATCGCCGCCTCCCTCGCCGCCGCCCGCGAGAACGCTCGCGTCATCCGCGAGGTCGTCAGCGCCGAGATGTGGGAGCGGATCAACTACTACCACCTGTGGATGCACGGCCCCACGGCGCGGGCCATGTACGACGCCAACCGTAGCGAATTTTACGCCCAGATCCGCCGCATCAACCAGCTCGTCCACGGCATCGGCGACGCCACCATGAACCACGGCGAGGCCTGGGAGTTCTTCCGGTTGGGCAAATATCTGGAACGCGCCTGCCAGACCGCCCGCATCCTCGACGTCAAGTACCACATCCTCCTGCCGACCCCGGACCACGTCGGCACCCCCGTGGACAACGCCCACTGGATCGCCATCCTGACGAGTTGCTCCGGCTACGAGCCGTTCCACAAGAAGCTGCGGCCGCACGGGGACATCGCCGTGGCCGTGGCCGACTTCCTGATCTTCGAGCCGCAGTTCCCGCGCTCGGTGATCTGCTGCCTGGCCGAGTGCGAGCAGGCCCTGCACGCCATCGCAGGTCGCCCGGCCGGGGAGTGCGGCAACGAGGCCGAGCGCCAACTCGATGAACTGGTCGGCTGGCTCCAGGGCAGTACCATTGCCGAGGTGATCCGCGCCGGCCTGCACGAGTCGCTCACTCGGGTTGTCAACAGCATCCACGACATCGGCACCGCCATCCACGGCACCTACTTCGACGTGACCGTGCAGCGGCCGGTGCCGGCGGGAGTGAGCGCATAAGCCGCTTGCGGCTTGGCGTTCGCGCGAACGCTAAGCCGCAAGCGGCCATTGCCAACGGAGACACCCATGCCCATTCGGGTCGCACTGAACCACAAGACGCACTACCGCTACGACCGCCTGGTGACGCTGCTGCCGCACGTCATCCGCCTGCGGCCGGCGCCGCACTGCCGCACCCCGATCCTGAGTTACTCGCTCCGCGTCGAGCCGAAGCCGCACTTCCTCAACTGGCAGCAGGACCCTTACAGCAACTACCTGGCCCGTATCGTCTTCCCGCAGCCGGCGCGCGAGTTGAGCGTCGAGGTCGATCTCGTCGCCGACATGACTCCGATCAACCCGTTCGACTTCTTCATCGAGGCGTACGCCGAGAAGTATCCGTTCACTTACGACCCGGCCCTGGCCCGCGAACTGCTGCCGTACCTCGAAACGGCCCCCGCCGGGCCGCGCCTTGTCGCCCTGGTGGAGTCCCTGCGCCGCCGCGACCTGGTCATGAACGATTACCTGGTCGAGGTCAACCGGCGCTTGCAGAAGGAGGTCCGCTACCTCATCCGCATGGAGCCGGGTGTGCAGACGTGCGAGGAGACCTTGACACTGGGCAGCGGGTCGTGCCGCGATTCTGCCTGGCTGCTGGTGCAGGTGCTCCGCCACCTTGGCCTGGCCGCCCGCTTCGCCTCCGGCTACCTGATCCAGCTCACCGCCGACGAGAAAAGCCTCGACGGCCCGTCCGGTCCCGAGCACGACTTCACCGACCTGCACGCCTGGGCCGAGGTCTACCTGCCCGGCGCCGGCTGGATCGGCCTCGACCCCACCTCGGGCCTGCTCGTCGGCGAGGGGCACATCCCGCTGGCCTGCGCCGCCGACCCGACCAGCGCCGCCCCCATCACCGGCTCCTACTCGTTCACGAAGGAGCCGGCCCGTGGCGAGGACGATCACTGCGACGAGCGGCTCCACTTCGAGATGTCGGTGACGCGCGTCCACGAAACCCCGCGCGTCACCCGGCCGTACACCGAGGAGCAATGGCAGGCCATCGACGCCCTCGGCGAGCGCATCGATGAGGAGCTGCGCGGCGGCGACGTGCGCCTGACGATGGGCGGCGAGCCGACCTTCGTCTCGATCGACGATCGCGACGCGCCGGAGTGGACCATCGCCGCCCAGGGGCGGGCCAAGCGCCGCCAGGCCGGGGTCCTGCTGAAGCGGCTGCGCGACCGCTTCGCCGCGGGTGGATTGCTGTATTTCGGACAGGGGAAGTGGTATCCGGGCGAGCCGCTGCCGCGCTGGGCCTTCGGCTGCTACTGGCGGCGGGACGGCGTCCCGGTGTGGGAAGACGATTCACTCGTCGCCGACCCGGGGCGGGATTACGGCCACGGCCCCACGGATGCTCAGCGCTTCGTGAGGGCGCTGGCCGCCCGGTTGGGGGTCGATGCGGCGCTGGCCGTGCCCGCTCACGAGGACGCCTGGTATTACCTGTGGCGCGAGCGGCGGCTGCCGATCAACGTCGATCCGCTGGAAAGCCGCCTCGACGACGCCGAGGAGCGGCGCCGCCTGGCCCGCGTCTTCGAGCACGGACTCGGCGAGGTGGTCGGCTACGCGCTGCCCTTGCGCCGCCGGCGCGACGAGGCCCCGGGGCGCTGGGAGAGCAGCGCCTGGCACTTCCGGCAGGTGTACCTGTTCCTGCTGCCCGGCGATTCGCCGATGGGCTACCGCCTGCCGCTGGACTCGCTGCCGTGGGAGTTGCCCGAGGCGCGGGACGTTGTCGTTCCGGCCGACCCGTTGGCCGCGCGCGGCGCACTGCCGCCGCGTTCCCGTCAGATGACCCTGCAACCGGCCGAGGACACCGGCCGCCTCGACAGGAACGGCCTCGCGGAGCGCTGGCCCGACTCCGTCGTCCGCACCGCCCTGTGCGTCGAGCCGCGCGAGGGCCGACTGCACGTGTTCATGCCCCCGGCCGCCGCCCTGGAGGATTACCTGGACCTCATCGGCCACGTCGAGGCGACGGCGGCCGAGCTGCGCCTGCCGGTCCTCGTCGAGGGCTACCAGCCGCCGCACGATCACCGCCTGAACCACTTCAACATCACGCCCGACCCCGGTGTCCTGGAGGTGAACGTCCACCCCGCCCACGACTGGCGCGAGCTGGTCGCCACCACCACGACCCTCTACGAGGAAGCACGGCTGGCGCGGCTGTGTACCGAGAAGTTCCTGCTCGACGGGCGGCACTGCGGCACCGGCGGCGGCAACCACGTCGTCATCGGCGGC
This sequence comes from Gemmataceae bacterium, assembly GCA_035266225.1. Lineage (GTDB taxonomy): Bacteria > Planctomycetota > Planctomycetia > Gemmatales > Gemmataceae > DATFNV01. Next base: position 4,279 of record DATFNV010000110.1, read on the forward strand.
CCGACCCCCGCCGACAGCCCGGTCCTGCGCCGCCCCGACCTGCTGCGCAGCCTCCTCGGCTTCTGGCACAATCATCCCTCCCTTTCCTACCTTTTCTCCTCCCTGTTCGTCGGCCCCACCAGCCAGGCGCCGCGCGTGGACGAGGCCCGCAACGACAGCCTCTACGAACTGGAGATCGCGTTTCAACAAATTCCGGCGGAGGGCCCTCACTTCCCGTGGCTGGCCGACCGCCTCTTCCGCCACCTCCTGGTGGACGTGACCGGCAACACGCACCGCGCCGAGTTCTGCATCGACAAGCTCTACTCCCCGGACGGCCCCGAGGGGCGGCGCGGCCTCGTCGAACTGCGCGCCTTCGAGATGCCGCCGCACGCCCGCATGAGTTTGGTACAGCAGTTGCTCCTTCGTGTCCTCGTCGCCTGCTTCTGGAAGGAGCCCTACTCCCGCCAACTGGTGCGCTGGGGCACGGAGCTGCACGACCGCTTCCTGCTGCCGCACTTCGTTGGGCAGGATCTCCAGGATCTGCTCCTTGAGTTGCGGCAGGCAGGTTATCCTCTGGAAGACGATTGGTTCGCCCCGCACCTGGAGTTTCGCTTCCCGCTGCTGGGGAGCGTGACGCATCGCGGCGTGCAGCTGGAGCTGCGCCAGGCGATCGAGCCGTGGCACGTCCTCGGCGAGGAGCAAGCGCCCGGCGGCACGGCGCGCTACGTCGATTCGTCGGTGGAGCGTGTGCAGATGAAGGTGCGCGGGCTGACCGACACGCGGCACGTCGTCACCTGCAACGGCCGGCGCGTGCCGCTGTACCCGACCGGCGCCAACGGCGAATATGTCGCCGGGGTGCGCTACCGGGCCTGGCAACCGCCGTCGTGCCTGCACCCGACCATCCCGGTACACGCGCCGCTGGTGTTCGACGTGTACGATACCTGGACGGGGCGCTCGCTCGGCGGCTGCCAGTATCACGTTGCCCACCCGGGTGGTCGGTCCTATGACACCTTCCCGGTGAACGCCGCGGAGGCCGAGTGCCGCCGCGGGTCGCGCTTCTTCGCCTTCGGCCACTCGCCGGGGCCGAGAACGTTGCCGCCCGCGGAACGGCACCCCGAGTGCCCCTTGACCCTCGACCTGCGCCAGGCGCCGCCGCACACCCCGGGCCCCGTCAATTCGGGAACGGTGTCGGCGCCGGAAGAGGTCGAGGTTACAATGTGATTGGCCCCGGCGAGCGGGGGGCGTCAGCCCCCCGGTGAAGTAACCGGGGGGCTGACGCCCCCCGCTCGCCGGCTGAATGCAACGAGCCCGCCGCCGATGACCGACAGCAGGGACCTGATCGTGCCTGGCCCTCCGCCTGCCGCGGACGGCAAAGGGTGGCTCGGCTACTCGCCGCCCGCCGGCGCGCACGACGAAGTCTTCGACGAGCGCGGCGAGGTCCGCTCGTACTGGCACGTTTGCCTGCAGTCGCTGAAGGAACTGGGCCTGCCGCAGCTGACGCGGCGCTGGGCCGACGCCCACCACTTGATCCGCGAGAACGGCGTCACCTACAACGTCTACGGCGACCCGCGCGGCCTGGAGCGCCCCTGGCAGCTCGACCCCATTCCCCTGATCCTCGCCCCGGCGGAAACCGACGCCCTGGCGGTGGGTCTGGTCCAGCGCGGCCGCCTCCTCGAAGCGCTCCTCCGCGACCTCTACGGACCGCAGCAGACCCTCGCCTGCGGACTGCTGCCGCCCGAGTTCGTCTACGCCAACCCGGCCTTCCTGCGCTCCTGCCACGGCGCGGCGGTCCCCGGCGGCCGCTACCTGCACCTCTACGCCGCCAACGTCGGCCGCTCCGTCGCCGGCTCCTTTTGGGTGCTGGGCGACCGCACCCAGTCCCCCTCCGGCGCCGGCTACGCTTTGGAAAACCGCCTCGTCCTGTCGCGGACCCTGCCGGAGACGTTCCGCGACTGCCGCGTGCAGCGTCTGGCCCTCTTCTTCCGCACCCTGCGCGACACGCTCCGCGGCCTGGCCCCGCACAACCGCGACAACCCGCGCATCGTCCTGCTCACGCCCGGGCCGTACAACGAGACCTATTTCGAGCACGCCTACCTGGCCCGCTACCTGGGATACACGTTGGTCGAAGGCGGCGACCTGACGGTGCGCGACAACCGCGTCTTCCTCAAGGTGCTGGGCGGCCTGCAGCCGGTGGACGTCATCTTCCGCCGCCTCGATGACGACTTTTGCGACCCGCTGGAGCTGCGCCCCGACTCCTTCCTCGGCGTGCCCGGCCTGGTCCAGGCGGTGCGCAGCGGCAACGTGGCCGTCGCCAACGCCCTCGGCAGCGGCCTTCTGGAGACGACGGCGCTGCTGGCCTTCCTGCCGCAGCTGTGCCGCCACCTGCTCGGCGAGGAGCTGCGCCTGCCCTCCGTGCCGACCTGGTGGTGCGGCGACCGGGAAGCCTGCGCCCGCGTCCTGGACCATCTCGACGAACTGGTCGTCAAACCAGCCCTGCCTGGCCTGGGGATGGAGCCGGTCATCGGCGCCGAATTGACCCGCGAGCAGCTCGACGAGTTGGCCGGCAAGATCCGCGCCCGGCCGCGGGAGTACGTCGCCCAGGAGCGGCTGCCGTTGTCCACGACGCCGGTGCTGGTCGGCAACCGCTTCCAGCCGCGGCACCTGGTCCTGCGCTCGTACCTGGCCGCCGACGGCGATTCGTTCGTCCTGATGCCGGGCGGCCTGACGCGGGTCAGCGCCTCCGCCGAGACGCGGGTCGTGTCGATGCAGCGCGGCGGCGGCAGCAAGGACACCTGGGTCCTGTCGGTCGGTCCGGTCAGCAACTTCAGCCTGCTGCACCCCGGCGGCCTGACCGTCGAGCTGACGCGCGGCGGCAGCGACCTGCCCAGTCGCGTCGCCGACAACCTCTACTGGCTGGGTCGCTACGCCGAGCGCGCCGAGGGGCTGACGCGCCTGCTGCGCTGCATCCTGCTGCGCCTGACCGAGACGCCCGGCCTGACCGACGTGCCCGAGTTGCCGGTGTTGCTGCGGACCGTGAGCCGGTTGAGCGAGTGCTACCCCGGCTTCCTCGGCGACGGGCCCGCGGCCCGGCTGGCGGCGCCGGAGACCGAACTCCTGGCCCTGATCCACGACACGCGCCGCGTGGGCAGCCTGACCTCGGTCCTGGGTAACCTCTCCGCCGTCGCCGGCACGGTCCGCGATCGCATCTCGACCGACATGTGGCGCGTGCTGCGCGACCTGGGCCGGGTGCGCCGCTCCCAGGGTTTCTTCGCACCCCCCGGCGACGGCGAGCGCCGCCCGGCCGGCGACGGCCCCGCGCCCAACGGCGACCGCCGCACCCTGAGCGGCGAGTTGGACCTGCTCGACGGCACCGTGCTGACGCTGGCGGCCTTCGGCGGGCTGGCGATGGAGAGCGTCACGCGCAGCGAGGGCTGGCGCTTCCTCGACATGGGCCGCAAGCTGGAGCGCTCCCTGCACACCCTCGGCCTGCTGCGCTGCACGCTGACCACGCCCTCCAACCCCGAGGGCCCGGTCCTGGAGGCGATTTTGGAGATCGCCGACAGTGCCATGACCTACCGCCGCCGCTACCAGGGGAGCGTGCAGGCGGCCGCGGTCCTCGACCTGCTGCTGGCCGACGAGAGCAACCCGCGCTCGCTGGCCTACCAGTTGGCGGCGCTGACCGACGACGTGGAGCACCTGCCGCGCGCCGCCGGCCGCCCCGGCCGCAGCCCCGAGCAGCGCCTGATGCTCTCGTCGCTGACGGCCCTGCGCCTGGCCGACATCCCGCACGTCGCCGGCTTCGACGAGTGCGGCGGCCGGCCGGCGCTGGACGACCTGCTCACCCGTCTGGGCGCGGCCCTGCCGGCCCTTTCCGACGCCCTCACACAGACGTACCTCAGTCACCTGCAGAGGTCGCGGCACCTGGCTGCGCTTGACATCACAGGGCAACACGTCGTTTAGCGGCCGCCCTCGGGGCGGCGCGGATTCATCGTTTCGCGAAACGATCAATCGAGGGCGTTATGCAGTACCAGGTGACGCACACCACGACCTACCAGTACAGCAAGCCGGTGTCGCTGTGCCAGAACCTGGCCCACCTGACGCCGCGCGACGTGCCGGAGCAGCACTGTCTGCGCACGGCCCTCTCGATCGCGCCGCAGCCGGCCGTCCTGTCCGAGCGCATCGACTACTTCGGCAACTCCTCGACCTTCTTCACGGTGCAGGAGCCGCACCGCGAGTTGGTCGTCACCGCGTCGCACCTGATCCAACTCTCGCCGCGGCCGGCCCCCGACCCATCGGCGTCGGTGCCCTGGGAGGAGGTGCGCGACCTGCTGCCCGCCGACCGCGGCCCCGCCACCCTGGAAGCGTACCAGTTCGTCTTCGCCTCGCGCTACACGCCGGCCGGCCCGGACCTGGCCGCCTACGCCCTCGCCTCTTTCCCCACCGGCCGGCCCCTGCTGGAAGGCGTGCTCGACCTGACGGGGCGCATCCACCGGGATTTCGTCTACGACCCGCGGGCGACGACGGTGGCGACCCCCTTGAAGGAGGTGTTCGCCAAGCGCCGCGGTGTCTGCCAGGACTTCGCCCACCTGCAGCTCGCCTGCCTGCGCGTTCTGGGCCTGGCGGCGCGCTACGTCAGCGGCTACCTGTCCACCAGCCCGCCGCCCGGCCAGCCCCGCCTGCTCGGGGCCGACGCCACGCACGCCTGGCTGTCGGCCTGGTGCCCGCGCCTGGGCTGGGTGGACGTGGACCCGACGAACGACCTGGTGCCGGCGGACAAACACATCCTGCTGGCCTGGGGCCGCGACTACGACGACGTCAGCCCCATCAAGGGCGTCATCCTCGGCGGAGGCCAGCACGTGGTTCGGGTGGCCGTGGACGTGACGCGCCTGGATTCGGCGGATACTGGCGAATAAGCTGCGCGTCGCCGCAAGTCACCGCCCCCCCTTCCTTCCGGCCCGGGGTAAAATTAACAAACGTGGTCGCCAAGGTAAATACGATGCTGATCCGGCTAGGCTACGAGTTGGTGTTCCAGGTGCCGGCGCCCACGCCGATGGTGCTGATGCTCTACACGCACCCGTCGCTGGCCGCCGCGCTCCGCAGCCCCGACTGGGTCCGGGTCGAGCCCGCCGTCCCCGTCAGGGAGTATACCGATGCCTTCGGCAACCGCTGCGGCCGGCTCGTCGCCCGACCCGGCCGGCTGCGGCTGTGGGGCGAGACCACCATCGAGGATAGCGGCCAGCCCGAGCCGGTCCCCGCCTGGGCCCCCCAGCAGCCGGTCGAGGAGCTGCCGCCGGACCTGCTGACATTCCTGATGGGCAGTCGTTACTGCGAGGTCGATCGACTCACGGACGTCGCCTGGTCCCTCTTCGGCCAGACGCCCCTCGGCTGGGCGCGGGTCCAGGCCGTCTGCGACTGGGTCCACAACAACCTCCAGTTCGGCTACGGGTTCGCCAACCCGTCCAAGAGCGCCTGGGACGTCTACCGCGAGCGGGCGGGGGTCTGCCGCGACTTCAACCACCTCGCGCTGACGTTCTGCCGGTGCCTGGGCATCCCGGCGCGGTACGCGACGGGTTACCTCGGCGACATCGGCGTGCCGCGCTCGCCGGCGCCGATGGACTTCAGCGGCTGGTTCGAGGCGTACCTCGGCGGCCGGTGGCACACGTTCGACGCCCGGCACAACGCGCCGCGCGTCGGCCGCGTCCTGATGGCCCGCGGCCGGGACGCCGTGGACGTGGCCATGACCACCTCGTTCGGGCCGACGAAGCTGGAGACGTTCGCCGTCACCACCGACGAGGTGCCGGCGCCGCCGCCCACGGCCTGGTGAATTGCCGGCCACCTGGATGCCTATCAGCACGAGGGCGGCTGGCAGGCATTCCTGTGGGGAGCATTCGCCAAACTGGACCCGGTAAACAACAGTTCACTCGTTACTCAATCCGCTGTGGCACGGCCCGGCCGACTTGGTTAACATGAGGGGGAGGAATCGTCATCGCTCATGGGTACACTGCGGAGAGACAGTGATGTTTAGCGGAACGACGGGGCTGCGATGGGGCCTGGCCGTGGCGGCGCTGGTGCTGATGGGCCTGGCGGGACCGGTGCGGGCGGCCGACGACGACAAGGCCCTGCGCGACAAGGTGCTGGCCCTCAACCAGGTCACCGGCGAGGATACGATCAGCGATCAGATCGACGCCCTGGCCGAGGACAAGGCTGGCACCGCGAAGCTGCTCGGCGTCGGCGTCAAGATGGCGCAGGAGAAAAATACTCCACTCAACTACAACGCCGCCTACATCCTCGCGGGGACCGCCCTGGAACTCAAAGACCTCGAGGCCACGGTGACGCTGTACCGCGTGTGCATCGACAAGTCCAAGAAGATCATGAGCCCCACCAAGCTCTTCCTGTGCTACAGCGGCATCCTCACCGCCTACGAAAGCGCCGGCAAGTACGACGAGGCCATCAAGGTGTGCAAGGAGTTCCAGGAGATCCCCGAGGAGAAGTTCAAGCTCGACCCCCTCAATCCGGACCTGGAAACGCCGAAATATAACGCCACCCTCCGCCGCGGCAAGGAGCTGATGCGCCGCGAGCTGATCCCTCTCTCCGTCCGGCAGGGCAAGGTCGATGAGGCGAACAAGGAAGTCGAGAAGATGCTGAAGGCGGACCCGGACGACCGGGACGCCCTGGAGCTGCGGGCCCTCATCCAGCGCGAGTCCGGCGACTACGCCGCGGCCGCCAAGACTTTCGAGGACATCATCCAGCGCACCAACGATGACATCGAAAAAATCAAGAAGAACACCGAGGCCAGCAAGGAGGTCAAGGACGCCTTCATCAAGCAGCTCCGCCGGGAGGAGCGCAAGTTGCGTTACAGCCTGAGTGGGGTACACATCGACGCCAAGGACGTCAAGAAGGCCGCCGAGCAGCTCAAACTCCTCGTCAAGGAAGACCCGGACAACGCCAGCTACAACAACGATCTCGGCTACGTCTGGGCCGACAACGACATGAACCTCGACGAGGCCGAGAAACTGATCCGCAAGGCCATCGTCGATGACAAGAAGAAGCAGGCGGAGAAGAAACCCGGGGCGAAGCCGGAGGAGATCAAGGCCAACGCCGCCTACCTCGACAGCCTCGGCTGGGTGCTGTACAAGCAGAAGAAGTACAAGGACGCTCTGCAGCCGCTGCAGGAGGCGGTCCAGGCGAAGGAGGGGCAGTCGATCGAGATTTACGACCACCTCGCCGAGGTCCACATGGCCCTGGGCGAGATGGGCGCCGCCCTCGGCGCCTGGAAGAAGGGCGTCGAGAAGGCCGGCCCCAGCAAGCGCGAGCAGGAGCGCAAGGTCGAGGTCGAGAAGAAGATCAAGACCAATCAAGAGAAGAAATAGCACAGCCGCTTGCGGCTTCGCATGCCCTGCGAAGCCGCAAGCGGTCGCTCACTTCACGTCCACGAGTTCCACGGCGAAGACCAGTGTGGCATTAGGCGGGATCGACCCTTGGCCCCGCGCCTTGTAGCCGAGGTCCGGCGGAATGAGCAGGATGCGCTTGCCCCCAACTTTCATGCCCGCGACTCCCTCGACCCAGCCGTCGATAACATCACCTCTCCTGAGCTTGAAATCGATCGGCTTCTTGCGGTCACGGCTGCTGTCGAACTTTGTCCCGTCCGTCAGCCACCCGGTGTAGTGGACAACGACGGTGTCGCCGGACGCGGCTTCCTTGCCGTCACCCGTTTTCTCGTCCCTGTACTTCAAGCCCGACTCGGCCTTGACGAAGTCGCCTTCCGTCCCCGGGAACGTGTCGCTCTGCTCCTCTTTCTCCTTGTTGTTGCCGGGTGGTTCCGTGTTCAGGAGGATCAAGATGCCAAAACCGACCGCCAGGACGACGGGCAGCAGCAGGAACTTCTTCATGCCACCGATCCTTTCGGAGGATGGGGGAGAGTGGTCGCGGGGTTCGGGATGATTATTATACGGAAAAAGCCGCCGGTGGGCTCGCAGAGTTGCGAAGCCGCCGGCGGCTATCGGGGAGAGGAACCCCGTGGGATTACTCGATCTCGAGCAGTTCGACCTCGAAGGTCAGTTCGGCGCCGCGTGGCCGCTTGCGGCTTCGCATGACTTGCGAAGCCGCAAGCGGCTCACTTCCCATCCAGCTGCCACTTCGCCTGCGAGCGCACCCAGCCGAAGCGCGGCTGCCACTCGCCATCGACGATCTGCCGCAGCACCTTCCGCGCCTCGGCGGACTTGCCGTTCTGGCGCAGGCTTTCCGCCCGGTCCCAGAGGATTTGCGGGTTGGTCGGCTCGGCCGCGAACGCCGCGGTGTAGGCGCGGTCGGCCAGGTTGAAATCGCCCTCGCGCTGCAGGGTTCGCGCCAGTCCCAGCCACGGGCCCGACTCGTTGGGCCGCCGGGCGATGGGCGTCGTCTGGTACTCCCAGGCCAGGTCGGCCGCGCCCAGCGAGCGCAGGATCGTCGCCGCCGCCTCGCACGGCCGTTCGGCCTCGTCGCGATCCAGGGCGCGCCAGCAGTCGGCCGCCCGCACCGTCTTCGCCGCCAGGTCGCGCGGCGGCTCGATCTTCATGGCCGTCACCGCCCGCGCCAGCGAGGAGTAATGGTCCAGGAGCCGGCCGTAGTCGCGGCGCACCTCCTCCAGATTGATCACCTCCGGTAAATCCTCGTATTCCAGGGCCAGCGCCCGCTCCAGGCACTCGATCGAGCGGGCCGTCAGGCCGCGGGCGTCGGCGACGCGCCCCGCCATGCGCCACAGCGCCGGCTGGGCGGCCAGTTCGCGGTCCTCCAGCAGCGGTCGCAGGCGGGCGTCGGCGGCGGCGTGCTGCCCCGTCTGGTAGAGAAAAGCGACCGCGGACAGCGTCGTCAGCCGGCGCTCGTCCTCGTCGGTGATGCCGTCGAGGGCGGCGGCGAGGAGATTGCTGGCCAGCGGCCGATCGTCGAGTTGCCAGCACTGCCAGGCCAGGGCCACGGCGGCCGGCCGGCGCCGCTCCTTGCACAGGTCGGCCGCGGTCTGCCGCATCATGTCGGTCCACAGGTCGGCCTCCTTCTCCTCGCCCTGCAGCGCCTCGCGGAAGGTAGTATCGACGGCCGGCAGCACGCCGCGCTTGACGGCGTCCGCGAACATCTCCCGGAACTGAAGGCGCGCCTCGTCGCGCCGGCCGCCGTGCAGCAGGGCACGAGCCCGTTCGTACCGCGCCGGGTAGCCGAAGGCCGGCCGCTCGATGAACAGGCCCCAGGCGTCGGCCAATTCGCGGTGGAAGCGCTCGTCGGACAAGGCGGTGTCCTCGTAGAGCCGGGCGAGCAGCGCCCAGCCGAACGCCGTCCCTTTGTGTACCCGCACGAAATCGAGGGCACGGATTTGCCGTTCGCGCAACCAACCGCCGCCGGGCAGTGTCCCATCAACATTGCCCCAGGTCTGCCAGACCAGCCAGTGATCGCGGAACGCGGCCAGCTTGCCGAGGAAGGGATGCCTGGCGCAAAGGCCGCCGGCGAGGTCCAGGCCGAGGTACGGCTGCCAGCGGCGGTACTCGGGAAGGTTGAGCAGGGTCAGGTAGAGAAGCAGTGGGTCGCGCTCTCCTTCGGGTTTGGCCCGCAGCGCCTGGAGATCGGGTAAGGGCGAAGTACGGTCGCCGCACGACGCCAGCAGGACGTGGAAACCGGCGGCGCGCGTGGGGTCCTTGGCGAAGCAATTCCGGTAGACGGTGCGGGCGTTTCCGGGGTTCTCGGCGGCGAAGTCCGCCGTGAACAATTCCAGGGCGTCGCCCTCGTTGAGGTAGGCGTGGCAGGCGTTCTCGCCGACATCGAGCGATTTATTCGGGTCGAACTCGAACTTGTGGTAGACGACCTCGCGCGTCCGGAACGGCAGCGGCAGGACGACGAGGCCCGACGTGTCCGGCTTCAGGTCGGGCGCCGCCGTGGGGGTAAGCTCCCGCCGGGAGGACGCCAGCTCCTTGTCCTTGGCGTCGAAGCGCTTCACCGTGCCGTCGTCGGTGTACGTCTCGCGGGCCAGGGTCTTCTCCTGGGGCATCAGGACCACGCGCCGCTCGGTCAGCCGGCCGTCTTCGCCGAAGACCAGGTGGAGGCGGACGTAGGCGACGGGCTTGCCGTCATCGCCCCGGGCCGTGGCGGCGTCGCGCGGACTGACGGCGACGGTGTGATCGTCCACCGCCGTCACCTCGGTGCCGTGGGCCAGGTCCTCGGCGGGCGGCACCAGCCAGGGGACGACGCCGCCGAACTCGGCGCGGTGGAAGCGGCTGACCGGGCGGCGGGCGCCGACGCGGAGGTCCGGGTACAGATGCAGCAGCGTGCGCCCGTCGCAGACGACCCGCTCCTTCAAGCCACTGGGTAGGGTGTGTTCATAGGCATATCGCCCCGCCCCGTCGAAGGTGAGCGTGAGGACCGGCTTGGCGTCCTTGTTGGTGAAAGTGAGCTTCTGCCAGCCGGGGGCGCGGGCGCGGTCGATGATCTTGCGGGCGGCGGGGGCGATGGGACCGGGCAGGTCGGCGAGGCGCGGGGCCGCCTCGGCCTCCAGCACGGCGCGGACGTCGGCCGCGCTGGTGTTCATGCCGGGGGCGTACGACACCAGGTCGGAGAAGACGCGCTCGTCGCCGCTGAACGACGGGCGACTGTAGAATCGCGGCGCGCCGCCGCCGCTCAGCAGGCGGTCTATGCCGTCGGCGAAGCGGACGAACCGCGGTCGGGCCGGGTGCGACGGATCGACCTTGGTGACTGTGGGCAGGACCCAGCGCCCGTTGACGGATTGGCGCGCTTCGCCCAGCTCCTCGCCATCGAAGTCCGGGGTAACTCGGAACAACGGCGTGCCGTTGATGCCGTTGACGTTGAAGGGTGGCGCGAAGCGCACGTCGGGGGGCGACTTGCTCTTGTCGGCTTCGCCCCACAGCTGAACTATCCCCGAAGTGTTCCCCAGCCCGAACTGGAAGCCGTCCGAGGAGACGCCGAGAGCGCGTAGCGATCCATCAAACATCAACACCGGCGCGTCACTCCCGGGCGCGGTGGGTTTGTCATCCACGCCTTCGTTCCACCCCAAACCCGCGGGCGTCGGCGAACTCGAACTGCGACTGCCGAACGGCCGGGGGGTCGCGGGCATGCGTGCGTTCGTGTATCGCGTTTTTTTCATGACAACCGGCGGCGGGAGGGCCGCGCGCAGCCCCTGGGTGGCGAAGAAGTCAGCGGGCACGCTCAGCTCGGTGACCGGTAAGGGTAGCGGTAAGCCGGCATCGGCGCCCAACTCGATGTTGGTCAGATCCTCCTTTTCATCGAGGTCGCCAAGGCGGCCAAAGTGGCTGTTGTTGCGCCGCAATTCCGGCACCGCGTAAGCGCTGCCGTACAGTTGCAGCGCCGTCACCACCGGCCCGCCGGGTCCGTTCGGCACCCCCAGCCAGTTGAGGCAGCGCGGCGGCAAGCGCATCAGGATGGTCTGCAATACCTGTTGCTCTGTCGGCTTCTGGTCTGCCGGGCGGGTGCCGGGCGGCGAGTTCTCGTCGGGCTCGTAGACCACGTCGATCGTTTCGGGGGAGTCGTACAGGGCCCAGTGGTCCTTGCGGCCGCGGTCCACCTTGTTTTCCCGATACATCCGCTCGTTTTCCAGCACCAGCAGCGACGTGAACGGCGTCATCACGTACATCGCCTTGCTCAGCTCGATGACCCGCTCGCGGTACTTGCCGGCGTCCTCGGCCAGCAGGCGCTCGATTTCCAACCTGGCCCAGGTGCGCGGCAGGTAGCCGGCATCGCCAGCCACGTCGCGCACCGGCAGGACGCGCTCGAACGGCTGACCGTCGTGCGAACCGCTCACCTTGACCGACTGCGGGGGATGCGGCTCGTCGCCGTCCAGGCGGAGCACGGCGCAAATCTCCTCGCCGGCGGTGATCGAGTTGGCGCAGGTGAGGAAGGACCGCCCGGCGTCGTCCGTCACCTTGACGTCGAGCAGCCGCGGCATGGTCAGGGCGGCGTGCAGCTCAAAGCCGCGCCACGACACCGGCTCGTCGGGGTTGATCTGCGTGAAGTAGCCGCCGCTGCGCTCGGCCGCCGCCTTCATGAGGGCGCGGTTCCAACGCTTGCCGACGCCGACGCCGACGTAGCGCGTCCCTTCCGGCAGGGCCTTCGCCAGCACGTCGTCGCGCTTCTCGCCCATCGCCGCGACGCCGCTGCCGGCGTGGACGAGATACGAGTTCTTCATCCCCTTGAGAAACGGCTCGGTCTCGGCCAGAGCCTTGCCCAGGTCGAGCGCCCCGATGAGGTGGACCTTGTCGAGGAAGTCGAGCCCGGCCCGGACGTTCTCCGCCGTGACGGGGCTGGGGGTCGGTGCGAAGGCGCGGACGTTGGTGCCGGCGGCCAGGATGGCGAAGGTGTCGGTGTGCTCCGCGTTGCCGAGCAGGGCGCGGATGATCTCGATCTGCGTTCGGGCCAGCAGCGGGTCGCGATCGCCGGACGACTCGAACAGGAACACCCAGTGGCGGCCCTCGACGCGCTTGTCGGTCCGCGCGTCGAGATGCGGCCGGTAGCGCAACATCAGGTAGCGATTGCCGTCGCTGGCCGCGGCGGAGAAGCGGCTGACCTCGGGGGCGGCGGCCGCGGCGTCGCCCAGGTGCAACACGACGTCGCGGTTGACGGCGACGTTCCTGTCCGCGGCGCCCAGGAGCAGGTCATTACCGTCTTTGCCGACCTTCATTTCCGGGTGGGACGGGCTCTCCGGGCGCAGGTCGGCGCCGCCCTTGACGCGGGCGCGGAACGACCAGTCGCGCACCACCTCCAGGCTGTGCCCGGCGGGGAAGCGGTACGTCATTCGTCCGTAATCGGCGGGGAGGCGCTGGGTGTAGGACAGGACGACGCGCTTCTCCTGTCGGGCTTCGAGGGGGAAGACGCGCATCTTGAAGGTGCTGCCGTCCACCCACTCCAGGAGCGCCGGGTCGCGCTGGCTGGTGACAATCTTCTCGTACACCTGCCGCCCGAAGTCGCGCTCCACCATGCCGCCCTCCATCAACTTGCCATCGACGTACATGGCCAGGCGCGACAGCGAGGCGTCGGGCGGCAAGGGGAAGTAAAAGGTGCCTTCGAGGCGCCAGTTGGCGTGGTTGAAATAGGTCTGGTCGATGGTGGTGCGGGCGAAGCCGTCCTCGACGTGGACATCGACGTGGTACTTGCGCAGCGACAGCTTGGCCTGCTGCCCGGAGGCATCGACAGCGATGAGGGCGCCGCCGCCGAACTCGCTGCCCGGCACCAGCGGCGTGTCGGCCTCGGCCATCAGGTCGCGGGTCCAGTCGAGCAGGTAGGAGGCGCGGGGGGCGTCCTCGATCGTACCATCAGGAGATAATTCGGAGCCGGCGGGAATGAGGCCGTCGTGCCCGCTGGCCGTGACGAAACCCTGTGTGACGAGCACGCTTGTCGTCGCCGCGTCGGCGCGGACGGCGAACTTGGTGCCGACCGCCGTCACACCGCGTTTCGGCGTCTGCACGATGAACGGGCCGACGCCGTCGCGGACCGGCGTTACCTCGACGAAGACCTCGCCGGCGGACAGGGCCAGGTGCCGCTCCTGGTCGAGCGTGACCGTCGTACCCTGGTTGACGTAGACGACCGACCCGTCCGGCAGGGCGGCACGGCGGCGCTCGCCGGCGCGAGTGCGGATGGTCTCGCCGACGGCGAGGGGTTGTGCCGGCGGGGGGGTTGGCCGGGCGCGGGGGGTGAGTCCCAGGACGAGTTCGGGACCGCGCTCGGCCACGGGAGGCGGCGGGGCGGCGGGCCGGTTCGAGTGGACGCCGAGGAACCAGGCCAGCCCGACGACGGTCGCGGCCACGGCGAAGGCGAAGGCGAACGGCCGGGCGCGGCGGCGGAGGCGCTTCCAGCGCTGGGCGGGGGTGTCGTGGCGCGGCAGGCGGTCGGCCACGCGCTCGGCGACCGTCCCGGCCTGGTGGCGGCGCTCGTCGAAGGCGTGACGCAACTCGGCGTCCTGCAGCTCGAAGGCCTCGGCGGTGGCGGCGCAGGCGGGGCACTCGCCCAGGTGCGCTTCCAGGTCGGCCTCGTCGGCCGGCGACAGCGCCCCGTCGATCCGGGCCGAGATCAGGGCGATGGCGTGTTCGCAGATCATGGTTATCTCCAGGCGGGGCTGAGTCGGGCGCGCAGCAGGGCGCGCGCCCGGGTTAGCCGGGCGTTGATCGTGGCTGGCGAAACGCCCAGCATCTCGGCCAGCTCGCGGTAGGTGACGTTCTCGTAGTAATAAAGCATGACGACGGTGCGGTATTCCTGCGGCAGCGCCTCGACCTCGGCGAGGAGGTGGCGGCGCTCGTCGTCGCGGTCGAGGGCGGGGACCTCGGTGCCGTCGCGGGGGTGCAGGAAGGCGTCGGGGTCACGGCCGTTACCCAGGGCGCTGAACGGGACCGTCTTGCGCTCGCGGGCCTTGAGCCAGTCGAGGCAGGCGCGCAGGGCGATGCCGTGCAGCCAGGCGCCGAAGCGCTCCGGCTGCGTCAGGGTGGCGAGGGCGCGGAAGCCGCGCAACAGCGCTTCCTGCGCCAGGTCTTCGGCGACGTCGGCCCGGCCGACGCGGGCGTGGCACAGCGCCAGCACGCGCGGCGACCAGCGGCGCACCAGGTCCGCGTACGCCTCGCCCTGCCCCGCCAGCGACTGGCGGACCAGTTCCGCATCCGACATGCTCCGACCCTCCGGCCCGGCCCGGCATCCTTCAGGAGAATTCCCACACCTTAGTAGAACGGGGCCGCAAAGGTATTAGCGAAAAATGCCGGGTGGGATTGCCGCTTGCGGCTTAGCGTTCGCGCGGTCGGAGATGACGCTTCATCTCCGACCGCGCGAACGCTAAGCCGCAAGCGGCCGGATTCTCACGGGTAGCGCCCGGCGTCGCGCAGACGTCGCGCGTACGGTGAGTTGGGACTGTGCCCCGGATGTAACGGCCAACCGTCGTAGACCTTCACGAAGGGCCAGCACTGCCTCGGCAGCGCAAGCGGGTCGGGATTCTTCTCAATGTAGCCGATCGTCCGTCTCACTTCGTCCGGATGGTCCAGGAACACTTTCCAGCCACCGCCACCGGCCCACACCGGATGCGTGGGCGAGCGCTGGCCGACTGTGATGAGGTGTTGCCGACTCGCTTCCTTCAAGGCCTCGATCATCTCTTCCGCCTGGTGTTTGTGCTTGCGAATGAGAATGTGGACGTGATCGGGCATGATCGCGCAGGCATAACAGGTGTAGCGCTGCTCATCGATGACTCCCCGGAACGCGGCGCCGACCTCCTCGAGCGCGCTGGCCGTGAACGTCAGGCGCGGGTGGGAGAGCAGTTCCGCTGCCCGCTCCTGGAAACTGCGAATCGTCGTGCCGGCGGGTTGGATCACCTTGCGCCCGTGGTGGAGGTTCCCCAGTTCGGCGACGATCTCATTGCGGATCGTTTTAGAGCCGCTACCGCGCGGGTCGTTGGGGAGCCACCAGCCATAGGCGGTCCAGATCAGGTGGTGGGCGATCACAAGGGGTTGGGACATGGCGCGGGCACCTCGGCCGCTTGCGGCTTAGCGTTCGCCTCATCCCACGAACCGGTTCGTGGGATGAGGCGAACGCTAAGCCGCAAGCGGCATTCTACCGTCCTTCTGTCGATTGTCAGTTGAATTCCCCAACCCTCTCTGTTCCACTGGAAGCACGTCGCCCGTGGGGGAACAAGCATGTTAACGATCACCGACCCGCGCTGCAATCGCCGCGATTTTCTCCGCATCGGCAGCCTCGCTCTCGGCGGACTGTCGCTGCCGTGCCTCCTTCCAGGTCGATCCGCGGCCTCGACTTCCGACCGCCCGCTGACGGACAAGGCGGTCGTGTTACTCTTCATGCACGGCGGGCCGAGCCAGATCGAAACGTTCGACCCCAAGATGTCGGCCCCGGTCGAGGTGCGCAGCGCCACCGGCGAGGTGGCGACGAAGTTGCCCGGTGTCACCTTCGGCGGCACCTTCCCGAAACTGGCGCGACTGGCCGACAAGCTGGCCGTGGTGCGCTCGTATACGACCGGCGACGGCAACCACGACATCAAGCCGGTGGTCGGCCGCGACACCTCCGGCGCCAATTTGGGATCGATTTACGCCCACGTGGCGGGGATGAACCACCCCCTGAGCGGCCTGCCGACCAACGCCCTGCTCCTGCCGCGTGCCGTCGATCCCTCGACGCAGCCGGGGACCAGCGCCTTCGGCAAGTTCGAGGCCACGGGGACACTCAACGCCGCCCTGGCGCCGTTCGCCCCGGGTGCCGGCGGCTCGCTGCAGCAGGACATGAAGCTGAAGCTGCCGATGGACCGCCTCGAAGACCGGCAGCGCCTGCTGGCGAGTCTCGACCGCGCCGGGGCCGCCCTCGACGCGGCGGAACGCGCCGGCATCGACGGCCAGCGCGACAAGGCATTCCGCATCATCCTCGGCGGCGTCTCGGACGCCTTCGACCTGTCGAAGGAGAGCGCCAAAACGGTCGGCCGCTACGACACCGCCCCGCTGGTCCGTCCGGAGAACATCGACAAGAAATGGCGCAATTACAACAACTACGTCGATAACGCCAAGTCGCTGGGCAAGCTGATGCTGCTGGCCCGCCGACTGGTGGAGCGCGGTTGCGGCTTCGTGACGGTGACGACTAACTTCGTCTGGGACATGCACGCCGACGTCAACAACGCCCCGGTCGGCGAGGGCATGGGCTACATGGGCGTGCCGTTCGACCATGCCGTTTCCGCCTTCATCAAGGATCTGGAGGCGCGCGGGCTGAGCGACCGGGTGCTGCTGGTCTGCTGCGGCGAGATGGGGCGGACGCCGAAGATCAACAAGGCCGGCGGCCGCGACCACTGGGGCGGGTTGGCGCCGCTGCTGTTGGCCGGCGGCGGGCTGAAGATGGGGCAGGTCGTCGGCCAGTCGGATCGGCAGGCCGGCAAGCCCGCTTCCGACCCGGTGACGAACAAGCACCTCATCGCGACCGTGATGCACACCCTGTTCGACGTCGGCCAACTTCGCGTGATGCGCGGCCTGCCACGCGAGCTGGCCCGTATCACCGAATGGGATCCGATTCCCGGCCTGCACGGGTGACCTGAGGATCCAGCAAGTTCCGAAGACAAAACCAGCTTCGGGGCCGGATAAGGGTGTGAACGGAGGATGCGGGCACGCCTGAGCGCCCGGAGTCGTCTCGCTCATCCTCCTGCTCAAGGTGGGAATCGATTCCCGCTGCCTCTTTTTCCTCGGAGGGCCAAGCCATGCGCACGCTCAAGGCGGTGTTCACGATGTTGTTCCTGGTCGGTGTGCTGCCGGCGTGGGCGGACAGCCCGTCGCCCGAGGGAAAGGAGTTCGCGCCGAAGAACCAGATGTTCACCGCGAAGATGCCCGGCAGCGACAAAACGACCGAGGCGACGAAAATCCTCACGATCGGCAAGCACAAGGTGCCCATCGAATCAGCTCGGAGCAGCTCCAAAGACGGCCCGACCTTCACCGCCGCTTCGATGGGGATCCCCGCGGTGGTCATCCGCGAAATCCCGGAGGAGAAACGGTATGAAGTGGTCCGCGACGCCATCGTGAAACAGCTCACGGGGAAGGTCTCGGACGAGAAGGCCATCAAGCAGGACTCCGTGCCGGGTAAGGAATACCTGATCGAGGGCGAAAAACACGTGGCCCGGATGCAGCTGTACATCGTGCGCGGCTGGGTGATGTACGCCATCGTCGAAGGCGCGACCAAGGAGAAAGTCACGTCCAAGGAAGCGGATGCGTTTTTCGAGGGGTTCAAGATGACGGACAAGGCCAAGAGTCTTGTCCCCAAGTGAACGGCAGCGAGGAGGGGAACGGGGACATTTCGTCGCCGCGATGCCCTCCGCACGGCCCCTTATCCGCTGACCCCCGGCGCCGACTCTCCCCAAACGCAGGCGGGTCAAGCTTGCGTTAACCTCGGCGCGCGCCACAAGAGGCGCCAGGTAAGGGGGCCGGCCACCCTTCGCTGGCGACACAAGCCTGAGGCGCCGGCGAAGGGGGACGGCCAAGGTTCCCCGGAGCAAGGCCCCGTATCGTTTGTTGTTAGCCTCTGTCATCCGCCGTGCGGCTGCGTTACAATGCGCCTTCGCCGCGCGACTCCCCATCCAATAGCCGGCGCGGCCGACGGAGGATCGCGCATGCGCTACGACGATTACGAAGACGACGAGGAGTTCATGCGGCAGCGGCGGCGGAGCGTCGTCTCGGCGGGCTGGCGCAACGCGGCCGTTCTCGCGTTCGCCCTGCTGGGCGTCTGCGCCCTGCTGCTGCTGTTTGCGTTGATCGCCATGCTCGACCAACCGCGACCGGCGCCTCCGCAGGCGGTCATCCCACCGCGGCCGGTCGTCCCTCCCTTCGTCCCGCAGGCGCCGCCTCCGCCGGCCGAGAACCACGCCGACGAGGAGGACAACGTCGATCCGAAATTGCTTCCCTATCCCCTGACCCCGGACCTGCGGCCGCCGGGGGAAGTGTTGGCCGTGGCCGGGGAGGCGCCGGCCAAGCGCGAGCCCGACGCGCGCGAGCAGTTCCTCCGCGCCGGCGAAATCGTCTGGGCCAGCGACGAGCCGTCCGGACCGGACCTCGTCCTCGTCTCCCCGGACGGCCAACGCATCGCCTACGCCGGCGCCCAGGGCGTGATGGTCGGCCCGCTGCGCGCCGCCCAGCCGGTCGTGGGGACCGAGCCGAAGGACGCGCCCCCACCCGGCGGAGGCCAAGCCGACCGGGGGGGGCGGCCGACCGTCTCGGGCTGGGCCGCGGACGGCACCGCCCTCTACTGGGCCGGCGCCGACGGCAGCCTCGGCTCCGTCGCTGACCGCCCCGCCGGACGGATCAGCACCCGGCTCACCGGCGTGCGCGCCCGCTGTGCCGTGCCGCTGCCGCCGCCCAACCAACGACTCGTCCTGGTGCGCCACCGGGCGCGGCCGAAATTCGAGGGGCCCAACCGACAATCCACCTCCGATCCATCCGAAGTGGTCGTCTTCGAGCCCGCGCAGAAGGCGACGCGCATCCTGATCCCGGCCGGCACCGCCGTCTGGCGCTCGCCCGCCGTGTCGCCCGACGGGCGCCGCCTGGCGCTCATCTCCGACAGCGGCCACGAGACGGCGCTGCCGCGGCTGTGGCGCGTCTTCGTCCTCGACGTGACCGGCGGCGAGCCGAAGCCGCTGACGCCCGCGGCGGCACGCGCCGGCTCGGTCTGCTGGGGGCCGGACGCCAAGACACTGATCTACGACCGCAGCGCCGGCTTCAACGGGGACGACGCCTCCCTCGGCGACGGCTACCGCACCAACCTGTTCGAGGTGGACCCGGCGACCGGCCGCGAGGCGCCCCTGAGCGTGGGCGGCGGCTTCTCGTCGCCGAGCGTCAGCCGCACCGGCGACCTCTATGGCCTGTCGCAGACGCGCGACGCTCACGGCGAGAAGGTCGAGTTGTTTCGCGTGCCGCTGGCCAGGGCGCGCGAGTTCGCGACGGGGCAGCAGGCCCGGCGGCGGAGCGCCAAGGCTTGGGTCGGGTTGGCGGCCGACGCCCTGGCCGAGGCGGGTCTGCCGGCCGACACCCGCCCGGCGGCGCTCGACGAGGAGAAGGTGAAGAAGCTGGCGGCGGCCTTCGCCAAGGCCTACCGCGAGCGCTTCAAGGGCGAGCCGCCCGATACGGCCGCCGAGCTGGACGGCCTTCGCGCCGAGGCGCGCGGGCTGAACGTGCCGGCCGCCGAGCGCAGCCGTATCGCCCTCGTGCTGGGTGCCGTCGAGGGGGAGTACCTGCGCCGCAAGCGCGGCGCCAGTTGGGCGCTGGCGAAGCCGGCCGGGCCGCCGCTGGCCGACCCCAAGCCGCACGAATTGTTCCGCCACATCGTCAACCCGTTCCGCGATTTCTGGGGCGAGGACTTCGACGAGGAGGACGAGCCGGGCTTCGGCACCCTGGCCGCGACGCTGAGCCAGGCGGAGGGCCGGCCGCTGGTGCTGGCCCACGACACGGCCGTACGCACCCACGTCTCCGCCGCCGACCCCGACCTGGAGCGCGGCGTCGCCCTGCTGAAGGACGGGCAGGGGGACGAGGCCGACCGCGTCCTGCTGGAGCTGACCCGGCGCCACGGCGGCAACTATCACCTGGCCCTGCACGTCGGCACCCTGCTGTGCGAGCACGGCCGCAAGGACGTTCTGCGGACGCTGGCGAAGGGGCTGAACGCCGACGCGCTGAAGGACGCACGCGTCTACAACCTGGTGGGCCTGGCGCTCCTGGACGACGACCCGCGGGGGGCGATCACGGCCTTCCGCAACGCCCTGCGCTGCAACCTGTATCACGGGCCGGCGTACTTCAACCTGGCGCAGGCGTACGAGAAGCTGAACGACTTGCCGTCCGCGCGGTTGTGCCTGCGCCGTTACCTGAAGTTGATGTCGTTCGCGCCCCTGGCGGAGGACGCCCGCCGCCGACTCGCCGAACTGCCGCCCGACGCGGGGCGGGGGTGGTGACGAGGGCCGCTTGGCCGCAAGCGGCAAGAATGGGGAGACCGCACCGATGCAGATGCAAGACGACCAGGTCGAGGAACCCCTGCCGCCGCTCGACCGCCCCGGCGTGGCGCCGCTGTGGCGCCTCATCGCCGTTTTCAGCCTGATCGCGGTCGCCGGCTTGCTGGTCATGGTGATCATTCTGTTCGTGGCCTTGGCCCAGCAGCCCACCCCGTTCGTCAACAACGGTTGGGCCGTCCCTCCCGCGATGGCG
Source organism: Gemmataceae bacterium (assembly GCA_035266225.1). GTDB lineage: Bacteria > Planctomycetota > Planctomycetia > Gemmatales > Gemmataceae > DATFNV01. The sequence continues at coordinate 24,945 of DATFNV010000110.1, forward strand.
GTCGGCGGCGGCGCCGTCGCCGAACTCCCCGACGACCCGCCCGACGGGGCGAACCCGCCCTACCCGGTCAAGCAGGACCTGCGCCCCGCCGGCACCTTCCCGCTACCGGGCGAGGGGGAAGTCCCCCCGGAGCAGCAGGAGTCGTCGCCGCGGCAGACGTTCCTCGACGCCAGGGAGCGCGTCGAGTGGACCAACCCCGACCCCGAGGTGCCCGACCGCGTCCTCGTGTCCCCGACCGGCGACAACATGGCCTACGCCAAGGGCGCCGTGCTCATGGCCGGGCCGTTCGGCGCCGCGAACCCGGTTGGGCAAAACGTCCCCGGTGGGCCGATGCGTCCGGGGGTGATGGGGCCGGGCGGCATGGTGAGGGTGGCCCCCGGCGGCGTGCCGGCACAACCCCCACGCCCCCAAGGCCCCGGCCCCCGCGCCGTCGTGTGCGGCTGGTTCGATGACTCCACCGTCGTCTGGGTCAACGCCGGCGGCAAGGCCCGGGAAAACGACATCCAGAAGGACCTCGCCACGACCTTCCCGGAGTCGGTCGAGGCGGCCCTGCTGCTCCCCGGAGGCCAAAGCCTGGTGGCGGTGCGCCGCGAGCGGCAGGCGAAGGGGGACGGCAAGCCGGCACACGACCTGACCTCGGTAAGCATCCTGCCCCCCGCGGGTGGCGCCGAACGCCCCACGGTCCTGGTTCCCGCCGGCCTCGCCCGCTGGCACTCGCCCGCCCTGGCCCCCGACGGCAAGCGCCTGGCGATCGTCTCCGACCGCGACGAAAAACCGGGGCGCTGGCGCGTATTCCTCCTTTCCCTGGAGGGTAACGAGCCAAAGCCCGAGCCGGTGTCGCCGCCGGCCGCCCGCGTCGAGGGAGTGTGCTGGGCGCCCGACGGCAAGGCGCTGGTCTACGCCCGCAGTCTCACCACGCCGCCCGGGGACCACGCGCCGGGCACGCCGAAGGACGCCTGCGACCTGTTCCTCCTCGACCTGGAGACGAAGAAGGAGACGCGCCTCAGCCGCGGCGGCGGCTTCACGTCGCCGAGCCTGACGAGGGAGGGCGTGCTGTTCTTCCTCGCACGGACGGGAAAGCCGGACGCGCCAGGGGCAAGCCTGGTGAAGATGACGCTGAAGACCGCGCGTGACTTCGCCGGGATCCAGGAGGAACGGGAGCGCGAACGGACGAACTCCTGGAAGGACCTGGCCGACGTGGTCCTGAAGAAGGCCGGCGTCCCCGCCGGTCCCGACGGCGGCGAGACGCTTCCCGCCGGGGCGCAGAAGAAGATCGCCGACGCCTTCGCCCAGGTCTACCCCGTCAAGTTCAACAAGGCCGACCCGCCCACGACGGCGGCCGCGCTGGAACGTCAGCGGCAGGAGGTGGCGGCTCTCGACCTGGCGCCACCCGAGCAGGCGCGGTTTGTTCTCCTCCTCGGTGCCGTCGAGGGCGAATACCTGCGCGGCCGGCAGGAAGGATTAGACTGGCACTCGACAAAGGAACTCGGGGGCGGCGGCGCGGTGTCGGCCGAGAACCCGTTCGGCTTCGCCTTCAACCCCTTCCGCCCCCTGCGCGGCCGGGAGAAGGCAGACAAGGACGAATCGCCGCAGTCGCTCGCCGAGGTGCTCTACCGCGCGGAGGGCCGGCCGATCGTCCTCAGCAACGACTCCGGCTCAGCGAAGGACGCGCTCGACCACCTCATCGACCCCGACCTGGCGCGGGGAACCGAACTGCTGAAGCAGAACAAGGGCGACGCGGCCGACGGCGTCTTGCTGGAGATGGCGAATCGCCACCCCGGCAATCACGCCCTGACGCTGCACGTCGGCTCGCTGTTGCAGCGGCACGGGCGCATCAGGGCCCTGCACACTCTGCTGCGGCCGCGGCTGACTCAGCTGCACGATGATGGGGTCCTGTTCATCCTGCCGAAGAACGCGCGTCTGTTCAACCTGGTGGGCCTGGCGCTTCTGGCCACCGAGGCGAAGGACGACACCATGAACCTGGCCATGACGGCGTTTCAGGCGGCGCTGCGCTGCGACCTGAACTACGGCCCGGCCTACCTCAATCTCGCCGAGGCTTATTGGCGCTTGCAGCGGCTGGCGGAGGCCCGGGCGTGCTTGCGCCGCTACCTGAAGCTGTTCCCGGACGGGGAGTGGGCGGAGGACGCCCGGCGGCGGCTGACGGTGGCGGGGGACGAGTGATGCCGCAAGCCGCTTGCGGCTTCGCAAGGCCTGCGAAGCCGCAAGCGGCATGTGATGCCTCGCCCCTGGACAGGAGGGGACTCTCCTGGTAAGGAAAAGGAGGATAGGAGGGAATGCCAGGCCGACCCGTGGGCCGGCGCCCCGATCCCATCGCATCACCATCGGCAGTTTGTTGCCAACTATCGAGGCGCGGTGCCGCGGCGGGCTCCGGGTCAGCCCTTGCCCGCCCGATCCCTCGAATGGGAGGAAAGGACCAAAGGTCTTATGACTCACACCGTCTGCCAGCCGTGTTACGACTGCAAGTACACCGACTGCGTCGCGGTCTGCCCGGTCGAGTGCTTCTACTTCGACGAGAAGATGCTCTATATCGACCCTAACGACTGCATCGACTGCGAGGCGTGCGTGCCCGAGTGTCCGGTCGAGGCCATCTTCGCCGAGGCCAACGTCCCGGCGCAGTGGACCAGCTTCACGCAGCTCAACGCCGAACGCTCCGCCGCCCTCAAAGACACAGGCCACATCACCGAGAAGGGGGACCCCCAGGAAGGGCCTGAGTGCAAGAAGAAGTAACTTCCCCCGTTTAGCCGCCGCCCTCGGGGCGGCGCTGGGAAAGCGCCGCCCCGAGGGCGGCGGCTAAACGAGGTTTCATTGATGCGATTGACCGGCGTTCTCCTCATTCAGCTCGGCACCCCCGACGAACCGACCCCCTCCGCCCTGCGGCGCTACCTGCGGCAGTTCCTGTCCGACCCCCGCGTCATCGAGACGCCGACCGCCTGGGCGCGCCTCCGTTGGCGCCTGATCCTGAACCTCGTCATCCTTCGCACTCGCCCCGCCCAGTCGGCCGCCAAGTACCGCCGCATCTGGGACGCCCGGACCGGCTCCCCCTTGCTGAACATCACCCGCCTGCAGACGACCGCTCTGCAGCAACTGTTCCCCGACGTACCGGTGCGCTTCGGCATGCAGGTCGGCAACCCGGCCGTGGCCGACGTGTTGCGCGAGATGATCGGGGCGGGCGTCGAGCGCCTCATCGTGCTGCCGATGTACCCGCAATACTCGGCGACGACCAACGCCTCGGCGACCGACGTGCTGTTCACCGCCCTGCTCAAGGAACGTCGCGTGCCCGCCCTGCGCGTCGTGCCGCCGTTCTACAACCACCCCGCCTACCTCGACGCCGTGACGGCGGTGATCCGCGCAGAATTGGCCCGGGTGCCGTGGCCGCCGGAGCACTACCTGCTCAGCTTCCACGGCATCCCAATCAAGTACGCCCAGCGCGGCGACCCCTATGCCACGCACGTCAAGCGCACCACCTTCGAGCTGGTCAAGCGCCTGGGCTGGGAGCGCGGCCAGTGGACGCAGACGTTTCAATCGCTGTTCGGCCGCGACCGCTGGCTGCGGCCCTACACCGAGGAGAAACTGAAGGAGCTGGCCCGGCACGGCATCCGCCGCGTCTTCGTGGCGACGCCGGGATTCACGACGGATTGCCTGGAGACGATCGACGAGATCGGCTACGAAGTCACCGAGGCGTTCCGGCACGCCGGCGGCGAGGCGCTGTACCGCTGCCCGTGCCTGAACGAGCACCCGACATGGATCCGCGCGATGCAGATGCTGATCCGCGAAGAGGGGAAAGGGTGGCTGTAGGTCAGGCTTTCCAGCCTGACTCCTCTTAACGTCAGGCTGGAAAGCCTGACCTACTTCACCCCTATCACGCGATACGTCCCGCCGCTGAGCCGCGCCAGCAGCTGCAGCGGCGTCTCCTCGCGCCGTTGGCCCTGGTTGTTCAATTGGACGGCATGGATCGCGGCCCCGCCGTGGTTGAGCAGGGCCACGTTGCGCACCTGCTCGGCCGTCATCTCGTCCGCGTCGGTCACGAAGAAGATCACGTCGGGCCCCAGCGCGACGGCCCGGCGGAGGGCCGCGAGGTGATCGGTCCCGCCCTCGGCGCGCACCTCGTCCACCAGGCGGGCGACGGCGGCACGGTTCGCCTCCGTCGCGGGGAGCAGGCCGGTTTGCCCGCCGACACTCAGCGACTCGCTCTGCCGGTTGTAGAGGATCACGGCGAAGCGGCCCTCGCGGGGCAGCGCCTCGATCCCGGCGAGCAGCTCACGTTTCGCGACGGCGAGGCCGCCGCCCAATCCCATGCTCAGCGAACGGTCGATGACGTAGACCACGTTCCGCGCCGTCGCCGGCGCCCGCAGGAGTCCGCCGCCGGTTCCCTCACCTCCGCCGGCGCCTGCCGCGGACGGCGCGCCGCTTGCCGCCGCGAGATCAGCCCCGCCGGGCGACGGGGACGCCGCAGGCATGACCGGCGACTCGATGACCGTGGCAGAGAACGCCTCTTCGGACTCTTCTGCCTCGTTTCGCGGGGGTGCCGGGTTTACTCCGCCGCGCTGGTCCGGTCCACCACGGGACGGCCCATCGAGGATGATGGTTCCTCCGCCGTCGTCGAGGACGACCACATCCACCGGCAGCGGCCCGCCCGCGTGGACATCGTGCCCGACGGAGAAGACCAGGGCGACCAGCCCGAACAGCGCGTGCAAGCCGAGAGACAGCGCCAGGGGCAGCCAGACGCGACCGGCGGGGCGGGGCCGGCTGGGCGGAGTGACGGCGAAGGCGGTCATCGGGGGACTCCTGGCCGGCTCAAGGTGAGTCGTGCGGCCGGCCGATAATAGGACTGTCAAGGCGGCAAAGAGGCCGAGGCGCCGCAAAGGCGCTAACCTTGGCAAACTTGCGTCTTGTGGTGTTCACCCACCTGGAGGAGGAGCGGCGGCGCATGGCAGCGCCGCCGCTTTTTTGCGCGCGGACGATAGCGACCGGGGGCGTGTGCCGCAAGCCATCTAATTCAATACAGCACCCTCCGCAGCTTGTCGCGGTACTCTTCCGCCAACTCGCTGCGCGCGCCGATCACCTGAAACACCTTCACCATCACCTCGCGCACCTTGGCGGCGGCCAGTTTCTTGTCGCGCTCCGCGGCGGACAGCAGCAATTCGAGCGCTTCTGGGTATCGGCCGGCCGCGGCCACGACGCAACCCAGCTCGTAGCGCACCTCGGCGTTCTCGGGGTCGGCGGCCAGGCGCTGGCGCAGCGCCGCCTCGGCGGCGAAGTCGCGGGCGTGTTCCCTCAAAGAAAGAATGGTGCTCAGGCGCTCGACCTCGGCCGCCTCCGCGCCGCCGGGCGGGACGCGCCGCAGCACCTCGGTCGCCTCGTCGTCCTGGCCGCTGGCGACGAGCAATCGCGCCAGCCCGACGCGGGCCGCTTCCGGCGGGTGCTCCCCTTGCAGCACGCTGCGGTAGAGCGTTTCGGCCGCCGCGGGGTTGGAGGCTTCGAGGTCGCGGGCCTGCTGCGCCTGGCGCTCCGCCTCGCTGGGGCAGACGCGGTCGATAAACTCGCGCAGGGCCGGCTCGGGCAGCAGTCCCTCGAACTCCAGCACGACCTGTCCATTACGGATCGCCTTTACCGCAGGGATCGACTCGATACGGAAGGCGGCGGCGAGGTTCTGGCACTCGTCGGTGTTGACCTTGGCGAGGACGAACTGCCCCTGCCGCTCGCTGGCCAACCGCTCCAGCAGGGGGCCGAGCGCCCGGCACGGCCCGCACCACGGCGCCCAGAAATCGACCACGACCGGCACCGTCTTCGAGCGCTCGATCACCTCGCGCTCGAAGTCCGCCTCGGACACCTCCACGACCCACGACGACTTTTCGGCATTCACCGCAGTCCCTCCCAAAAACAACGGGGCGCGTGGTCATTGTACGTTTAGCCGCTGCCCTCGGGGCGGCGCTGGTAGTGACCCGCTTTATCGGGTTCGGCGAGGACCGCATGAATGCGGTCACTACGAGCGCCGCGGCGAAAGGGTTTTGTTTGACCGCGCGCCGCGAACCGCTATGCTGAGGCCGTCGCCCCACTCTCCGCGGAACGAGGCAGACGATGGGCACCAACGACGAACCTGACTCCGGACGCGGCAAGTGGCTGGCACTGGCGGCAGCGCTGCTAGGCTGGCTCTTCGACGGCGCCGAGATGGGTGTCTTCTCGATGGTCGGCCGGCCGGCGATCAAGGACCTGCTGGCCACCACCGACGAGGGCGTCATCGGCCTGTGGTTCGGCGTGGTGACGGCGGGCTTTCTCGTCGGGGCGGCGACCGGCGGCGTCCTTTTCGGCTGGCTGGGCGATCGCCTCGGCCGCGTCCGCGCCATGACCCTCAGCGTCCTCACCTACTCCGTCTTCACCGGCCTGTGCGGTGTCGCCGGGGAGGCCTGGCAGGTCGGGGCGCTGCGCTTCATCGCGGCGCTGGGCATGGGCGGCGAGTGGTCGCTCGGCGTGGCCCTGGTCATGGAAGTTTGGCCCAACCGCTCCCGCGCCTTTATGGCCGGCCTGATCGGGGCGGCGGCCAACGTCGGCTACATGCTCGTCGGTTTCGTCGGCCTGGGTCTTGCCGTCGTCCTCGGGGCCTTCGGCCGCGGCTTGGCGTCGGCCGGGCTGGCGCAGGACACCGTCGATTGGCTGGTGCGCAACCAGGGCTGGCGGCTGATGATGATGGTCGGCACGCTGCCGGCGCTGCTGACGTTCTTCATCCGTCTGTTCGTGCCCGAGTCGGCGAAGTGGCAAGAAGAGAAGGGCCGCGGCGCGACGTCGGGCTGGGCGACACGGGACCTGCTCGGCGTCGTAATCGGAGCGCTGGGGCCGGCGCTGATGGTCTACCTCTGGGCCTGGGACGGCCCCGAGTGGTTGCGGCACACGCTGCCGGTGCGCCTCGTCGGTTCGGTCCTCGGGCTGACCGCGGCGACGGTCGGCTACACCTATCCGCTGGTTCGCTACCTCCAGCGGCAGATGCCGGCGAACTCGGCGCACCGCTGGGCGCCGACGCTGCGGCGGATGCTGCTGGCCGCGTGCCTCAGCGGCGTCGCACTCCTGGGGACGTGGTGCTCGGTGCAGTGGGCACCCGCGTGGGCCGACAAGCTGACACAGGGGGCGGAGCACGCCAAGGAACACACGCAGATCGTCCTGGCCATCGGGGCGATCATCGGCACCCTTCTCGCCGCCTTCATGGGCGATTGGTTCGGCCGGCGCCCGGCGTACGCCCTGCTGTGTCTGCTATCGCTGGCGTCGGTCTTCGTGCTGTTCCAGACGAACACCGCGTACGGTCCGATGCTCCTCGTGTCGGCGGGGCTGGCGGGCGCGGCGACGGCGTCGTTCTACGGCTGGCTGCCGCTGTACCTGCCCGAGCTGTTCCCGACGCGCATCCGCGCCACCGGTCAGGGTTTCGGCTTCAACTTCGGGCGCATCCTCGCCGCGGTCGGCGCCCTGCAAACGGGGAACCTGATGACCCTGTTCCAGAAGGACGTGGTCATCGCCGGAATGACGTTCACGCACGGCTACCCGCTGGCCTGCACGGCGATGAGCCTGATCTATCTTGTGGGGGTAGGAATCATCTGGCTGGTGCCGGAGACGCGCGGTAAGCCGCTGCCGGAGTGACGAGCCGGTAGCCCGCCTTGCACCGCGCTGGGCTCGGCGGCTACGATACAGGCGGGAGGGCTGTGACATGCAAATTACGATCCTGATCGAGCCGATTGAGGGCGGGCGTTTCCGCGCTCGGGCCGGGGAGCCGTTCGCCCTGTCTGCTGAGGGCGACAGCCCTGACGAGGCGACTCGCCACCTCGAAGCGTTACTCCGCAACCGCCTGGCTACCGGCAGCCGCCTCGCGGTGATCGACCTGGGCAACGGAGTCCAGACCCCGCAGCCCCCATTGTATCTGCCGCCTCTTCCCGAGGACGACTGGTTCGTCAAAGAGATGCGCGAGGCCATCGCCGAGAATCGGCGGCTTGAGGACGAGGCCGAGAACCGACGCCTCGACGACGAGGCCCGCGGATGAGCCGGTTTCTCCTCGACACGGACATCCTGTCGCTGCTTCAGGACGGACACGCGACGGTATTGCAGCGCGTCAACAGCCACCCCGTCAGCGACATCGCGGTGGCCACCCTGACCCTCCAGGAACAGATGCAAGGCTGGCAGGCCGGCCTCAATCGCGCCCGCAAGCGTCAACAGATCGCCCTGGCCCACGAGCGCCTCGTGGTTCGGCTCCTGCCGATGTGGTGCCGGTTCGCCGTGTTGCCGTTCCCGCAGCCGGCCATCTTGCGCTTCGAGCATCTGCGGTCGCTACGACTGAACGTCGGCTCCATGGACCTGCGGATCGCTGCCGTGGGCCTGGAGAATGGGCTGACCGTGGTCACCCGCAACCGCCGCGACTTCGGCCGCGTATCGGGGCTGGCGACCGAAGATTGGTCGGTGTGAACACAGGCCGCCCTGGAGACTGGACAGCGTCGCACCTGTGATTACTGCTGCCCTTCCCGCGGCGGCAGGTTGATCAGCGGCCCGCCGCTGCCCGTGCCGCCGCGCAGCGGCGACGTCCGCACGCGCGGCTTCGGCGGCGGCGCTTCCTCCTCCGGCTCCTCGGCCTCGGTCGCTTCCGTCTCCGCCTCCTTCGGCAGCGCGGCCTTCAGCGACAGCCCAATGCGCCGCAGCCCCGGATCGAGGCTGACGACGACGACCTCGACCTCCTGTCCCGGCTTGACGATGTCGATCACGCGCCGCACCCGCGCCGGCGACAGCTCGCTGATGTGGATCAGCCCCTCGACCGCCGGTTCCAGCTCCACGAAGGCGCCGAAGTCCTGCACCCGCGTCACCTTGCCCTTGACCCGGCTTCCCGGCGGGTACTTGTCGCCAATGTTGTCCCACGGGCTCGGCTGCAACTGCCTCAGCCCGAGACTCAGTTTGCGCTTCTCGCGGTCGATCTTGAGGACGACGACCCTGACCGTCTGGCCGAGTTGCACCACCTCGGTCGGGTCCTTGATGCGCGCCCAGCTCATCTCGCCGATGTGCAACAGGCCGTCCGCGCCGCCGAGATCGACGAAGGCGCCGAACTCCTTGATGTTACGCACCACCCCCTCGCGCACCTGCCCCTCGGCCAGCTCTTTCCAGAGCTTCTCGCGGTTTTCCTCGCGCTCGCGCTCCAGCAGGATTCGCCGGCTGACCACGAGGTTCTTCTCGTCCGGCTTGACCTCCTGCACCTCGCAGCGCAGGCGCTGGCCGACGTACTGCTCGGCGTTCTCGACGCGGTACAGGTCGATCTGGCTGATGGGCATGAAGCCGCGGATGCGATTGACCTCGACCGACAAGCCGCCCTTGTTGGTGCCGGTGACGACGGCCTCGACGATCATGCCCTGGGTCACGCTCGACCAATCGACCTCCTGGGCCTGCCCCTTGCGCGACAGCAGCAGCAGGCCGTTGGCCCCGTCGTAGCCCTCGATAGTCACCTCGACCTCGGTGCCCGGGGCGGGGGGGCCGTCGGGGAACTGCATCAGCGGCAGCACCCCCTGCGACCGGCCGCCGGGCACGTCCACGAAGACGTCGGCGTTGTGGACGCTGACGACCTTGCCCTTGAGGGGGCCCGGCTTGGCCTCGCCGGCCGGCTTGCGGCGCTGCTGCTCGGCCGGCTCGCCGTAGATGTCCTTGGCGGACATACCGGACATCGCTTCTTCTAGATCGCTCTCGATCTGGGCGTCGAACTCCTTGACCGACACGCGCCCGGCGTAGCGCTGCTCGTCATCCAGCGACGGCGGTTTGGCGGGAAGCGGCTCCCGTCGCTCCCCGCCTTCGCGGCGGCCGCGCGGCGGCCGTGGTCCCAGGCTCGGCCGCTCGGGGCGCGGCTCCCGCTTCTGCTCCCCGAGCGCGGGTGGCGGGGGAGGCGGCGCGGCTGCCGGCTGCGGGGGCGTGGGCTCCTGCTTCTGCTCCCCTTGCGGGGCCGGGGGGGCGGGGGGGACGGTTGGCTGATCTGGTTCGCTCATGGCTCTACCTCGAAGGGCGGCGCCTCATTTCTCCGGCGCGGCCTTGATCTCCCGAAGCCTGACGTTGCGGAACTCGACCTTGCTGGTGTGGCTCTGCAAGGCGACGTACCCCTTGAGGGGCTTATTCTTGATTTTATCCACCTTGGCCTGATCGACGTCCTGAACCTGCTCGCCGTTGATCCAGACGCGGAGGCGCGGGCCGACGCACTCGATCTCGATCGTGTTCCACTCGCCGGCCGGCTTGACCGCGTTCTTCGTCGGGGCGACGTAGCGGTACAGCGACCCGGTACATTTCTCGTCCGGCCCCTTGCCGGCGTCGTCCTGGAACTGCACCTCGTAGGCGGCGTAGGAGGGGCGCGTCGTCTCGTCTTTCTTTGGGTCGTAGGGGACACAACGGATGCAGAACCCGCTGTTCGACTTCGGGCTGAGCCGGCACTCGGCCTTCAGGCGGAAGTCAGCCAGCTCCTTGCCGTAGCGCAAAAAGCCGAAGCCCCGGCCCTCGGTGATGAGGATCCCCTCCTCGACCTTCCAGTTCGACCGCAGCTTGCCGTCCTTGTCCTTGTACTCTTTCGACCCTTCCCTCCCCTCCGCCACCCAGCCGTCGAGTGTCTTGCCGTCGAAGATGTCGCGGTAGTCGTCGGCGGCTCCGGCTGGTGCGGCGGCCAGGGCGGCGATGAGGACGGCCGTCCCCCAACCCCGTCGTGACATGACAGTGTGCCCCCCGTCATCAATTGTTGACTTTCATGACGTCGATTGGTCTTCCCTCGGCGCGCGTCGCCGCCTCGTTGACCTTGCGGTAAAACGCATCCGTGACGTAGACCTGTCCCCAGTTCGCCCGGTCGAGCTGCGTCCGGTTCACGAACGTGGCGTGCGCGATCGTCCCGTCGGCCAGGGTGAAATCGACGGACCCCTGGTTGCTGATGCCCCACTGCGGCCCCATGCGGCTGTCGGTGATTTCCAGGGCGTCGAGCAGCGTCCGGACCTCGGCTGGGTCGTTCACGACGACCGTCTTCGTCGCGGCCGGCTTCATGCCGGCCAGGAGGTAATTGATCTTGAGTGACGTCGCCGTCTTGAGGTCCTTCGAGCTGAACGCCTCGCGCGACCAGAGGAAGAGCCCCAGCGCGGAGCCGAACATCAGCAGACAGAAGAGGGCGACACCCGACCAGATGAACAGCGGGGCCCGGCTCGGCGGCGACGGCGGCCGGGCCGGGGTTGCCGACGAGCCCTGGGGCGATACTTGCGCGACCTTACTCACGGTTCTGCCCCTCGAAGCCCACGGGGCGCAACCCGTGGGCGTTTCCTCTTCTCAGGTCACTTCTCCTGGTCTTCAAAGTCGTACACCAGCAGCTTATCGACATCGACATGTGGCAGGTGCTTCTTGACGAATTGCTGGTGCAACTCGTGCTTGTCGTAGGTCGTCAGCCCGTCGTAGTCGTTGAAGAAGATCGTGAGCGCGACGCTGAAATCCTTCTTGGCCAGCTTCGGCGTGCCCTCCTTGGCGGGGCGGCCGACGCGCAGCTGGCGCACCGAGGGAATCTTGGCGAGCAGTTCGTGGCAGTCCGCGATCAGCTCGGCTTCCTCGTCCTTCGGCGCGTCCTTCTTCAGGGTGAAGATGACCGTGTGGACGTAGGCCGCCCTGACCTTCTTCGGGTCGTCTTCCTTCTTCTCGGCGAAGGAGCGGACGGCGGTGCCGGCCAGAAGCACCCCGGCGACGGCCAGCGCCGCGACGGCGAGCAGCTTGCACTTCATGAGACTTCCTCGGCAAACACGGGGGCGAACGACACGGGACACACTAGCAGACGACGGGGGGGAGTGCAACGGCCTGGCGCGCGGACGCTCGCCACCCGGCAGAGTACAATTCCGTCCGATGCGCGAACGTCTCCGCAAACTCTGGCCGTTGGTGAAGCTCCTGCTGGGGCTGGCGATCGTGGTCATCATCGGCCGGCGCTTCTACCTCGACCTGCGCGACCACCCGGACCTGTGGGGGCAACCGCTGCGGCCGGGTTGGCTGCTGCTCTCCGGCGGGCTCTACCTGCTCGGCATGGGGTTCTCGGCGCTGTGCTGGCACCGCCTCATGCTCGCGCTGGGCCAGCGACCGCCGTTGCTGGTGGCGCTGCGGGCCTACTACATCGGCCATATGGGCAAGTACCTGCCGGGCAAGGCGTGGGCGGTCTTCCTGCGCGGCTCGCTGATGCGCGGGGCCCGCGTGAGCCCGGTGCTGGCCGCCGTCACCGGCTTCTACGAGGTGCTCGTGACCATGTCGGCGGGCCTCCTCATTGCCGCGGTGTTCTTCGCCCTGCTCCTACCGCCCGGCGATCCTCCCCTCGGCCCGGGGGAGGTGCGGCGGCAGGTCGGCGCGATGCTCGAAGAGATCGTCAAGCCGGCCAACGTGCCGATCGACTGGCAGCGGCTGCGGCGCGAGGTGACCCGGTCGGACGACCCGGGCGCCCCGCTGGACCGGACCCTGGTGCTCGTCCTGGCCGTCGGGCCGCTCGTGCCGCTGCTGCTGCCGATCCTGCCGCCGGTCTTCAACCGGCTGGCGCATCACCTGTCGCTGCCGTTCCGGGAGAAGGACACGGTCCTGCCGAAGTTCGGGGCGCGGGGGCTGGTCGAAGGGCTGTTGGCGACCGGCCTGGGGTGGTTGTGCCTCGGCGCGAGCGTCTGGGCGGTGCTGCGGGGCACGCTGGCCGAGCCGCCGCCGTGGACCGGGGACGACTGGGGGAGGCTGACGGCGATCGTGGGCGTGTCCTACGTCGCCGGCTTCGTCGTCCTGGTGGCCCCGGGCGGCCTGGGGGTGCGCGAGTTCTTCCTGGTCCTGTTCCTGGTGGCACTCCTTGGCTACGGCTCCCCGGCGGACAGTTCGGTCGAGGTGGCGGTGGTGGTGCTCCGCCTGGTGTGGACGGCGGCGGAGGTGGTCATGATCGCCCTCGTTTGGCGGCTGCCCGGGCCGCCGGTCCTGTTGCGAAAGGACGCGGCCGCATGATTTCCGTCGTCATCCCGCTCTGCAACGAGCGCGAGAGCTTGCCACAATTGCACGCGGAAATTCAGGCGGTGGCCGCCGCGGCGCGCCTCGACCTGGAAGTGATCTTCGTGGACGACGGTAGCGGCGACGGGTCGTGGGACACCGTGGCCGAGCTGGCGCGCAAGCACGCGTGGGTCCACGGTATCCGCTTCCGCCGCAATTTCGGCAAGGCGGCGGCGCTGTCGGCCGGCTTCAAGGCCGCGCGCGGCGACCTCGTCCTGACCCTCGACGCCGACCTGCAGGACGACCCCAAGGAGATCCCGCGCTTCCTGGAGGCGGTCGGCGGCGGCCTCGACGTGGTCAGCGGTTGGAAGCAGGTGCGCCTCGACCCCTGGCACAAGACGATGCCGAGCAAGGTGTTCAACGGCCTGGTCGGCTGGCTGACGGGGGTACGGCTGCACGACCACAATTGCGGCTTCAAGTGCTACCGGGCGGAGGTGCTGCGCGAGGTGCGGCTGTACGGGGAGCTGCACCGCTTCGTGCCGGTGCTGGCGGCGGCGCGCGGCTTCAAGGTGGGCGAGATCGCCGTCGAGCACCGGCCGCGCCGCTTCGGCCATTCCAAGTACGGCGTGCGCCGCTTCGTCAAGGGTTTTCTCGACCTGCTGACGGTGAAATTCCTGACCGGCTTCCGCCAACGGCCGCAGCATCTGCTGGGCAGCATCGGCCTGTTGGCCTTCGCCCTCGGCCTCGTGGGGATGGCTTACCTGACCGTGACGTGGCTAGTGAACTGGTTCGCGCCGGAGTCGTTCCTGCCGCTGCACCAGCGGCCGCTGCTGATCTACAGCGTGGCGGCGCTGCTGCTGGGGGCGCAGATGATGTCGATCGGCTTCCTGGCGGAATTGATCACGGCCTACCAGGTCGGCGACGAGCACAGCTACAGCATCGCCGAGCGGACGCCCGGGGAGAAACCCGCGTAGCGAACACCGCTCACTCTCCGATGCGCACGTCGGCCCCCGACGCGGCTGGCTCTCCGGGCTCGGACTGTTCGCCGTCGAGGCCCCTGAGCAGGTGGCCCGCCCGCGAACTGCGGTAGTACATGCAAGGGGAGGGGAAGCAGTAGTCCTCGGGTGCGTGCAGGAAGCAGCCAAGGTGGGACCACTTGCTCTCCAGCAGGATGAAACCGGCGTTCGTTACGACCCGCACCACGGCACTATGGGCGATGCGGCCGTGATCTCGGTAGATGACCAGGTCGCCCGCCTGCGGGGTGGATACGACCTGGTAGCCGTTTTCCTGCAGGATGCGCTCCACGTCGGCGCCATCGACCCAGTAGCGCCCCCCGGTGTAGACCCAGCCGTGACAGTTGCTGCCGCGGTCGGGCGCGGCGGTGCGGATCACGCGCCGCTCCAGGGCTCGGGACTGGATCAGGTGCGCCTCGGCGGCCTCGTCAGCCGCGAGCGTTTCGTGTCGCGCCACGTCGAACACGGTCACAGGAGAGCCTCGGTCGGTCCGGGCGACGTGCGGTGTCTCGTCGAAGGCGCCCCGCGCCGGCCCATCCACGACAAGGTTCTCTGGTCCGGGAGCGCGTGTGGCGTCCTGCTCGATGTGCCAGCACCAGCCCATGACGAGCAGCGGGGCACCGGCTAACAGGACCGCCCCTTGGACGCGGGAGGATCCGGCCAGGGTCAGGGCCACGGCCATCACTCGTGCCGGGTACGGCGAGGACAGGATCAAGCACCCCAGGCCGGCGCCGGCCAGAGTCAGCAGCGGCAACCGGAAGGCGGCAAGTTGGTCGAGCGGGGGAACCTCTGTCGCGAGGCCGGCGAGCAGACAGACCCCGAGGAGGACGGCGAGGCAGAGGCGCCGTCGTGGCGAAGGTCGGGCGAGGAGCAGGGGGAGGCCCAGCAGCGCGGCGCCGGCGATGAGGGCCGGGAAATCCGTCGGGGCGCTGGCCAACGTGGGGGAGAGCACGGTTGTTCGTCCTCGCAACAGGGCTGTAAGGGGATACCCGCGCCACATCCGTTCGCGCGGGAACAACACAGGTGAGGCAACCCGCCAACAGAACTAATCTAACGCACGAATCATGAAATGCTCATGAGCCCAGCATGAGAATGGAGATCCTCCCCCCAGTGGTCCCCGTGGCCTCCGCCGGGCCTCGATCAGCTCCCCGGTCACCCGGCGTTGGATGGACGGGGGGCCGAGACGCCGCCCCACCGGGCGGGCCGGCGAGGAATCGAGGCCCCCTCAGGCATCGATGCTCGCTCATATTCTGACGAGTTGCGTTTTTCATCAGTTCCTCATTCCGGTCTCACCGGGCCGGAGCTACCTTCAACCGAGTAAGCCGGGTGGGGCGACGGCCGTCGCCTCCCCATGTGGGGTGCTATCCGATGGGATATGATGTGTTGATCTGCGAATGTGATCCACGACGGCGGGCGCCCGCCCCGACTGCCCCCGGCCCCCCCCCACCCCGGCTCCCTCTCCCCGCGCCACGACGCCCTCGCGGACGCCCTGTCCGCCCCGGCATTCACCGTCGAGTGAAGCACCCGGGCCGACGACGCGACCGAACCCGGTCCCGCGTCAACCGGGGCCGCGCCCGTGCCGCCAAGCCGCCCGACCTCGGCCACGTGCCCCAGGACGTGTCATGAAGAAGTTCTTTATTCTCGGCTGTCCCCGCTCCGGGACGACGATGGTGCAGCAGGCGCTCAACCGTCATTCCCAGATCGTCATCCCGCCGGAGACGAAGTTTTTCTTCTCCTTCCTGGGGCATTCCCGGGCGCGCCAGCTCCGCCACCTCGAGCGCCTCGACGCCGACCTCGGCATCCGCCTCCCCCGGCCGGCGGCGCGGGTGTCTTCCGCGGAGGAGGGCCGCGCCTTTTATGACGAGATGGCCCGGCAGTACGTCGGGCGGCTTGGCAATCGAGGGGTCGCCTGGTTCGGCGAAAAAACGCCCGAGCACACCGGACGTCTGCCGTGCGTCCGCGGGCTGTTCCCCGACGCGAAGTTCGTCGTGCTGTACCGCGACGGCCGCGACGTGGCCCTGAGCCTCACCAAGGTCCCCTGGATGTCCCCGCACCTGTACGTGAATTTCCTCGTCTGGCTGTATTACGACCGGGTCGTCCGCGACGCGAAGGCGGCCCCCTCCCCGGACTTCCTGTTCGTCCGCTACGAAGACGTCGTCGCCGCGCCGCGCCGGGAGCTGGGCCAAGTCCTCCGCTTCCTGGGCCTCCCTTCCGAGCCGGCCGTGGCCGAAGGCTGGGGCAACCGGGAAGGAATCCCGGAGCGGGAATATCCCTGGAAAGGGCGGGCGCTGGAAAAGATCACGACCGACCGGGTCGGCCTCTTTCGACGCGAGCTGAGTGCCGACCAGGTTGGCGTCCTCGAGCGGTTGGGGGCGCACGCCCTGTCGCCCCTCGGCTACGAGCTGCTGACCGACGGCAAGAGGCCGTTGCCGCGGGGATTCCTCCTCGACCTCTCGCTGGGCCTATCGAAGCTCGTCTACCGGCTGCCCTGGCACCTGCTCCTGAAGGAACTGCTGGCGCGTTGGTGCCAGCCGCCGGTCCGCGCGGTCGTCCCGGCGCCCGTGTGACACGCCCCCGTCGCCATCGAGGGCTCGAATCATGTCTCCCGTTCGCACCTGGCCACTGTGTGCGGCCCTGCTGGCACTCACCGTCGCGGCTTACCTCCCGCTCTGGGACAACGAGTTCGTCGATTTCGACGACGAGCCGTACATCACGGCCAACCGCAACGTGACCGCCGGGATCTCGGCGCGCGGCTTCGCCTGGGCCTGGCGTACCCTCCACGGCGTCTACTGGCAGCCCGTCTCCTGGCTCTCGCTGCAGCTCGACGCGCAGCTGTTCTCGGCCTACTCCTTGACGGGGGAAGCCATCCCTTCGCCGGCCGCCTTCCACGGTCAGAACCTGTTCTGGCACGCCGCCAGCGCCCTGATGCTGTTCGGCCTGCTGCAGCGCCTGACCGGCGGCCGCTGGCGCAGCTTTCTGGTCGCCGCCCTGTTCGCCGTCCATCCCTTGCACGTCGAATCCGTGGCCTGGGCCGCGGAACGCAAGGACGTCCTCAGCGTCTTCTTCGGCCTGCTGACCGTCTGGGCTTACGCGGGGTACGCGGCGGCGCCAGGGCGGCTGCGCTACGCCGCCCTGGCGGGAGCCTTCACGCTGAGCCTGCTGTCCAAGCCGATGCTCGTCACCCTCCCGTTCGTCCTGTTGCTCCTCGATTACTGGCCGTTGCCCCGGCTGCGGCCCGGAGCGGCTCCCGCGATTTCCCCCGGCCGCCTGGTCCTGGAAAAGGTGCCCTTGTTCGTCCTTGCGGCGGCGGTCGGCATCATCACCCACGTGGGCCGAGAACGATCGGGCATGGTGACCTCGCTGGACGTCCTCCCCCTGTCGGCCCGCCTGGCCAATGCCGCGACGGCCTACGGGTGGTACGTGTCGCACACCGTCTACCCCCGCGGCCTCGCGATCCTCTACCCGCACCCCTATGGCAACTGGTCCGTGCTGCCGGCCCTCGCGGGGGCCGGGACGTTGCTGGCCGTCACCCTCCTGGCGCTGTGGCAGCGGCGCCGCCGGCCCTGGCTGGTCGTTGGCTGGCTGTGGTTCCTCGTCACCCTGGTGCCGGTCATCGGTCTGGTGCAGGGGGGGGAGCAGGCCTGGGCCGACCGCTTCACCTACTGGCCGCACGTCGGGTTGTTCGTGGCCGTCGCCTGGGGACTGGCCGAGGTGGTGGAGCGCTTGCGCGTCCCGGCCGGGGTTTCCGGGGCGGCCGCCGCGCTCGGCCTCGGCGGCCTGGCCGTGCTCACCTCGAATCAGGTGGGCTACTGGCACGATTCGGTGACACTCTGGGAGCGGGCCCTGGCCGTCACGGAGGACAACTCCGTGGCCCACCTCCGCCGGGGCCACTACTGCCTCAGGCATGGCCGGCCGGACCTGGCGGAGCGGCATTGTAGCGAGGCGGTCCGTATCAGCCCCAGCTCGCCGCACGTCCGCTATTTCCTGGGTCAGTCGCTCCTCGCCCTGGGGAAGGACGAAGAGGCGGCCGAGCAGTTCCGCCGCACCTTGCAGCTGCGCAACACGCCGCGGGCGGCGCACGCGCTGCTGAGGGGGGACCCGACCAGCGCCGACGTCTGGCAGAACCTGGGGGTGGCCCAATTACGCCAGGGCAAGCCGGTACTGGCGCTCCACTCCTTCCGCAAGGTCCTGGAACGGCAGCCCGCGTCGGCCGACGCCCTGGCCGGCCTGGGGCATGCCTTGTGGCGATCCGGGGAGCGGCAAGAAGCCGTCCAGAGCTTCCAGGCCGCCCTGGAGCGCAACCCCGGCTCGGCCGACGCCTGGAACGGTCTCGGCGTCGCTCACCTGACCCGGGGGGAGCTGGACGAGGCGAGCGCGGCGTTCTCCCGCGCCGCACGGCTCAATCCCGGAATGGTCAGCGCCTTCAGCAACCTGGGGGTGGCGCTCGGCCGACGCGGGCGGTGGGCCGACGCGGTGGCCTGTCACTTGGCCGCTGTCGAGATGCAGGAGCAGGGGGAAAAGCTCCTCCGGTCGATGAACGGCCGGCCCCCGACGACGGAGGGGGTTCCGCAGCTCGTGATTTACCAGTGCCGGCTGGCCTTCGCGCTGGATCATCTCGGCGATCACCGCAAGGCAGCCGTCGTCTACCGCGCGGCCCTGCAACGGGATCCCGAGTGGCCCGCGAAGTTCACGGCGAAGGCCCGGGCGCTGGCGACCGACGCCGACGACAACTTTCGCGACCCGCGCCTGGCGCACGAGTTGGCGACCCAGGCGGCCCAGGCGTTCAGCCACCCATCCGCCGTGGAAACACCCCGGACCCAGTCGCTCCACCTCCACCAGCACCTCTCCGAGCAGGGGAACTGACTGACGTTCGAGACCCCGAAGCCCGCGAAAACGGCCGACGGACGTAGAGAAAACCGCCGCGATCTGCTATGATGCCAGGGTTCTGGAGCGACCGCGGCGCCCCGACGCAAAGGCTGATGGGATTGGCCTTTGTGCCGTTTTTTCATTCCCCCCTCGCCCCGGAACATCGGGGGAGGGAAGACCTTGGATGGATGAGGGAAGACACCTTGGCGGATGAAATCACCCCCCCGACTGTTCCCCCACCCCCCGGGCCGCCGGCCGGCAACG
>DATFNV010000111.1:0-10246 GCA_035266225.1 Gemmataceae bacterium
GCGAGCCGTACCGGGTCGGCCCCACCGGGACGAGGACCCCGCCGGAGAGCCACCAGGTGTCGCTGAAACGGTAATGCAGGCCGGGCACCACTTCCCAGGTTCGCATCGCCCCCTGGTCGTGGTCGCTCCAGTAACCCTGCGCCTCCAGGAAGAAGAACAGCCCTCGGCTCGGGTCAGTCGGCAGGCTCGTCAGCGGCTGCTGCAGGGCCAGGCCGTACTGCAAGCCGCCGCTCTCCGACACCCCCTCGCGCCAGGTCGAGTTGGCCCGGACGTCCTTCCCCACGAAGCCGTGCAGCGCGGTGCCGTCGCCGAGGTCGTGGAAGACGGCAAGCGACGGCGTCACGAAGGACGGCCCCTCGTTGACGCCGTTGGACTCCAGCCCCGCCGGCCGCACCGCCTGGCAGGTGAAGGTGCAGCCCGTCCTGCCCGTGTCCAGGAACAGGTACTGCGTCTGGACCTTGTAATAGCCGACGCCGCCTGGGGCACCGCGGCGACGGAAGTCGAAGAACGGGTTGTCCTGCCCCATCGACACCTGCACGGGCCCCCCGTCGCCGCTGGAGGGCGGCAGCGATCCGTCGGGGTCGGCCGGCGAGGTGTCGTCGTCGATCAGCCCGAGTGGGTCGCCCAGCGAGGTCGAAGGCATCCGCGGCAGGCGGAGGCGCGGCGTGGACGACTGCGGCGGCGGCGGGTCGGCCATCGCCGCCCAGAGGTTGAGGTCGCGCAGCAGCAGTGGCTTGGCGTTGGGGTCGAGAGCGTCCACCCGATCCTGCGCGCGGACGCAGGGGGCGGTCAGACAGGTCAGTGCCACGGCCCAGGCCAGCGGGCCAAGCCGGCGCGGGAGAGAGGATGGTGCGCTCATGTTGCAGCGGGTTGCGTTGGCGAATCGACCGACCCACGTTCCCAGGGTCCGCGAAGCGGGGACGGGATGACTCCGCGGCCCGGCCGACCGAAAGCGGTCAGGGCTGGTGAGCGATTTATCGTCACCGGTCGCACGAAACAAGAGGAAGATGGGGCACGGCACGGCACGATGGCCGTCGCCCCGCGCGGGGCGCGACACCTGGGGGAACGGGGAAGGCGGGGAAGGGAAGGCGGGAAGTCAGGCCACGACCCGTTGCATCGTCGCCAGCAGTTCCTCCATCGGGATCGGCTTGGCGAAGTAGCCGCAGATGCCGAGCTTGACGAGTTCGGCGTTCTCCTCGGGGTCGGTGCAACCGCTACAGACGACCACCGGCAGGTTCGGCTGGAGTTCGCGGAAGCGGGCACAAAGGTCGATGCCGCTGATGTCGGGAAGCTGGATGTCGAGGAGGACCACGTCGATTCCCGAAGGCGACAGCGGCGTGCGCAGGATCGCGACGGCGTCGTGCCCGGTGGCCGCGGTCTGGACGAGGTAGCCGGCGCGAACCAGGGCCCGGAACATGGTATCGCGGACCAACTCGTCGTCCTCCACGAGGAGTACGGTGGGTTGAGAGGAGTGCTTCAGCGGAGAAATCATGGCATCGGCTTCCCGGCGGCGCCGGCGCACGAACAGCCCTTCCTGGGCCGGCCGTCCAGTTCGCGCACCTGCAGGCCCAACTGATATATTTATAAGAATGCTCGGTCCGGCGTAAAGGGGGATCTGAGTAATTTCCTGCCGCCACGGATAATTCCTTCCGGCGCGCCACGGCGCCGGTTACCCAGAAAGCCCTGCCGCGACTGGTGGAACGTCCGACATAATGAAAGCCGTAAGCGGCCGGAATCGGAGGGTCTCATGCCCGCGCAACTGCTCGACGGCAACACGCTGAAAGAGGCGATGGAGACGGAGATCGCCGCCGAGGTGGCGAAGTTCGTGCAGGCGACCGGGGTGCGCCCCGGCCTCGCCGCCGTCCTCGTCGGCAGCAACGACGCCAGCCAGCGCTACGTCCGCAACAAGCGCAAGGCGTGCGAGCGCGTCGGCCTGGCGAGCTTCTTGCATGAGCTGCCGCAGGAGACGACGCAGCAGCAGCTTCTCGACCTGGTGGCCGGCCTCAACGCCGACCCCGCCGTCCACGGGATCCTCGTGCAGATACCGCTGCCGAAGCAGATTCGGGAAGAGGCGATCATCCGGGCCGTGTCACCACACAAGGACGTGGACGGCTTCGGCCCGGAGAGCCTCGGTCTGCTCGCCGCCGGCCACCCGCGCTTCCTGGCGTGTACCCCCTACGGCATCCAGCAGATACTGGTCCGCAACGGCATCGATCCGAACGGCAAGCACGTCGTCATCGTCGGCCGCAGCACCATCGTCGGCAAGCCGCTGGCCCTGATCCTGATGCAGAAGGCGCCCGGCTGCAACGCCACGGTGACGGTCTGCCATAGCGGCAGCCGCAACCTCGCCGAGCTGACGCGCTCCGCCGATATCGTCGTTGTCGCCATCGGTCAGGCGCACTTCCTCAAGGCCGACATGGTGAAGCCGGGCGCGGTCGTCATCGACGTGGGCATCAACCCCAGGCTGGACGGGAAGCCGGGTGTGACCGGCGACGTCGATTTCGACGCGGTCAAGGAAGTGGCCGGCGCCATCACGCCCGTGCCCGGCGGCGTCGGGCCGATGACCATCACCATGCTGCTGCACAACACCTTGCAGGCGGCGCGGATGCAGGCGGAGCGGCGGTCGTGAGAGAACGAACTTCAACAACCGTTAAGGATGACTGACATGCCTTCACCATTTCCCGGGATGGATCCGTTTCTGGAAGACCCGGCGATCTTCCCAGACCTGCACGACCGATTGATCGCGGCCCTGAGAGACGCGATCAACGCGGTGCTCCCGCCGCCGTACTACGCCAGCAGCGCGTCGCGCGTCTGGATCGAGCCTACACAGCGACGGCCCGGGCCGGACGTCAACGTACTGCGCCCGGAGCAACCCGGCGGTGGGCCGATGGAGCCAGCCAACGGCGGCAGCATCGCCACAGCCGTAGCCGTGAAACCCGTGATCGTTCGTGTCCCCCATGAGGAGTTCCGAGAGCCCTTCCTGGAGATCTACGCGCGGCCCGGCAATGAGCGCCTTGTGACGACGATCGAGGTCCTCAGCCCAACGAACAAAACGCCCGGCGAAAAAGGACGCGACCTTTACGTGCAGAAGCAGAAGGAAGTGCTGAACAGTCAGGTTCACCTCGTCGAGATCGACCTGTTGCGCGGCGGCCGGCACGCCACGGCGGTGCCGCTAGACGCGGCGATCGCCAAGGCTGGGCCATTCGATTATCACGTCTGCATTCACACCTTCGACGAGTGGGAGGACTTCCTGGTTTACCCCATCCGGCTCGAGATGAGGTTGCCCGTGCTGGCGATCCCCCTGCTGCCGGGCGATCCTCCCGTGTCAGTGGACCTGCAAGCCGGACTCGATCGCTGCTACGACACGGGCCTCTACCAACGGCGTACGCACTACCGCGAGCGCACCCCGGTCCCGCCGCTGCGGCCGGAACAAGCGGCCTGGGCCGAGCGCCTGCTGCGCGAGAAAGGCATTCTCCCGGCTCCCCCGACCTCCTGAATCGCGCCATTCCCTGAAAGGTTTCCGCCCCACCCCGGAAGTACCTCGCGGAGGGACCGGCATGACCGACCCGCCGTTGACGCGGCCCAGCCTGCTGGTTCGCCTGCGCGACGCGACTGACGCCGACGCCTGGCGACAGTTCGTCGAGTTGTATGCCCCGCTCGTCTACCGCTACGCCCGGCGGCACCGGCTGCAGGACGCCGACGCCGCCGACCTGACGCAGGAGGTGCTGCGCGCCGTCAGCGGCGCCGTCGGCCGCCTCGACTACGACCCGGCACGCGGCTCGTTCCACGGCTGGGTCTTCACGCTGGCACACCGCAAACTGTTCGATTTCCTGACACGCTCCCGCCGGCAGCCCCGGGGCAGCGGCGACGACGCCACGCAGGAACTCCTCAATGAGTTGCCCGCTTCGGAAGAGGAACAGTGGGAGCGGGACTACGAACGGCGCCTGTTCGTCTGGGCCGCCGAGCGGGCGCGCGGCGAGTTCCGCGAGGCGACCTGGCAGGCGTTCTGGCAAACCGCCGTCGAAGGTCGATCCGCCCCGGAGGTCGCCGCGGCGCTGGGGATGTCGGTCGGCGCGGTCTACATCGCCAAGAGCCGCGTCCAGGCCCGGCTGAAGGGCCTGGTGCAGGAGGCGCGCGCCGAGTGACACACGGCGAGCGGCGCGGCGTCAGCCCGCCGGTAACGGTAAGGAACCGGCGGGCTGACGCCGCGCCGCTCGCCAGAACCGGCGGGCTGACGCCGCGCCGCTCGCCAGAACCGGCGGGCTGACGCCGCGCCGCTCGCCAGAGGGGATGCCTCTCATGACGATGACATCATGTCCCGACCCGGCGCAACTGCTCCGGCTTCTCGACGGCGAGCTGCCCCAGGCCGAGCAGGCCGAACTGACCCGTCACCTGGACGGCTGCCCGGGCTGTCAGCGGGCGGTGGAGGACCTGGCCTCCGGCGGCCGGTCCTGGTCCGAGACGGCGGCGAACCTCAGCGGCGAGCAGCCGGGCGAGGAGTGCGAGCCGGCCCTGCGCCGCGCGGTCGACGAACTGGCAGGCGGGGCGGACGGGACGCAGGCCAACCGCACCGCCGCGAACGGGCCCCCCGCCAACGCCGACGGCGATCTTTCCTTCCTCGCCCCGTCGAAGAAGCCGGGACACCTCGGCCGGCTGGGGCACTACGAGATCCTTGAAGTGGTCGGCCGCGGCGGCATGGGCGTGGTGCTCAAGGGGTTCGATGAGAAGCTGCACCGCGTCGTCGCCGTCAAGGTGCTGGCGCCGTTGCTGGCCGCCAGCGGCACCGCCCGCAAGCGCTTCGTCCGCGAAGCCCAGGCGGCGGCCGCCGTGGCCCACGATCACGTCGTCGCCATCCACGCCGTCGAGGACGACGGGCCGATCCCCTACCTCGTCATGCAATTCGTCGCCGGCCTGTCGCTGGAGGACCGGATCAAGGCGGGCGGCCCCCTGGAGTTGAAGGAGGTGCTGCGCATCGGCCTGCAGACCGCGGCCGGCCTGGCGGCGGCCCACGCCCAGGGGTTGGTCCACCGCGACGTCAAGCCCGGCAATATCCTGCTCGAAAACGGCGTGCAGCGCGTCAAGATCACCGACTTCGGCCTGGCCCGCGCCGTGGACGACGCCAGCCTGACGCAGAGCGGTGTCATCGCCGGCACGCCGATGTTCATGGCGCCGGAGCAGGCGCGCGGCGAGGCGGTCGATCAGCGCAGCGACCTGTTCAGCCTCGGCAGTGTCCTGTACACGCTCTGCACCGGCCGGCCGCCGTTCCGGGCGGAGAGTACAATGGCGGTCCTCAAGCGCGTCTGCGACGATGCGCCGCGCCCCATCCGCGAGGTCAACCCCGACATCCCCGACTGGCTGGCGGCCATCGTCATGAAGCTGCTCGCGAAGGCGCCGGCGCAGCGCTTCCAGTCGGCGCAAGAAGTCGCCGATCTGCTTGGGCAGCACCTGGCGCACCTGCAACACCCGCACCTCGTGGGGCGGCCGCCCTCGGTCGCCACCACGGAGCAGCCCCGACGGAAACGCCGGCGCCGCCTGGCACTGCTGATCGCAGCGGTCCCGGTGGCGGCGGGCGTCCTGGTGGTGGTACTGACAGGGGGATTCGGCCGCGGCAAGCGCGTCGTCACCGCCGGCGAGGACAAGACCGTGCGCGTCTGGGACGCGGCGACCGGCAAGGAGATCAAAACGCTCGAAGCCCACGGGGAGGGCGTCATGAACGTCGCCTTCAGCCCCGACGGCAAACTGCTGGCCAGCGGCATCGAGGACGAGTGGAAACTGTGGGACGCCAACACTCTCAAGGAGGTCCGCACGGTCGAGGGGCGCGCCGGCTGGCTGGCCTTCGCTCCCGACGGGAAATCGCTGCTGGGCGGCGGGCACAACAACTCCGCCCTGCCCGACGCCGCTCACGTCGTCAAGCGCTGGGACCTGGAAGGCAAGGAGCTGGCCTCCTTCAAGCTGAAGGGCAAGGGCGGCTGGGCGGCCTACACGATGAGCCCGGACGGCAAGACGCTGTTCGAGGTGACCATCCACACGGAGGACCGCACCCTGCGCGCTTACGACACGACGACGGGCGCGGAAGTCCCACAACAAGGGCACGCTGGGCAGGTCTGGTCGGTCGCGGTCAGCCCGGACGGCAAGACCGTCGCCTCGGCCGGCAAGGACGGCACGGTCCGGGTCTGGGACGCGACGCACACGCCCTCGGCCTGCGGCGTGCTCCCGCTGTTCCCCGCGGGAACGAAGTCGCTGCACGGCGTCGCCTTCACTCCGGAAGGCCGCCATCTCGTCACCGCCAACCCCGATGGGAGCCTGTACGTGCTGCGGCTCGCCAGGCCCGGCGAGGTACTGCAACTGCCGGCCGACGCGGGCCAGTGAGGGCCTGTTCCCGAAGGCCGGCATGCGGAGCATGCCCTAGGCGCCGCAGTCCGTAGGGCATGCTCCGCATGCCGCCCGCTCCGGGAACAGACGCTGAGTGCCCCGTGCCGCTTCCGTGCCGCTACTTACCCCCCCTTCTCGATGATCGCCTCCTTTCCCTCACCATTCCTTCGCCTTTCGTTTATAGTGGCAAGCTGTTGCGCCACCGGCGGCCGGTCAACTGGGAAGTCCCGTCA
Organism: Gemmataceae bacterium; assembly: GCA_035266225.1. Classification (GTDB taxonomy): domain Bacteria; phylum Planctomycetota; class Planctomycetia; order Gemmatales; family Gemmataceae; genus DATFNV01. The sequence goes on from DATFNV010000111.1 coordinate 6,606, forward strand.
TGGAACACAACGGCAGAACACGCATCGCCATCCTCGCCAACCCCAGGGCCGGCGCCGAACAATCGCGCCGCCTCGTGGAGACGTTCGCCCGCAGGTTGCAGGCCATCGGCCTGGCACCCGTGGTCTGCTGGCACCGCCAGGAGTTGTCCGAAGCGGTCGCGTCGAGGAAGGACGACCTGCGCTGCGTGGTAGCGGCGGGCGGGGACGGGACGCTGTTGGAGGTGCTCAACCGGGCGCCCGGGGTGCCGGTCGCCCTTCTGCCGGTGGGGACGGAGAACCTGGTGGCCGGCTACTGCGGCCTGGCCCGCAATGCCGGAGCCCTGGCGGAGATCATCGCGACCGGGAGCTTGCGGGAGATCGACGTGGCGCGGGCCAACGAGCGCACCTTCTGCCTGATGGCGAGTGCGGGCTTCGACGCGGCCGTGGTCCACCGTATGCACCGGCGCCGCCGCGGACACATCACGCGCCTCAGCTACGCCTTGCCCATCGTGCAGCTGCTCCAGGATTATTGCTACCCGCCGATCGACGTGGAAGTGATCGACACCGGAGAGAAGTTGAGGGGTTCGCTGGCGTTCGTGTTCAACGTGCCGCGTTACGGCCTCGGCCTGTCGATTGCCCGGGACGCACAGCCCGACGACGGCCTCCTCGACCTGTACCTCTTCGAGCGGCCGGGCGTGTTCGCCCTGGCCGGGTACGCCCTGGCCATCCTCCGCGGCCGACATCTGGAGCGGCCCGACGTGCATCATCGCCGGGCGAAAGGCTTCCGGTTGTCTTCGGCCGGGGTGGTCCCGCTGCAGACCGACGGCGACCCGGCCGGCGAACTGCCCGCGACCGTTGAGGTGCTGCCGCAGAAGTTGAGGCTGCTGGTACCGAGTACTGAGTACTGAGTACTCAGTACTGTTACTGCCCGACGCCGCCGTGGACGCGCTCGGGCGTCAGGTGCGATGGCTGATCGACCATCCAGAAGCGCTCCATCTCGTACTCGATCTGGCGGAGGTTTTCGGACTGGTTCATCAGAACCATGGTCCGGCGCTGCGGGTCGCTCGGGTAGGCGTTGAGCATGCAGCCGGCGTTGAGCAACCCGGTCGCCACGACTGCCAGGAACAGCACGCGCCGCATAGCGCACCTCTCTCTCCAACGGATGACCCGCACCCCGCGCCGCGCACGATCCCGCCGGCCGGCTCCCCACCGACTCGGGGTCAGGTCAGGGCGACTCAGTCGCGCCCGCCACGACGGCGGGTCTGAGGATTGTATCGGTTCGTCCGAAAGGAGACTTGAGGAGGATTGTGCCCAAAACAACGAGAAACCCGGTCCGGCGCTCCGGACCGGGTTTGACGGGTGAGCCGGGTCAATCCCGGTCGGCCACGGGTTGTGGGACCGCTTTGCGCTTCCGGGGAGCCCGGGGAGCCCGGGGAGCCCGGGGAGCCCGGGCAGGGTGGGCGGGACCCTTGTCGGCGACCCCGTCGCCGTCGGCAGTGACGCCGTTGTTGACTGGGGTTTCCTCGTCCTCGTCCGGGGGGGGCACGGGGACGCGGGTCATGCGGCGAACACGCTCTTCCATGTCCTTGCCCGGCTTGAAGGTGACGACGCACTTGGGCGGCACCTCGACCTTCTCGCCGGTGCGCGGGTTGCGCGCCTTGCGCGCCTTGCGCCGCTTAACCTCGAAGACCCCGAAGTTCCGCAACTCGATCCGCCCCTGTTCGATCAGGGTATCCACGATGGCGTCGAAGGTCCGCTGCACGATATCCTTGGTCTTGAGCTGAGTTTCGCCGATGCGGTCGGCGATTTGCTTGACGATCTCTTTCTTGGTCACGGCTCCGTTCTCCTGACAACGTGCCCGGCCCATCCGCCGACAGAGCCCCTCAGGCGTGAAGCGTTTCAAGTGTAAAGACGCCAACGAGTAATGTCAAGATAAAAGGTCGGCGCCTGTCAGGCAACAAGAGAAATGTCCGCGGTCGGGAGTTTGTCACTTCCGCCACCTGTACGACTGCCGCCACGGGTGGTCCGCCGCCGTTTACGATTCCGCCGCGCTTCACCCCGCCGGTTGAAGCGCGCGTCCCATCCCTTATCGCATCGACTCGCGACCCCTTGTCCCGGCGACGAGGACCGGGCGGGGCGCCCCCTTCGGCAAGAACGCGCGTTAAACCGGCCGAGAGTCGCGTAGCTACTGGTGAAGACGCCGGCCGCGGTGGCCGGCCTTCAAAGGAAAAGGGACGCGACTCCAGTCCGTTCCCCCCTCGTTTGTCGCTATCGACAGGGGTTTCCTGCCCAGTTGGTCACCGTAGTTTTTTCGGCAACCCCTGTCCGAACCTGCCGCCCCCCGCCGCCAGGCAAGATGGCAGCAAGACGGTCAACCCCCAATAACCATGAGGACGAGTCCCCGGCCGCTGGCCGCGCGTCGGGGCTAACCTGGGAGGACGTGTCATGATCGATCAGAGTCTACGCCCGGTGAGTACTGCACGTCGGCTCCCGGCCCTTCCGGTCCGGGCTTCCGGACGGATGCTGTGGAAGTGGATCGAACTGTTCGCGGTCGTTCTGGGCAGCTTGGCGGCCGCGGGGTTCTGGTTCTGGCCCGGTCGCGGCGACGCCGATGAGGTGCGGCTGCCGGGTACCGTCGAGGCGCAGGAGGTCCAGCTGGGATCACGCGTCGGCGGGAGGGTGGCGGCCGTCCACGTCCAGGAAGGGCAGTTGGTCGAGCCCGGGCAAGTGCTAGTCACCTTCGAGGCCCAGGAACTGTCCGCCCGCCGCGACCAGGCGCAAGGTCGGCTCGCCGCCGCCCAGGCCGCCCTGGAGCGGGCAATCCACGGGCCGTTGCCCGAGGAAATCGCCGAGGCCCAGGCGGCGGCCGATGCCGCCCGGGCCCGTCTCGAGCGGACGCGGGCCGGCGCTCGGGAGGAGCACAAACGCCAGGCCCAGGGCGAACTGGGCGCCGTCCTGGCGGAGCAACGACAGGCCGACGAGGACTTCGCTCGGGCCGAGCGACTGGTGAGCGTGGCCGCGGTTTCCCGGGCCGAGTACGACGCCGCCCTCGCCGTCCGCGACCGGGCGCGCCACCGGGTGCGCGTGACCCAGGCCGCCCGCGACCTGCTGCTCCACGGCAGTCGGCCCGAGGAGATCGCCGAGGCGCAGGCGGATTTCGAGCGGGTGCAAGCGCACTGCAAACTGCTCCGGCGCGGCACCCGGGACGAGGACCGGGCCGCGGCCGCGGCCGCAGTGGCCCAGGCCCGGGCGCAACTCGCCGAGGCCGAGGCCACACTGCGCGAGACCGTGGTGACTGCCACGGAGCGCTGCGTGGTCGAGGGGGTGACGGTGCGGCCCGGCAGCGTGCTCGCCGCCGGACAGCCCGTCATTGTGGCCCACCGCGCCGCCGACCTGTGGGTCAAGGTCTTCGTCCCCGCCCCCGACCTGGGCCGGCTGCGGCTGGGTCAGGAAGTCGCGGTGACAGTCGCTTCGCACCCGGGCCAGCGCTTCGTGGGTACGGTGGCCCAGATCGCCACGGTCAGCGAGTCCACGCCGCGCAACGGGCCGTCTCTGGACGAACGCCGCCAGCAGGTGTTCGCCGTCAAGGTCCGGGTGACCGACCCGGAAGGGGGGTTCAAGCCCGGAATGGCGGCCGAGGTCTTCGTCACCCGGGCGGAGGT